>PVBP01000040.1 GCA_002995625.1 Lysobacteraceae bacterium | reverse complement strand
GACGCTGCTGCGCGCCGACGAGACCCGCTACTACGAGCTGCGCTTCCCGATCGGCTTCCGCCGCGAGGTGATGGCCGCCGCCGAGCGCGACCGGCTCGACCCGGCCTTCGTGCTCGCGCTGATCCGCTCCGAGAGCGCGTGGAACGTGCACGCGCGCTCGGGCGCCGACGCGCGCGGCCTGATGCAGCTCTTGCCCTCGACCGCGGCCGCGGTCGCGAAGCGCGAGGGCGTGCCGTGGCGCGGCGCCGCCGACCTCGAGCAGCCGGCGCTCAACATCCGCCTCGGCACGCGCTACCTCGCCGAGCGGCGCGACCGCTACGACGGTCGGCTCTGGCTCGCGGCCGCGGCGTACAACGCGGGGCCCGCGCCGGTCGAGCGCTGGCTCGCCGCGCGGCCGGACCTGCCGCCCGACCTCTGGTCCGAGACCGTGACCTTCCGCGAAACGCGCGAGTACATCACCCGCGTGATGGCCTTCAGCGTGATCTACGACTGGCGCCTCGGGCGCGGCATGACCCGCGTCTCGACCCGAATGGGCCTGTGGCCGGCCGACCGCGACGCGCGCGTCGAGGCCGTGTGCCCGGCGCCGGTCGCCGTGGCCAGGAACCCCCGCATTTCCCGGAGACCCGCATGAAACCTTCCCGCATCGTCATCCTCGGCGGCACCGGCTTCGTCGGCTCGCACCTCGTCCCGCGGCTCGCCGCGCAAGGCCTCCAGATCACCGTGCTCTCGCGCAACCGCGAACGCCACCGCGAGCTCGCGGTGCTTCCGACCGTGCGCGTCGTGAGCGCCAACGTCTACGACCCGAAGACGCTCGCCGCCCACTTCGCCGGCGCCGACGCGGTGATCAACCTCGTCGGCATCCTCAACGAGCGCGGCTTCGACGGCTCCGGCTTCCGGCGCGCCCATGTCGAGCTGACCCGCCTCGTGATCGATGCGATGAAGGCCGCGGGGGTCGCCCGGCTGCTGCAGATGAGCTCGCTCCGCGCCGGCGAGGGCGAGAGCTGGTATCTCAAGACCCGCGGCGAGGCCGAGGCGCTGGTCCGCGCGAGCGGGCTCGACTGGACGATCTTCCGGCCGTCGGTGATCTTCGGCCGCGGCGACGGGCTCTTCTTCCGCTTCGCCGCGCTGCTGAGGCTCGCGCCGGTGATGCCGCTCGCGCGCGCCGAAGCGCGCTTCGCGCCGGTCTTCGTCGGCGACGTCTGTGCGGCCTTCGAGAAGGCGCTGGCCGACCGTTCGACGATCGGCCAGGTCTACGAGCTCGGCGGACCCGACGTCGTCACGCTGCGCGAGATCGTCGCGATGACCCGCGACGCGCTCGGGCTGCGCCGGCTGATCGTCGGACTTCCCGACCCGCTCGGCAAGCTCCAGGCCGCGGTCTTCGGTCTCGTGCCCGGCAAGCCGCTGTCGCTCGACAACTTCCGCTCGCTGGCGCTCGACTCGGTGCCGAGCCGCGACGGTCTCGCCGGGCTCGGCATCCGGCCGACGCCGATGGCGGCGGTGGTGCCGCGGATGCTGCGCGGCGAGGACGGCAAGCAGGACGAGCTCGACGCCTATCGCCGCACCCGTCCAGAGCGGGATTGATCGCCCCGTGAGCGCGACGCCGCCGACCGCGCACCCGCTCGCGCCGGTCGGGCCGGCTCGCCCGGCGCGGCGCGTCTCGTGGTCGTTCGTGCTCGTCACCCTCGCGAGCGCCGTGGTCGGCGCGATCGTCGCCGTGCTCGGCGTCCGCGCGATCGGCGATGGGGCGAGCGCCCTCGACGCGGTGAAGATCGCGATCCTCGCCGTGCTCGCGATCTGGACGCAGACCGTCCTGCACGAGGCCGGTCATGCGGTCGCGGCGCTCGCGCGCGGCTACCGGCCGTTCGCCTTCGGGGTCGGTCCGCTGCGGCTCGAGCGCAGCACCGGCGGCTGGCGGCTGCACGTCACGCGCAGCGTCCGCGGCATCGGCGGCTTCGCGTCGCTGCTGCCGCCGCCGAACGCGGCGCGGCCGCGGCTCGACGACGCGGTCTATCTCGCGGGCGGTCCGCTCGCGAATCTCATCGGCGCGGGGCTCGCGTTGGCGCTGATGCCAACGCTCTCACCCGGAAGCACGGCGTGGCTCGCCGCCGGCGCGTTCGCGGCCTTCGGTCTCCTGATCGGCACGGTCAACCTGATTCCGTTCACATCCGCCGGCTGGCGCTCGGACGGACGCGGGCTCCTCGATCTCGTGCGCCGGCCGGCGCTGGTCGCGGCGTACCGCCGGCTGCAGGAACTCGGCGTGCTGACGATGACCGGCGTCCGGCCGCGCGACTGGCCCGAGGCGCTGGTGCCGCCCCTGCCCGGTCCGGACGCCGACCGGCTGCTGCGGATCGGCGCGGCGCAGCTCCGGCTGTCGCGCGCGCTCGATCGCGACGAGCCCGATGCGGCGCGCGAGGCGGCCGCGGTGCTGGCCGAGGCCTATCCCGAGACCCCGGACGGCCAGCGCCAGCTGATCGCGGTCGCGCTCGCCGCGCACGCCGCGCTGGTCGAGCGCGACGCCGACCTGCTCGATGCCTGGCGCGAACGGCTCGACGGGGCGCTGTTCGACCTCACCGCGCAGCGCCATTGGCTGGCGGCCGAGTCGGCCCTGCTGCGCGGCGACCGCGAGGCCGCGCGCGCCGCACTCGACGCCTGCCGGGCCGCGCTCGACCGGATCCACGACGACACCTCGCGCCGGATCCTGGTCGAGCGGCTGGACGCGCACACGGCGGTACTCGCAGGCGCCCGAGGACCGACCTGAGCCGCGCGCGGGCATCGCATCGCGGAGGCGCTAGCCTAGGCCGATGCCTCTGCCTGCCTCGGCCTCGGTCTACCTCGTCGGCGGCGCGGTCCGCGATCGGCTGCTCGGCCTTCCGGTCGGCGACCGCGACTTCGTCGTCGTCGGCGCGACGCCCGAGGACATGCGCGCCGCCGGCTTCCGGCCGATCGGCGCGGACTTTCCGGTGTTCCTGCATCCCGAGACCGGCGAGGAATACGCGCTCGCGCGCACCGAGCGCAAGTCGGGACGCGGCTACAAGGGCTTCGTCTTCCACGCCGCGCCGGACGTGACGCTCGAGCAGGACCTCGCGCGGCGCGACCTCACGATCAACGCGATCGCCGAAGACTCCGAGGGCCGCCTCGTCGATCCCTTCGGCGGCGCGCGGGACCTTGGGGCGCGCGTGCTCAGGCACGTCTCGCCGGCCTTCGTCGAGGATCCGCTGCGCGTGCTGCGCGTCGCGCGCTTCGCGGCGCGCTTCGCGCCGCAGGGCTTCACCGTCGCGCCCGAGACGCTCGCCTTGATGCGCGAGATCGCGGCCGCGGGCGAGATCGAGCATCTCGTGCCCGAGCGCGCCTTCGTCGAGATCCGCAAGGCGCTCGAGACGCCGCGACCGGGCGTGTTCTTGCGCGTGCTGCGCGACGCGGGGGCGCTCGCGCATCTGATCCCCGAGCTCGACCGGCTCTACGGCACGCCGCAGCGGCCCGAGTTCCATCCCGAGATCGACGCCGGGCTCCACCAGGAGATGGTCTCGGACATGGCGGCGCGACTCGCGCCGGGCGACGCGCTGGTCGGCTGGGCGGGACTGCTGCACGACCTCGGCAAGGGCGTCACGCCGCGCGAGGAACTGCCGAGGCACCTGCGCCACGAGTTCACCGGGCTGCCGCTGGTCGATGCGGTCGCGGCGCGCTTCAAGGCGCCGTCCGAGTTCGCGGCGATGGCACGCCTGGTCTGCCGTCACCACCTCGAGGCGCACCGCGCGTTCGAGCTGCGCGCGACGACGGTGCTGGCGCTGATCGAATCGCTCGATGCGATCCGGCGACCGGAGCGGATGCGCGCGTTCACGCTCGCGTGCGAGGCCGACCGGCGCGGGCGGCTCGGGCGCGAGGATGAGCCCTACCCGCAGGGCGCCTATCTGCGCGAATGCCTCGACGCGGTGCGCGCGATCGACGCGCGGCCCTTCGTCGCGCAGGGGCTGGGCGGCGAGGCGATCGGCGCCGCGATGCGCACGGCGCGGCTCGAGGCGATCGCGCACCTGCGCGAGGTGCACGTCAAGGGCTGACGCCTGCGGTCCTCGACCGCCGCGGTCGGATCGGGCCCACGTCCGAGGGCCGCCTCGACCGCCGGCGCGCGTCCTGCCGCGCGCCGGCGTTCACGTCTGCGCGTCCGTCAGAAGTCGTAGCGGACGGTCACGCCGACCTGGCGCGGCGGGCTCCACGTGACCAGCGGCGCCGGCACCGAGAAGTTCACGCTGTCGAAGAAGCGGACGCCGGTGAGCGCGGAATTGTCATCGAACAGGTTGTTCGCGAACGCGCTGACCGTCCACGGGCCGGTGCGGATGCCGAAACGCAGGTTCGCGAGCAGCCGCGAATCGATGAACGCGAGGTTGTCGGCGCGCAGGTACTGCTTCGAGGCCCGGTTCAGCGAGAAGTTCGAGAAGAACGCCATGTCGCCGGAGAGCGGCACATCGACGTCGAGCACGCCGAAGAACACGTTCTTCGGCACGTACGGCAGGTAGCGGTTGCGGAACTGGTACGGGGGCAGCCCGGCCTGGCTGATCGTCGCCGCGAGGCTGTCGTCGACGAAGGCCTTGTAGCGGGCGTCGGTCCACGACCAGCCGCCGCGCAGGGTCACGAACTCGCTCGCGCGGTAGGCGAGGTCGAGCTCGAGGCCCTTGATCCGCGCCTCGCCGACGTTGCAGACGTAGGTGCGCTGCGTCGTGGTCGCGCCCGGGAACAGGTTCGCCGGGTTCTGGCAGGCGACCTGCTGGTCGTCCCAGCGCGTCGTGTAGAGGGCGAGGTTGCTCTGCAGCCGGTTGTCGAGGAACGAGTGCTTGGCGCCGACCTCGAACGTGATCTGGCTTTCCTCGCCATAGGTGCGCTGGTTGTCGAAGATGCGCAGGTTGGTGTTGAAGCCGCCGGCCTTCACGCCCTTGGCCGCGTTCAGGTAGTACATCGACGAGTCGTCGGGGCGGTAGTCGAGCACGATGCGCGGCGTGAAGAAGCTGAAGTCCTGCTCGAGATCGAAGACCGCGAGCGAGGCGCTGCCGGCGGGCACGCCGGCGGTGACCGTCGGGGCCTGCGTGAAGCTCTGCGACTCGGACTCGTAGCGTCCCTCGAGGCCGAGCCGCCAGCGGTCGGCGAACGCCCAGCTGACCGAGCCGAACAGCGCGGTGCTGCGGGTGTCGAGCCGGATGCGCGGGAAGCCGAAGGTGGCCTGGCTGCCGATCGGCGCGAGGCTGCGCTGGATCGCGTCGCTGTCGGACTTGTAGTAGTAAAAGCCGGCGAGCCACTGCAGCGGCCCATCGGCGATCGACGCGAGCCGGAACTCCTGGCTCCAGTCATCGATCCGGCCGTCCTCCGAGCTGGTCGCGAAGCGCGACGTGCCGCCCGCGATCGGCGGGCCGAAGTTCGGGCACGACGGCCGGTCGCAGACCGTGTTGTCGCCATCGAACTGGTACTCGGTGTCGCGCCGGTTCCAGGCCGTGATCGAGGTCAGCGCCATGGTCTCGAACGCGTAGTCGATGTTGGCCGAGAAGCGCGTGGTCTCCTCGCGGTAGCCGTACTCGTGCAGCTCATTGAGCCGCGTCGTGTTGACGTCGAGCGCGCGCGGACGTCCCGGCAGCGCGCCGACGTAGGTCTGGTTGAGGCCAAGGCCGGTCGCGGGCGGGATGATCGGCGTCACGCGCGGCAGCGCGTTCGCGCGCACCACCTGGCTCGCCGGCTGACCTGAATCCTCGTCCGTGTACGAGAGCTTGAACAGCACCGACAGCGGCGAGTCCGGCTGGTACAGGAAGTCCGCCGCGATCCCGCGCGTCTTCTCGAAGTCGATGCTGCCGCCGTCGAGGCTGCTCTCGAAGAAGCCGTCGTGCTCGAACCAGCGGCCGGCGATGCGGAACGCGAACTGGTCGCTGATCGGCCCCGAGTAGCTGGCGATCCCCTCGCGCAGGCCGTCCGAACCGCCGGTGACGCTGACGTTGCCGCGCGGGTCGAACGAAGGCCGCCGGGTCACGTAGTTGATCGCGCCGGCGAAGGTGTTGCGGCCGTACAGCGCGCTCTGCGGGCCCTTCACGACCTCGATCCGCTCGAGGTCGGCGAGATGGATGTCCATCGCGGCCTTGCCGGTGAGATACACGCCGTCGAGGAACACGCCGACGTTCGGCGCGCCGAAGGTCTGGGCCGAACCGCGGATGATCGGGGTCGCGACCACGCTGCCGAAGATCGGCGAGAAGTTGAGGCCCGTGGTCAGGTTGGCGACGTCGCCGATCCGCTCGATCCGGTTCTTCTCGATGTCGGCGGACGTGAACGCGGTGATCGCCTGCGGCGTCTGCTGCAGCTGCTCCTCGCGCTTGCGCGCGGTGACGACGATCGTCTCGAGCGCGATGCCGGACTCCTCGGTCCGGGTGGCGTCCTCGCGTTCGGCCTGGGCCTCGGGTTCGGCGATCGCGGCCGGGAGGCCACCGGCCAGCGACAGCGCGGCGAGGATCGACAGGGTCAGCGTCTTCGGGCGGATCAGGGGCTCGTTCATCGGGGGCCTCTTGGAATCGGAAACGACGGGGGAGCCGGCGCGATGCGCGAAGCCGCGCGCACGGACTTGGTCCGGACATTCACGCCGGATTAAAGACGCGATCGCGCGCCGATGCAAGTCCGCCGCGTCATCGCGGTGTCATCGCGTCCGGCGACGCAGCAGCCGCGCAAGCCCGTCGCGCACGCGCGGCAGCCCCGCGACCAGGCCGAGCAGGACACCGGCCGCGTTCGCGAGCATGTCGGCGAACTCGAACTGGCGATCCGGATTGAGGGACTGCAGGACCTCGAGTCCGGCGCCGAGCAGCACGAAGCCCGCGGCGTGGCGCAGCAGCGCCCGGGCCGACGCGGTGATCTGCGCGAACCACGCGGTCAGCGCGCCGTAGGCCAGCAGGTGCTGGAGCTTGTCGCCCTGCGGCAGGTCCGGGGCGACCGGCGGCAGCGTGAGCAGCGAGCCGAGCGCGATCGCACCGGCCATCGTCCAGCCGAGCGCGATCCACAGCCCGCGCAGCGGCAGGTCGCGATACCAGCGCGCGGGCGCGCTCACAGTCGTCCGCTCCGGTCGGCGGTCACGAACGGCAGCGCGCGCGGGTCGAGTCCGCGCGACAACACCAGCACCTGGAATCGCTCGCCCATCTCGCCGGGCAGGGTCAGCGTGCGGACCTCCGCGCCGAGGCGCGCGAGCGACACGGGATCGAGCGTCGCCGCCTCGGCGAGCAGCCCCGGCAGGCCGCATGCGAACAGGAAGGCGGACTGGCTGGCGAAGCAGGCCACGTCGAAGCCGAGGCCGCGGCCTGCGGCCGCGAGCTGGCTGAAGTCGACCGAGGCGGTGAGGTCCTGGAGTCCGGGGAGGACCAGCGGGTCGTCGTGGGCGCGGTGGCGGTAGTGGCAGCGCAACGTGCCCATGACCCGCGCCGGCAGGTAGTACTCGGCGCGCGGGAAGCCGTAGTCGACGAACACCGCGAGCCCGCTCTCGAGCGGGCCCGCGACCGCGCCCAGCCACGCCGGCACCTGCGGGCGAATCTCGGAACGGTAGGGCCGAGGTCGATCGCGCCCGTCGGCGAGGATCGCCGATACCGCCGACGCGAGGTCGGCGTCGGGCTCGAGATCCCGCCACGCGAGGCGCCCCCCGGCGTCGAGGCCGACGCCGAGTTCGGCCAGTCCGCCTTCGCGCAGCTCGAAGAGCCGGCACGGCAGCGCGTCGACGACCTCGTTCGCGACCAGCGCGCCGCGCCAGGGCTCGGACGGTGGCGCGTCGAGCCATTCGACCCGGGACGCGAGCGCGCGCGGCAGCGCGGCAAGCCGCGCGCGCTGGCGCTCGCGCAGGTCGGCGCTGACCTCGACGATCCGGTAGCGCGCCGGCAGGCGCCCAAGCGATTCGAGCGCCGGCAAGAGGCCCGCGGCCAGCGCCCCGGTCCCGGCACCGAGTTCGACCAGATCGGCCGGGCCCGCGGCCAGCGCCGGCGCGACCGCCTCGGCCAGGCAGCGCGCGAACACGGTGCCGAGCTCGGGCGCCGTCACGAAGTCGCCGTCCGGACCGAACTTGGCGGCGCCGGCGCTGTAGTAGCCGAGCCCCGGTGCGTACAGCGCGAGGTCCATGAAGGCGTCGAAGCGCAGCGGTCCCTCGGCGCGGATGCGCCCGACGATCGCGTCGTGCACGCGCGCCGCGTGCGCGGCCTCATCGGACGTGGGGTCGGGCAGCGCGGCGCGCATCGGGGATCCTCGTGGGCGGTCGGATGATCCCGGATCGACACGGGCCCGCCAAGCGCGGCCGCAGAGACGACGCACTATGCTCCGGGAGCCGCGGCTGGCGCCGGAGCCGGGGCCATCCGCTGACGTTCCGGCGCGAGGGGAGATCACCATGAACACCACCCTGGGGGCGATCGCGCACCGCGAGCCCCGTGCCCGTCCGGCATCCGACGGCTGGCGGTGGATCCGCGAGGCCTTCTCGCTCGTCGGGGCGAAGCCCGGATTCTGGATCGGCAGCGCCGTGCTGGTCGTCGTCGCGTTCCTCGTGCTCGGCATCCTGCCGTTCGTCGGACAACTCGCCACATTGCTGCTCGGCCCGTTCGTGGTGGCCGGCTACGCCCACGCTGCGCGGCGGCAGGCACGCGGCGAGGGCCCGGCCCTCGATGACCTGCTGATCGGCTTTCGCCGGAATCCCGGCGCTCTCGTGGCCGTCGCCCTGATGTACCTCGTCGGCGTCGTGATCGTGGTCGCCGTGGTCTTCGGCATCCTGTTCGCGACGATCGGCGCGGCGGCCTTCGCCGGCGGCGGCGAGATCGACCCCGCGGTGCTCTCGGAGGCCTGGATGAGCTTTGCGATCGCGTGGCTGATCGGCCTCGCGCTGCTGATCCCGCTGCTGATGGCCTACTGGTTCGCGCCGCAGCGGATCGTGTTCGACGACCTCGACGCGATCACCGCGATGAAGACCAGCTTCTTCGGCTGCCTGCGCAACATCGTGCCGTTCATCGTGTATGGACTCGTGCTGATCCCGATCTTCATCATCGCCGCGCTGCCGCTGCTGCTCGGGCTGCTGGTCGTGGTGCCGATGCTGTTCGCGACCTATTACACGGCCTGGCGGGCGGTGTTCGGCGAGGAGTGATTGGGCACCGCGCGCGGCCTTGACGCCGCCGTGCCCCGCGGGCGTGCCACCATCCCGGGATGAAGAATGCCCGGCGCAGCGCTGATTCCCGTCCGGTCGCCCTGATCACCGGGGCCGCGCGCCGCGTCGGCCGCGTGATCGCGGAAACCCTGCACGCGGCCGGCTACGACCTCGCGCTCCACTACCGCGCCTCGAAGGCCGACGCGCTCGCGCTGGCCGACCGGCTGGAGGCGGCGCGTGCAGGCTCGACGCTGCTGCTCGAGGCCGACCTCTCGGCGCACGACGAGCTGGCGCCGCTGGTCGAGCGCGCGGTCTCGCACTTCGGTCGGCTCGACCTGCTCGTCAACAATGCGAGTACGTTCTATCCGACGCCGGTCGGCGAGACCGGCGAGGCGCACTGGAACGACCTGTTCGCGAGCAACGCCAAGGCGCCCTATTTCCTGGCCCAGGCCGCGGCGCCGCACCTGCGCGCGGCGCGCGGCGCGATCGTGAACCTGGTTGACGTCTACGCCGACCGACCGCTCGCGCGGCATCCGGTCTACTCGATGGCCAAGGCCGCGAACGCGATGATGGTCAAGGCGCTGGCGCGCGAACTCGGCCCCGACGTGCGCGTCAATGGCGTCGCGCCCGGCGCCGTGATGTGGCCCGAGGCCGGCAAGCCCGCCAAGGAGCAGCAGGCGCTGCTCGAGCGGACCGCGCTCCGGCGCGCCGGGGAAGCCACCGACGTCGCCAGTGCGGTGCTGTACCTCGCCCGCGACGCGCGCTACGTGACCGGCCAGATCCTCGCCGTCGACGGCGGCCGCAGCGTCGTGATCTGACGCCTCGCGGTCGGCGGGCGGGGCACGGCCCGACGAACCGGTCCGGTGCGCCAAGGCCTGAAGTCTCCCCAGACCTTTTCTATTCGGGTCAGGTGTTTGTCGCAAGCGCTTGGCGAGCGCCTTGGGGCGTCGAATGCGCCGGCGTCGTGCGCGGGAAGCACCTTCGGCTCACAGCTCTCGTCGCGGGGTTGAAGATCGGTTTCGTTCCGGCCTTCGGCCGGACCCAGCAGGGGGCCGGGTCGCCGGCCCCCCTGTGACTCGTTACGACGAAGCAAGCCGAGAAACTCCTGACTTCAGGGCTGTTCCCCCGCTCGCCCCGGGCACCGCCGCCGCGCGATCCTTCCGGGATCGCGCGGTCTTCCTCGTCGCGGCTGGCCAACGCTTCGGGCCAGGACACGGCCAGCGTCCATGCGGTCCTTCCGTTCGGCGTCCCTGCCTCACCCTCGCTCGTCGTCGCATGCGACGACGAGCTGCGACCCTGTGCTCGAATGGGCGCGCCTGGGCTGTGGCGGCCCGCAGAAGGCTGGGGCACCCACGCCTCCGGGGCCATTCCCCCGCCTGCGCCGTGCCGCGACTCGGCGGCGGAGACGGGGCCTTGTCACTCAACCCGCCATCCATGGCTGGTCGATTTCGAGATTCGGCGGGCGGCTGGCGTCGCGGTCTCCAGCGCGATCGGGGCGCACTTCGGATCCGGTGCGCCAGGGCGCAAGCTCCGAAAGCGCGACCATCCGCGAGCCGCGCTACAGGTCGAGCGGCACCGCTTCGATCCCGGCCTTATTCGCCTCGGGGAACTCGCGCCAGAGTTCCGCCAGCGTGCGGCCCAGCGTCGGATGGCGCCATTCCGGCGCGAGGTCCGCGCAGGGCTTCAGCACGAAGGCGTGCTTCGCGAGCTCCCCGCGCGGCACCTCGAGGTTCCCCGGCCCGCGCAGCACGCGCTCGTCGTACAGCACGAGATCGACGTCGAGCGTGCGGCTCGAGAAGCGCGGCACGTCGCGACGGCGGCCGTGGCGATCCTCGAGCGCGTGCAGCCAGGCATCGAGCACCTCGGGGTCGAGGTCGGTCTCGACGATCGCGGCGAGGTTCAGGAAATCGGGCCCGTCGAAGCCCACCGCCGGCGTCCGGTAGACCGGCGACAGCGCCACGTGGCCGAAGCGCGCGCAGAGTTCGGCGACCGCGGCCGCGAGGTGGCGTTCCGGCTCGAGGTTCGAGCCCAGCGACAGCATCGCCCGCGCCATCGGCGTCAGTCCGGCCGGCGGCCGCGCTCGATGACCACGCCGACCGCGCGCGAGCCGGTCACGGCGCCGAGCTTCGAGAGCTTGAGCCTCAGCCACGCGACGCCGAACTCGCGCTGGATGATCTCGGCGCAGCGCTCGGCCAGCGTCTCGACCAGCTCGAAGCTCGACTCGCCGACGAACTGCTTCAGGCGCTTGGACACCGCCTTGTAGTCGAGCGTGTCCTCGATCCGGTCGCTCGCCGCCGGCACGCGGTTGTCGAAGGCCATCTCGATGTCGAAGGCCACGGTCTGGCGGATCTGCTTCTCCCAGTCGTAGATGCCGATCGTGGTCTCGATGCGCAGGTCCTCGATGAAGACGACGTCCATGGCGGCTCCGGTGGCGGCCCGGCGGCGTCAGCCGGCCGGAAGGGCGGGCAAGGATTCCAGCGGCCAGCGGGCGCGGACGTGAAGGGGCGCGTCGTCGGCGAGGCCAGCCGCAAGGCGCAAGGCGCCGGCGAAGGCGATCATCGCGCCGTTGTCGGTGCAGAACTCGGGGCGCGGGAACGCGAGCCGGAAGCCATCGGCGCGCGCCGCGGACGCGAGCCGCTCGCGCAGGCGGCGATTGGCGCCGACGCCGCCGGCGACGACCAGCGTCCGCGCCCCGGTCTCGGCCAGCGCGCGCCGGCACTTGATCGCGAGCGTCTCGGTCGCGGCTTCCTCGAAGGCGCGGGCGATGTCGGCCGCGGCGTCCGGTTCGTCACGATGCCGCTGCCAGGCCAGCAGCACCTGGGTCTTCAAGCCCGAGAAGCTGAAGTCGAGCCCGGGCCGGTCGGTCATCGGACGCGGGAACGTGAAGCGGTCGGGGCGACCTCCCGCGGCGAGCCGGGCGATCGCGGGGCCGCCGGGATACGGCAGGCCCATCAGCTTGGCGGTCTTGTCGAAGGCCTCGCCGGCCGCGTCGTCGAGCGTCTCTCCGAGCAGGCGGTAGCGCCCGATCGCGGCGACCTCGAGCAGCATCGTGTGGCCGCCTGAGACCAGCAGCGCGACGAAGGGCGGCCCCGGCGGATCCGGCTCCATCAGCGGCGCCAGCAGGTGCCCTTCCATGTGGTGCACGCCGATCGCGGGCTTTCCGAGCGCGAACGCGAGCGCCCGGCCTAGCCCGGCGCCGACCAGCAGCGCCCCGACCAGGCCGGGTCCCGCGGTGTAGGCGACGCCGTCGAGATCGGCGACCCCGAGGCCCGCCTCGTCCAGCGTCCGCCGGATCAGCGGCACCAGCCGCTCGACGTGGTCGCGGCTCGCGAGTTCCGGCACCACGCCGCCATAGGCCAGGTGCAATGCGGTCTGGCTGTGCAGCGCGTGCGCGAGCAGGCCGCGGCCCGGCGCGGTGTCGTAGACCGCGACGCCGGTTTCATCGCACGAGGTTTCGAGGCCGAGGACGCGCATCCGGGCATTATCGGCCCTCGCCGCCCCCGGCGCCGCCGGGCGCCGTCCCCCGGCACGGCCACCGTGCCCCGACTTGGCAAACGCCGGGCGCCGCCGCTAGACTTCGCGGTTCCTTGCCGTGGTCCCGACGACCGGAGTCCCGATTTCCCATGCCCAGCGTGAAAGTCCGCGAGAACGAGCCGTTCGAGTTCGCCCTGCGTCGCTTCAAGCGCACCTGCGAGAAGGCCGGCGTGCTGGCCGAGACCCGCAAGCGCGAGTTCTACGAAAAGCCCACGCAGGAACGCAAGCGCAAGGCGGCCGCCGCGGTGAAGCGCCAGCAGCGCCGCACCTCGCGCGACGTCACCAAGCGCCAGCGCCTGTACTGAGCGCGCCGGTCGCGGCCCCGCGCCGCGACCCGGACCCGAGGGACCCCGAAGCCGATGCCGCCCCGCGGCGTCGGCTTCGTGCTTTTCCGAAAACGTGAGATCGAGCCGACATGAGCCTCAAGCAACGCCTGACCGACGACATGAAGGCCGCGATGAAGGGCGGCGACAAGCCGCGCCTCGAGGTGATCCGCCTCGTCAACGCGGCGATCAAGCAGCGCGAGGTCGACGAGCGCGTCACGCTCGACGACGCCCAGGTGCTCGCGGTGCTCGAGAAGATGCTGAAGCAGCGCCGCGACTCGATCGCGCAGTACGACGCCGCAGGCCGCACCGACCTCGCCGACCGGGAGCGCTTCGAGGTCGGCGTGATCGAGACCTACCTGCCGGCGCGCCTGTCGGACGACGAGCTTGCCGCGCTGATCGACGCCGCGATCGCCGCGACCGGCGCGGCCGGCCCGAAGGACATGGGCCGCGTCGTCGCCGAGGTCAAGGCCAAGGCCGCCGGCCGCGCCGACATGGGCGAGGTCTCGCAGCGGATCAAGGCCAGGCTCGCCGCGCTCGGCTGATCCGGGCGACGCACCATGTTCGGTCGCCTGTTCGGCCGTCGGCCCCGCGTCGCCGTCGAGGATGCGCTCTGGATCGACCGCGCCGCGCGCGATGCCGGCTGGACGCGCTGGCGGCAGGCGCCGGCGTCGCTGCCGACCGTCCACGTCGTGCGCTCGTCGGTGGACATGGACGCGACCCTCACGGCCCTCTCGGACCGTCGGCCGTGGCGGGTCAGCGATGGCCATGAGGCGGCCGAGTTGGCGCGTCGCCTGGCCGGCCCCGAGGCGGTCGCGGTGGCGCTCGAAGACCGGCTCCGCGCCAGCGCCGCGGGCAGCCTCACACTCCGGGCCTTCGAGGCGCGGGTCCGCAGCCGCGCGCTGCGCCGCGCCGACGACGAGGCGCTGATCGCCGCGCTGACCCGCCTGGGCGCCGCGCGGATCACCTTCCACGGCGCGCTCGACGAGCCGCCGATCGCCGAGCACGCGCGGCGCCTGCGCCCGCTGCTCGAACACCTCGGCGTCGGCACGACCGAGCCGGTCATGTCCGAGGCGATCACCGGCAGCATCGCGCGCGCGCAGCGCTGAGCGGCCGCGGCGGGGCCGCGTGGCATCCTTGCCGGATGGCCCGGATCCCCGATTCCTTCCTCGACGAGCTGCTCGCGCGCACCGACATCGTCGAGTTGATCGAGTCGCGCGTGCCGCTGAAGCGCGCCGGGCGCGAGTACCACGCCTGCTGCCCGTTCCACGACGAACGCACGCCGTCGTTCACGGTCAGCCCGACCAAGCAGTTCTACCACTGCTTCGGCTGCGGGGCCCACGGCAGCGCGATCCGCTTCCTGATGGAGTTCGACCGCCTCGAGTTCCTCGACGCGGTCGAGGAGCTCGCCAAGCGCGCCGGCCTCGAGGTGCCGCGCGAGGCCGGCCGCGCGCGCGCGCCCGACGGCGAGGACCTCTACGCGGTGCTCGCCGCCGCGCAGCGCTACTACGCGCAGCAGCTGGCGGCGAGCGAGGAGGCCCGGCGCTACCTCGCCGGCCGCGGCCTCGATCGCGCGATCATCGAGCGCTACGGCATCGGCTACGCGCCGGACGGCTGGGAGCACCTGAAATCCGCGCTCGGCACCGACGCGCGCCGGCTCGCGCTGCTCGACAAGGCGGGCCTCCTGTCGCGAAACGACCAGGGCCGCGTCTACGACAAGTTCCGCCACCGGATCATGTTCCCGATCCGCGACCGGCGCGGGCGCCCGATCGCCTTCGGCGGGCGCGTGATCGAGAAGGACGACGGCCCGAAGTACCTGAACTCGCCCGAAACCGCCCTGTTCCACAAGGGGCGCGAGCTCTACGGGCTCCACGAGGCGCGGCAGGCGTCCAGCAGGCTGAGGCGACTGGTCGTGGTCGAGGGCTACATGGACGTGGTCAGCCTCGCGCAGTTCGGGATCACCGAGGCGGTCGCGACGCTCGGCACCGCGACCACGCGCGAGCACGCCGAACTGCTGTTCCGCAACGCGCCGGACGTGGTGTTCTGCTTCGACGGCGACCGCGCCGGACGCCAGGCGGCGTGGCGCGCGGTCGAGAACGTGCTGCCGCGGATGCGCGACGGCCGCCAGGCGCTGTTCCTGTTCGTGCCCGAGGGCGAGGATCCGGACACGATCGTGCGCAAGGAGGGCGCGGCCGGCTTCGAGACGCGCCTCGCGCAGACCGTGCCGCTGTCGGAGTTCCTGTTCGCCGAGCTGTCGGCCGATGTCGACCTGAAGAGCCTCGAAGGGCGGGCCCGGCTGGCCGAGCGTGCGCGGCCGCTGATCGCGCAGGTGCCGGACGGCGCGTTCCGGGACCTGCTCGGCGCGCGACTCGCCGAACTGACCGGCGTTCGCACCGGCGGCACGACGGAGCAGGCGCCGCCGGCGCCGGTCGCCCGGCGTGCCGCGGCCGGACGTCCCGCGCCGAAACGCAGCCTCGTCCGCACCGCGATCGCGATGCTGGTCCAGCAGCCGCGGCTGGTCGAGGCGATGGACCCGCCCTACCTCTTCGCCGCGCTGCGCCAGCCCGGCATCCCGCTGCTGATGGAGCTGATCGAGCTCGCGCGTGAGCGGCCGCGGATCCAGACCGGCGCGGTGCTCGAGCACTTCGAGGGTCGCGAGGAGCGCGCGGCGCTCGACAGGCTCGCCATGCAGGACCTCGGCATCCCCCCGGAACGCTGGCCGGTCGAGTTCGCCGACTGCCTGCGCCAGCTCGACCGCCAGACGCGGCAGCAGCGCCTCGACGAGCTCAACGAGCGGGCCGAGGCGGTCGGCTTCAGCGGGCTGGGCGAGGCCGAAAAGGCCGAGTGGCGGGAACTGCAGCAGGCGCTGCGTGGCGCGCCGCGAGCGGGCTGAGGCGATGGCTCGTCAATAGACCCGGATCACCGGCTCGGCGATCCAGTGGTCGACCAGCAGGAACGCGAACAGCGCCATCAGGTAGATGATCGAGTAGTTGAACACGTCCATCGCGAAGCGCTCGGACGGCGGATCGAGCAGCCGGATCGCGTACCACAGGAAGCCGAGGCCCAGCACCAGCGCGCCGGCGAGGTACACCGTCCCGCTCATCCCGGTGATGAACGGCAGCAGGCTCACGACGACGAGCAGCACCGTGTAGTACAGCACGTGCCAGCGGGTGTACTCGACGCCGTGCGTGACCGGCAGCATCGGCACCTGCGCGCGCGAGTAGTCGTCGCGGCGGAAGATCGCGAGCGCCCAGAAGTGCGGCGGGGTCCAGATGAAGATGATCAGGAACAGCAGCAGCGCGTGGGGATGCACCTCGCCGGTCACCGCGACCCAGCCCAGCACCGGCGGCGCGGCGCCGGCGGCGCCGCCGATCACGATGTTCTGCGGTGTCGCGCGCTTGAGATACACGGTGTAGATCACCGCGTAGCCGATCAGCGAGGCGAAGGTCAGGACCGCGGTCAGGCCGTTGACGAAGCCCGCGAGAAGCGCCATCGAGGCCGCGCCGAGCGCCAGCGCGAACACCAGCACCTCCCGCGGCCTGAGCTCCCCGGTCACGAGCGGGCGCGCGGCGGTGCGCGCCATCACCGCGTCGCGCTCGCGGTCGAGCAGGTGGTTGATCGCGGCGGCCGACGCGGCCGCGAGCCAGATCCCGATCGAGCCGAACACGAGCGCCCGCCACGGGGGCAGCGCCGGCGTCGCGAGGAACATGCCGATGATCGCGGTGAACACGATCAGCGCGACCACGCGCGGCTTGGTCAGCTCGAGGTACTGGCCGGCGCGGGCGGTGATCGCGGTCATCGGGCGGAGTGTAGGGGCGGCGCGACGCGGGCCGGCCGGGCGCCGGGCGACGCGGATCGCGTCGGGAGCGGCGGGTCAGCCCGCCGGCCGCGCGAACAGGCGGTCGTTCGGCTTCGTCGACTTCGCCAGCATGCCCATCAGCACCAGCAGCAGCAGCGCGGCGCCGCCGTTGTGCGCGGTCGCGACCGCGATCGGCAGGCCGAACCAGACGTTGCTGATGCCGAGCGCGACCTGGGCCGCGAGCAGCACGCCGAGCGCGATGCCGAGCCGCCGCCAGACCGGCATCCCGAGCATCCGGATCGCCAGCATGCCGACGTGGCCGATCACGACCAGCGCGAACAGCCGGTGCGCCATCTGGATCGCGGTGCGCGCCTCGGCGTCGAGCACGCCGCCCTCGAAGTCGACGCCGATCCCGCGCCACAGCACCGCGGCCTGCGCGAAGTCCATCGGCGGCCACCAGCGGCCGGAGCACTTCGGGAAGTCCATGCCGCACGCGAGCGCGGCGTAGTTCGAGGTCACCCACCCACCGAGCGCGATCTGGATCGCGACCAGCACGATCGCGACGACGATCGCGGCACGCTTCGGCGCGTATTCGCCGTGATGGGCCCAGCCGGCGGCCCGGAACATGAAGTACGACAGCAGCGCGAACATCGTCATGCCACCGAGGAGATGGGTCGTGACGATGATCGGCTTCAGCTTCAGCGTGACCGTCCACTTGCCGAACAGCGCCTGCACGAGGATCAGCGCGAACATCACGACCGCGAGCCGGCCGAGCGCGCTGTCGCGCCAGGTCGCGGCGCCGTGCAGCAGGATCGCGAGCGCGAGGCCGAGCGTGCCGAGACCCAGCCAGGGAGCCTCGGCGGTGTAGAGCAGCGTCGCGAGACCGACCAGCACCGGCGCGCTCGCGATCTGCCAGCGCCGGTGGCGCACGTGCCAGTGGGTCGCGAACGCGAGCCCCATCACCAGCAGGATCAGCACGCCGGCCGCCATCCGATGCACGACCTCGCGCCAGGCCTTGCCGATCTCGACCGGGCGCTCCGGGAACGCCTCGTTCGCGCGCTCGATCTGGTGCGGCTGGGTCGGCCACGTCACCTGGCCGTAGCAGCCGGGCCAGTCCGGGCAGCCGAGGCCGGCATGGGTCAGTCGCACGTAGGCGCCGAGCGTGACCACGACGAGGCACAGCGCGACCGCGACCAGCGCGACGATCGCGTAGCGATTGCCGGCCCAGCCGGTGCGGGCCTCGCCGCCGCCGAAGCCGAATCGGCCGGTTCGGGTTTCCTGTGTCATGGGCGTGTCCTGCGGAACGGGGCGGCGGGCGCTGCGCCCGCGGCGATCAGTTGATGAGGCGGTCGAGGTCCCGGCGCAGCCCGGACGGGTCCGTTCCGGGCGCGTAGTCCATGATCCAGAATCCGTTCGGGTCGACCAGATGCAGCGCGAGCGGCAGACCCGGGTGCTCGGACGGCAGCGGCGGCCGGGCTGCAGGCAGCGGGTTCGGTTCGAGCGTCACCGGGACGATCGGCGAGCCTTCGAGCCGGCGCCTGAGCGCCTCGTCGGGCTCCCCGACCAAGTAGATCTCGAGCCGCGGCGCATGGCGCGCCATCCGCAACCGCACGCGCTCGAGGGTGTCGGCCATCCGCACGCACGGCTCGCCGCACTCCGCGGGAATCGGCCACAGCAGGTACCAGTGGCCCTCGGGGCGGTTCCAGAAGGTCGTGCTGCCATCGGGCCTGGTCGCGACGACGGACTTGAAGTCGCGCGGGGGGTCGAGCAACGTGCCGGTCTGGCGGGTGCCCTCGGGACGCCAGCCGGACAGCGACAGCGCGAAGGCAAGCAGCACCGGGGCGGCGAACAGGCCGACGACGAGCAGGAGCTGGCGGCGGCCGCGACCGCGATCGGGTTCGGAGGACATCGCGCGATTCTAGCGGGCGCCCGTCGAGCGTCCGTCGCGGCGCCGGGCGCGCAGCACCAGCACCAGCCAGATCGCCGCCACGGCGCTCGCAAGACCCCACCACTGCACCGCGTAGCCTCGATGCTGCGCGGGTGGCAGCGTGTTCGGGAGCGGATCGGCGTCGCGCCGGAAGCCGCCCGGGCTCTCCGGATCGAGCTCGAGCACCACGGACGGGAGGGACTCGCGCCATGCCAGCCCGAGTTCGGCGAGGTCGAGCCACGGCAGCAGCGGCGGTTCCGCGATCGCGTCGAGCGGGGGTCCGGCGCCGAGCCGGATCCCGGTCGCGGGCGGTGGCCGCAGCAGTCCTCCGAGCTGGACTTCGCCCGGCGGCGGGTCGAGCGATCCGGGCGGTCGGCGATCCGCACCAAGCGGCAGCCATCCGCGGTTGACCAGAATCGCCGCGTCGCTGCCGGCCGGGACGAAGCGCGTGAAGACCAGCACCCCGACGTCGGCGCCGCGGCGCTGGTTGTCGAGCAGGACGGTGCGCGCGGCATCGAACGTCCCGCGCATCACGACCCGGATCGGCGCGGAGACCTCGCCCGCCGGCCGGACGGCGATGCGATCGAGCGCCTCCGCCAGCGGGATCGGTTGCGCCGCTCGGGCCGCCGCGTGCTCGGCGAGCAGCCGCGTCTTCCACTCGGCGCGCCCCCACTGCCAGAAGCCGAGCGCGGTGAAGGCCACGACGCCGACCAGGGCCAGCAACGAGCCGAACCAGAACGTGCCGCTCTTCACGAGCGTCGGCTTAGACTGGGCGCTGTCACGTGCCGTTCGGGTATCGGTCATGGCCTGGCAAAAAATCTTCATCGCCGCGGTCTTCGTCGCGATCGTCTTCAACCTCGGCGCGGCGCTCTACTACATGTACTTCGACCCGCCCGGCTCGGGCCGCATGGCGCGCGCGCTGACCTGGCGCATCGGTCTCTCGGTCGGACTGATCGCGCTCGTCATCGTCGGCATCTTCACCGGGCTGATCCAGCCGCACGGCATCCGGGTCGGCTCGTAGGTCCGGCCGAGCTCCGTCGCGGCCGACGGTGGGCCCAAACGCAACGGGCCGGATGACCGGCCCGGGCGTGCGTCGATCGACCGTGGAACCGGCGCGTCACATCACGTAGACGAACAGGAACAGGCCGAGCCAGACCACGTCGACGAAGTGCCAGTACCAGGCCACCGCCTCGAAGCCGAAATGGTTCTCCTTCGTGAAGTGGCCCTTCGCGCAGCGGAACCAGATCACGGTCAGCATGATCATGCCGAGCAGCACGTGCAGGCCATGGAAGCCGGTCAGCATGAAGAAGGTCGAGCCGTAGATCCCGGAGCCGAGCGTCAGGCCGAGGTCGGTGTAGGCGTGGTGGTACTCGTAGAGCTGGATGCACAGGAACACGAGGCCCAGCAGGATCGTCGCCGCCAGCCAGAACAGCAGCGAGCCGCGCTGGCCGGCGCGCAGCGCGTGGTGCGCGATCGTGATCGTGACGCCCGAGGACAGCAGCAGCAGCGTGTTGACCAGCGGCAGGCCCCAGGCCGGGATCGTCTCGAAGGCGCCGCCGATGTTGGCCGGACCGTTGGTGGGCCACACCGCGCTGAACCCCGGCCACAGGAACTCGTTGGTCAGCGCGCCGTGGCCTTCGCCGCCGAGCCACGGCACCTGCAGCGCGCGCGCGTAGAACAGCGCGCCGAAGAACGCGCCGAAGAACATCACCTCGGAGAAGATGAACCAGATCATCCCCATCCGGAACGAGACATCGACCTGGCGGTTGTAGAAGCCGCGGATCGACTCCCGGATCACGTCGCCGAACCAGCCCCACAGCATCACCAGCAGCAGCACGAAGCCGACCAGGCTCGCGACGGTGCCGCCGGCCCAGCCGTTGAGCCAGAGCGCCGCGCCGCCGACCAGCGAGAACAGCGCGACCGAGCCGACGATCGGCCACCGGGTCCCGTGCGGGACGTAATAGAGCGTCGGATCGTGGGTTTCGGTGTGCGCGTGCGCCATGGAGGGCCCCCAGGGGTGTTCAGGATCGCGGCGTCGCCGCGACGTCGGCCGCGACGACCCTGCGGGTGGCAGTGTCGTTGAGGAAGAAAGCGTAGCCGAGCGTGAGCTCGCGGACCTCGCGCGGGATCGCGGGGTCGATCACGAACACGACCGGCATGTCGCGGGTCTCCCCGCCCGCGAGCAGCTGCTCGGTGAAGCAGAAGCACTCGGTCTTGTTGAAGTAGATCGACGCGGTGTTCGGCGCGACGCTCGGCACGGCGTTGCCGACCACCGGGTGCGACGCGCGATTGGTCGCGGTGAACCAGGCCTGCGTGAGCTGTCCGGGATGGACCTCGACCACCCGGTGCTTCGGCGCGAACTCCCAGTCGAGCGCCGAGTTCACGGTCGCATCGAAGCGCACCCGGATCGTCCGCGACGGATCGACCGTCATCGCCCGCGCCTCGGACGCGGTGACCCCGGCGCCGTCGAGCTTGATCCCGAACACCTTCTCGCACGCGATCTCGTACAGCGGCACCAGCGCGAAGCCGAGGAAGAAGGCCGCCGCCACCACGACGAGCAGGCGTCGGACGACGAGCAGGTTGGCCGCCTCGCGACTCACAGCCCGAACACCAGCGCCTTCAGCAGGAACGCGACGTAGACGCCGAGCGCGGCGAGGGCGACCCAGAGGGCCGTCCGCCGCGCACCGGCGCGCGGGTCGTTGTCGTGCCCAGCCACGGCAGGCGGGCCGTCAGTGCGTGACGTCGCCATGCGCGAGCTTCGAGTCGTCGATCACCGGCGGGCGCTGGAAGGTGTGGTGCGGGGCCGGCGACGGCACCGTCCACTCGAGTCCCTTGGCGCCCTCCCAGACCTGGTCGGTCGCCTTGACCCCGGCGCGCGAGGCCTTCCACAGCACGTAGACGAAGAACACCTGGGCGAGGCCGAACGCGAAGCCGCCGATCGAGCTGATCATGTTGAACTCGGCGAACGCGACGTTGTAGTCCGGGATGCGCCGCGGCATGCCGGCGAGCCCGAGGAAGTGCTGCGGGAAGAACAGCACGTTGACCGAGATCGTCGACCACCAGAAGTGGATCTTGCCGAGCTTCTCGTCGTACATGAAGCCGGTCCACTTCGGCAGCCAGTAGTAGACGCCGGCCATGATGCCGAAGATCGCGCCGGTCACCAGCACGTAGTGGAAGTGCGCGACCACGAAGTAGGTGTCGTGGTACTGGTAGTCGGCCGGCACGATCGCGAGCATCAGGCCCGAGAAGCCGCCGATCGTGAACATGATCACGAAGCCGAGCGCGAACAGCATCGGCGTCTCGAAGGTCAGCGAGCCGCGCCACATCGTCGCGACCCAGTTGAACACCTTCACCCCGGTCGGCACCGCGATCAGCATCGTCGCGTACATGAAGTAGAGCTGCGCGCCGACCGGCATGCCGACCGTGAACATGTGGTGCGCCCAGACGATGAACGACAGGAACGCGATCGACGCGGTCGCGTAGACCATCGCCTGATAGCCGAACAGCGGCTTGCGCGAGAACGTCGGGATGATCTCCGAGATGATCCCGAAGGCCGGCAGGATCATGATGTAGACCTCGGGATGCCCGAAGAACCAGAACACGTGCTGGAACAGCACCGGGTCGCCGCCGCCGGCGGCGTTGAAGAAGCTGGTGCCGAAGAACTTGTCGGTCAGCAGCATCGTGACCGCGCCCGCCAGCACCGGCATCACCGCGATCAGCAGGAAGGCGGTGATCAGCCAGGTCCACGTGAACAGCGGCATCTTGAGGAGGTCCATCCCCGGCGCGCGCATGTTGAGGATCGTCGCGATGATGTTGATCGCGCCCATGATCGAGCTGATCCCCATCAGGTGGATCGCGAAGATCGTGAACGCGATGCTGTAGCCGCCCTGCAGCGACAGCGGCGGATAGAGCGTCCAGCCGGCCTGAGGCGCGCCGCCGGGCAGGACCAGCGTCACCAGCAGCAGGAAGAACGCGAACGGCAGCAGCCAGAACGACCAGTTGTTCATGCGCGGCAGCGCCATGTCGGGCGCGCCGATCTGCAGCGGGATCATCCAGTTGGCGAGGCCGACGAAGGCCGGCATCACCGCGCCGAAGATCATCACCAGCGCGTGCATCGTGGTCATCTGGTTGAAGAACTCGGGATGCACGAGCTGCAGGCCCGGCTGGAAGAGTTCCGCGCGGATGACCATCGCCATCGCGCCGCCGACCAGGAACATGATCAGCGACCACACCAGGTACAGCGTGCCGATGTCCTTGTGGTTGGTGGTGAACAGCCACCGGTCGAGGAAGCCCTGCGGCTTGTGGTCGTGATCGTCGTGGGTTGCGCTGTGCGTGGCCATCGCCATTGCCTCGTCGCGAGTGTTCGAAGGATTGATCCGGTCGGCGGGCGTCAGAGCGAGCCCGCGCTGGCCGCCGCCGGGCCGTCCGCGGTCGTCGCCAGCAGGTCGCCGGGCGGCAGCGTGCCGCCGTTGTCGGCCAGCCACTGCTCGAACTCGGCGCGCGGCACCGCGCGCACGACGATCGGCATGAATCCGTGGTCCTTGCCGCACAGTTCGGCGCACTGGCCGCGGTAGATGCCGGGCTTCCGGATGTCGGTCCACGCCGTGTTGATGAAGCCCGGGATCGCATCCTGCTTCCAGCCCAGCGCCGGCACCCACCAGGCGTGGATCACGTCGTTGGCGGTGATCAGGAAGCGGACCTTGGTGTCGGTCGGCAGCACCAGCGGCCGGTCGACGTCGAGCAGGTAGGTGTTGACGCCGTCCCGCTGCACCGCGCGCGGGTCGAGGCCCGATCCGAGCATCCGGGTCCGGTTGCTGTCGAGGTCGAGCGAGGACACGAAGTTGATGTCCTGGGCCTGGCCGCGGTAATCGACGATCTCGTAGCGCCAGCGCCACTGGTAGCCGGTGATCTTGACCGTCATCTCGTAGTCGCGGGTGTCGGCGAGCGCCAGCAGGCGCGTGGTCGCCGGCCACGCCATCGCGACCAGGATCAGCACCGGGATCGTGGTCCAGATCACCTCGATCCTCGTCGAGTGCGTGAACGAGGTGTCCGGGACGGCGCCCTTCGACTTGCGGAACCGGATCATCGCGTAGGTCATCGCGCCGAACACCACGACGCCGATCGCGACGCAGATCCAGAGCATGATCATGTGCATCTCGTACGCGGCCTGGGAGCTCGCGGTCACGCCCGGCGACAGGTTGAGCTGCCAGCGCTCCGGATTGGCGAGCGCGACCGGGGAGGCGAGCGCGGCGATCGCTGCCGCGAGCCGGGATCGAATGCGCGTTGGATGCATGGTGGCGGTGCCCTTGGCTTCGAGTTGCGATGGTCAGTCGACCGGGCGCGCACGGCGCGCGGCGATCAGCTCCTTCAGCCGCTGCTCGAGCCGGGAGCGCTCCTCCTCGTTGAGGAAGGCCCCCACCTCGATCGAGCGCCCGTGCGACGTGAGCAGCAGCCGGCGCCGGTCGGTCGGCGACGCGCCCGGCTCGCTTTCGACCCGTACCCAGTACGGATCGAAGCGAGCGACGAGCCCGTCGCGGTCCCGCTCGACGTCGACCGAGCCTTCGCCGAACACGATCCGCTCGGCCCGGTTCAGGCCGCGCCAGACCAGGCGCAGGCAGAACGCGAGCAGCGACAGCTCGAGCACCGCGAAGACCGGGGCGAACACGTTGCCCTGGGCGTAGCTGAAACCCGCCACGGTCAGCGAGGTGGCGGCCATCACGACGAAGAAACCCTTGAGGCCCGCCGCCGAGATCGAGCGGTTGGGCCGAAGCTCGAGCGCGTGGGGCCCGGGCGGGGATTCGACGGCGATGGCGTGCGACATGCTGGGCTCGCGGCGATCGTCGATGATACGGGCGGGGAACCAGACCGGGCAAGCAAGCGCCGGGCGGTCCGGACCCGGCGACGCGCAGTATCGGGCGTCGCGCATGAAGACTTGGCGCAGGCGGCGTGAAGGCGGGGCGCCGCGGTCCGGCGTCCCGCTCCGGAACCGATCGACGGGCAATACACTCGCACGCCCCCGCCCGCGCCGCGCCGCATGACCCCCCCCGCGATCCTGCTGCCCGAACTGACCCAGCCCGACGGGCCCGAGTGGCGGGCGCTCGACCGGCTGTGGGCCGCCGACGAGGCCGGGA
This sequence comes from Lysobacteraceae bacterium, assembly GCA_002995625.1. Classification (GTDB taxonomy): domain Bacteria; phylum Pseudomonadota; class Gammaproteobacteria; order Xanthomonadales; family Ahniellaceae; genus UDEA-SF1. The sequence continues at coordinate 1,632 of PVBP01000040.1, read as the reverse complement.
CGGTCGCCGCGCGGCTCGGCGAGGCGCGCCTCGAACCGGGTGCCCGCGCCAGCGTCGAGTCGAGCGCGGCAGAGCTCGTGCGCCGGGTCCGCGCGAAAAGCGCCGAGCAGAGCGCGGTCGAATCGCTGATGCGCCAGTACGACCTGTCGAGCGAGGAGGGCGTGCTGCTGATGTGCGTCGCCGAGGCGCTGCTGCGGATCCCGGACGCCGAGACCGCCGACCGGCTGATCGCCGACAAGCTCGGCGACGCGAACTGGGCCGCCCACCTCGGCGAGAGCGACTCGCTGTTCGTCAACGCCTCGACCTGGGGCCTGATGCTGACCGGCCGGCTGATCCGGCTCGGCAGCGAGACCCGCCGCAACCCGTGGGCCGCGTTCAAGCGCCTGGTCGCGCGCTCCGGCGAGCCGGTGATCCGGCTCGGCGTGCGCCAGGCGATGCGGATCATGGGCCACCAGTTCGTGATGGGCCGGACCATCGCCGAGGCGCTGGCGCGCTCGCGCGAGCCGGACGGCCGCCGCTACCGGCACTCCTTCGACATGCTCGGCGAGGCCGCGCTGACCCAGGCCGACGCCGACCGCTACCTGCGCGCCTACGAGGACGCGATCGACGCGATCGGCGGCAGCGGGCCGCACCCGGACCTGATCGCCGCGCCCAGCATCTCGGTCAAGCTCTCGGCGCTGCACCCGCGCTACGAGGTGGCCCAGCGCGCCCGCGTGCTGGCCGAACTGACGCCGCGCCTGCTGGCGCTGGCGGCGCGGGCGCGCGGCCTCGGCATCGCGCTGACCGTCGACGCCGAGGAGTCGGAACGGCTCGCGCTCTCGCTCGAGATCCTCGAGCGGGTCCACGCCGACCCGACGCTCGAGGGCTGGGCCGGCTTCGGGCTCGCGGTCCAGGCCTACCAGAAGCGCGCGCCCGCGGTGATCGACTGGCTCGGCGAGCGCGCCCGGCGCCACGGCCGGCCCTGGTGCGTGCGCCTGGTCAAGGGCGCCTACTGGGACGCCGAGATCAAGCGCGCGCAGGTCGATGGCCACGCCGGCTATCCGGTCTACACCCGCAAGCCGCACACCGACGTCGCCTACCTCGCCTGCGCGCGGCGGCTGTTCGCGCAGGGCGACCTCGTCTATCCGCAGTTCGCGACCCACAACGCGCACACGATCGCAGCGATCCACCAGCTCGCCGAGGGCCGGCCGTTCGAGTTCCAGCGCCTCCACGGCATGGGCCAGGACCTCTACGACGCCGCGCGCGAAGCCGGCATCACGGCGCCGTGCCGGGTCTACGCGCCGGTCGGCTCGCACGAGGACCTGCTCCCCTACCTCGTGCGCCGGCTGCTCGAAAACGGCGCCAACACCAGCTTCGTCAATCGGATCGTCGACGAGTCGCTGCCGGTCGAGGACCTGGTCCGCGACCCCTGCGAGCTCGTCGCCAGCCAAGGCCCCGGCCCGCACCCGCGCATCCCGCTGCCGGTCGCGCTCTACGGCGATGGAAGGAAGAACTCGATGGGCATCAATCTCGCCAGTGCCACCGAACTCCGCGAACTCGCGGCCGCGATCGACGCCGAGCGGGGGCCGTGGCGCGCGACGCCGCTGGTGCCGGGGCACGCGCCGGCCGGCAGCCCGCGCGCCGTCACCGATC
>PVBP01000039.1 GCA_002995625.1 Lysobacteraceae bacterium | reverse complement strand
GCCGGCAGCCACGCGGTCTCGGGCAGCGCCGACCTGCGGGTGACCGCCACCGGCGCCGCGACGCGGATCGCCGAGATCCTGCGCCTCGTCGAGCGGGCCCAGTCGGGCCGGCCGCGGGTCGCGCGGATCGCCGACGAGATCGCCTCGCGCTTCATCGTCGGCCTGCTGGTCGCGGTGGTCGCGGTCGCGCTGTGGTGGGCGGCGGTCGATCCCTCGCGCGTGCTCCCGATCGCGCTCGCGGTGCTCGCGGTCACCTGTCCGTGCGCGCTGTCGCTGGCGGTGCCGGCGGCGCAGGCGGCGGCGCACGCGCGCCTGGCCTCGCTCGGCATTCTCGTGGTCGAGCCGGACGTGCTCGAGCAGTTGCCGAAGGTCGACGTGGTCGTGCTCGACAAGACCGGCACGCTGACCACGGGTGCCTCGACGCTGGCCCGGATCGACGTGCTGCGCGGCGGCGAATCCCGCGCGCTCGCGATCGCGGCGGCGCTCGAGCGCGAGTCCTCGCACCCGATCGCGCGCGCCTTCGAGGGCCGCGGCGATCCGGCGTTGCGGGCCACGGCGGTCCGCGTCGTGCCGGGCTTCGGGCTCGAGGGCGTGGTCGATGGCGTCGCCTACCGCATCGGACGCGATCCGGCGGGCGACGGCGAGGAGTCGGCGGTCGTGCTCGCCGACGACCGCGGCCCGATCGCCCGCTTCGTGATCGAGGAGGCGCTGCGCCCGGAGGCCGCGGCGACGGTGGCGCGCCTCGCGCGCGGCCGGCGCGTCGAGATCCTGTCCGGCGACGCGGCGCCGCGGGTCGCGGCGGTCGCCTCGCAACTCGGTGTCGCGCGCTGGTCCGCGCGTCGCACCCCGGAGCAGAAGCTGGCGCGCATCCGCGAGTTGCAGGCCGAGGGCCTCAAGGTCGCGATGGTCGGCGATGGCATCAACGACGCCGCGGTGCTCGGCGGTGCCGACGTCGCGATCGCGCTCGGCGGCGGCGCGGCGCTGGCGATGAGCGCGGCCGACGCCGTGGTGCTGGGCGACCGCCTCGAGCGCGTCGCCGACCTCCTCGACCTCGCGGTCGAGGCGCGCCGCAACATGCGCCAGAACCTCGCCTGGGCGCTGGCCTACAACATCGGCGGCCTGCCGTTGGCCGCGCTGGGCTTCGTGCCGCCGTGGGCCGCGGCCCTCGGGATGTCGCTGTCGTCGCTGCTGGTGACGCTGAACGCGCTGCGGATCGCGCGCTGGCGCGCGCGGGAGGGCGCCTCGGCGGAGGCGCGGGCTCCCGACGCGCCAACCCCGCAGGTCGGGCGCGCGACGGCGGCGTCCGCACGCCGGGAGCTCCCCGCATGAGCATCCTGGTCGTGCTGATCCCGGTCACGCTGCTGCTGGTCGGCATCGCGCTGTGGGCGTTCTTCTGGGCCACCAACGACGGCCAGTTCGACGATCTCGACCGGCCCGCGGTCGACATCCTGGTCGACGACGATCCGTCGGCGCCGAAGACGCGGAGGCCCGGTGACGATGGCACCTGACATCGTCCCGATGCTGCTCGCGGCGCTCGCGGCCGGCTTCGTCGGCAGCGGCCATTGCCTGCTGATGTGCGGCGGCATCGCCGGCGCGCTGGGCCTGTCGAGCCGCGCCGCGGCCGAGCGCCAGGGCAGGGCGCTGGCCTTCCCGGTCGCGTACAACGCAGGTCGCGTCGCCAGCTACACGATCGCGGGCGGACTGGTCGGCGGCTTCGGCGGCGCGCTGGCCGCGCTCGATGGGGCCGGGCACCTGCGCCTCGCCCTGCAACTCACCGCGGCCGGACTGCTGCTGATGTTCGGGCTCGCGCTGGTCGCCGGGAGCAGCGGGCGGCTCGCGGTCATCGAGGGGGCCGGCTTCGCGGTCTGGCGCCGGGTGTCGCCGGCGCTGCGCCACGTGCTGCCGATCCGCTCGCTGCCGCGCGCCTTCGCCGCGGGCATGGTCTGGGGCTGGCTGCCGTGCGCGATGGCCTACGGCGCGCTGATGGTCGCGTGGATGACCGCGGGCGCCGTGTCGGGCGCGCTGCTGATGCTGGCCTTCGGCCTCGGGACCACGCCGGCGCTGGTGCTGGGCGCCGGCGCCACCGAGCGGCTCGGCCGCCTGCTGGCGCATCCGGCGACGCGGCTCGTGGTCGGCGCCGCGATTGCCGCGCTCGGCGCGCTGACGCTGGCCAGTCCATGGATCGACGGGCATCCCGCGCTGCCGGCGGCATGGGAGTTCCTCAAGGGCTGCGTGCCGCCGTTCGGGCGGGTCGGGTAGCGCGGCGCCGATCGCGCCGGAGACGGGTCCGCCGCATCGACGCGCCACCGCGCCTGCTCGGGCCGCTGGCTGCGGCCCTAGACTTCCGGCTTGGCCGGCATGTGACCCGAGGCGGGTCCCGGGCGCCGTCGCAAACCGAATGGAGTCGTTCATGTCCGAAACGGCGTCCGCGAGCGCGGGCCTGATGGTCGTCGGCTGGCGCGAATGGCTGGGGCTCCCGGCGCTCGGCATGCGGTACCTCAAGGCCAAGGTCGACACCGGGGCGCGCTCGTCGGCGCTGCACGTCGAGTGGCACGAGCTGATGCTCGAACGCGGCGCGCCGTGGGTGCGCTTCGCGCTGCGGTCGTCGTCGGTGGCGAGTTCCGAGCGCATCTGCGAGGCGGCGATCCTCGACCGCCGCGAAGTGACCGACTCCGGCGGGCATCGCACCGAGCGCATCTTCATCGAGACCGAGGTCGAGCTCGGCGGGCGGCGCTGGCGCATCGAAACGAACCTGACCAATCGCCGCGGCATGCTGTTCCCGATGCTGCTCGGACGCACCGCGATGGCAGGTCGGCTGCTCGTCGATCCGTCGCTCTCGTACGTGCTCGGGGAGCCGGACCCGGCGGAGATTCCATGAAGATCGCGATCCTCTCGCGCAATCCGAAGCTCTATTCGACACAGCGCATCGTCGACGCGGCGCGGATGCGCGGCCACACGGTGCGCGTGCTCGACCCGCTGCGCTGCTACATGCGGATCGCGGTCGGGGACCTCGCGATCCACTACAAGGGCCGCGAGGTCGGGCACGTCGATTCGGTGATCCCGCGGATCGGCGCCTCGGTCACGTTCTACGGCACCGCCGTGCTGCGCCAGTTCGAGATGCTCGGCGTGCACGCGCTGAACGGCTCCGACGCGATCCTGCGCGCGCGCGACAAGCTGCGCTGCCACCAGCTGCTCGCGCAGCAGGGCATCGGCCTGCCGCGCACCGTGTTCGGCGACAACCCGGACGACACCGCCGACCTGCTGAACCTTCTCGGCAAGCCGCCGCACGTGATCAAGCTGGTCGAGGGCACCCAGGGCACCGGTGTCGTGCTGGCCGAGAAGGCGTCGGCCTCGCGCAGCGTGATCGAGGCGTTCCGCGGCCTGTACGCGAACTTCCTGGTGCAGGAGTTCATCGCCGAGGCCAAGGGCGCCGACATCCGCGCGTTCGTCGTCGGCCGCAAGGTGGTCGCCGCGATGCGCCGCCAGGCGAGGCCCGGCGAGTTCCGCTCGAACCTGCATCGCGGCGGCACCGCGGAGGGGGTCGAGCTGACGGCGCGCGAGGTCGACACGGCGGTGCGCGCGGCGGCCGTGCTCGGCCTCGGGGTGGCGGGCGTGGACCTGCTGCGCGGGAAGAAAGGGCCTCTGGTGCTCGAGGTGAACTCCTCGCCGGGCCTCGAGGGCATCGAGGCCGCGACCGGGGTCGATGTCGCCGGCGCGATGATCGAGTACATCGAGCGCCAGCTGTCGCGGCGCGAGCGCAAGCGACGCTAGGAAGGCCCCGTCGTGCCGCGCGCGGGCCATCGTCCGCGTCGTGTCGCCGGGCGGGTTCCGATGCCGGAGCGCCCCGAGGCCCCGGCTCGGCGCCGATCCGGCCGGTGAACGCGGGGCGACCGATCGCGCTTGGCCGGAGGCGATCGCGGCCGCGTAACGGAACCGATCCAAGCGCTTAACGGGTCTTTAATCCCGCGGACCCTAACGTGCGGTCGCCGGATTGCTGTCGGCCGCCCCCGGGCGCCGACTGGAATTGCGGTCATCGGGGCAATAGCCTTGGCCCGGTCGGTCCTCCGGAAGGGGTGCCACCGGGCCTTTTTCTTGGCCGGGCGCAGTCCCGGCGGATCACCTGCCGGCGTTCGCGTCGGCCCGCGGGCTACCCATGCGCATCCTCGTCATCGAAGACAACAGCGACATCGCCGCGAACATCGGCGACTACCTCGCGGATCGCGGTCACATCGTCGATTTCGCCGGCGACGGGGTCACCGGGCTGCATCTCGCCGTGGTCGAGGAGTTCGACGCGATCGTGCTCGATCTCAACCTGCCGGGCATCGATGGACTCGAACTCTGCCGCAAGCTGCGCCAGGAGGCGCGCAAGCAGACCCCGGTGCTGATGCTGACCGCGCGCGACCAGCTCGAGCACAAGCTGGCCGGCTTCGAGTCGGGCGCGGACGACTACATGGTCAAGCCGTTCGCGCTGCAGGAACTCGAGGCGCGGCTGACCGTGCTGTCGCGGCGCACGCGCGGGCCGCGCTCGCGCGTGCTCAGGGTCGCCGACCTCGAGTACAACCTCGATACGCTGGTCGTGACCCGCGGCGGGCGCCTGCTGCAGCTCAATCCGACCGGCCTCAAGCTCCTGCAGTCGCTGATGGAGGCGAGCCCGTCGGTCGTGACGCGGCGCGAGCTCGAGATGCGCGTCTGGGGCGAGGAACTGCCCGACTCCGACTCGCTGCGCGTGCACATCCACGGGCTGCGGGCGGCGATCGACAAGCCCTTCGGCAAGCCGCTGATCCACACGCGGCACGGCATCGGTTACTCGCTGGTCGATCCGGATGCGGTTCCGCAGCCGGCTTAGGAGCCGGATCATCCTCTCGTTCCTCGCGTTCGGCGTCGGACTCACCACGCTGTTCGCGATGACCACGCTCGTGATGCGCGAATGGCTCGAGGAGGAGCTGATCGAGGGCACGCTCCAGCGCGAGGTCGACAAGGCGGTCGAGATCAACCGCGAGAACCCGAACCTCGGCGCCGGCATCCCGTTCACCGGCATCCAGGGCGACATCGTCGGCCGCAACCGCTTCGCGCAGATTCCGTTCGACCGGCGCTTCGACACCGGCGTCCACGACATCACCGAGCGCGATCCGGCGACCGGCGAGGTCCGCCACTACAAGCTCGCGGTCCGCAGGGACGAGGACTTCTGGGGATTCCTGCAGTACGACATCACCGAGCAGCGGCGCACGCGCAGCGTGCTGGCGGCAGCGCTGCTGGCGGCGGTCGCGGGATTCGGGCTGCTGTCGCTGGTCGTCGCGTACTGGCTGTCCCGGCGCGTGCTGAGACCGGTGACCGAGCTGGCGGCGCGGGTCGAGCGCTTCCAGCGCGACGGCCGGCTCGACCGGCTGGCGCCGCACTTCGCCGAGGACGAGGTCGGTCAGCTCGCCGCGGCGCTCGACGAGTACGCCGATCGGCTGACCGAGCTGGTCCGTCGCGATCGCGAGTTCAACTTCGACGTGAGCCACGAGCTGCGCACGCCGCTCGCGGTGATCCGCGGCGCGACCGAGCTGCTGCTCGCCCAGCCCGATCTTCCGGAAAAGGCTCGCGACCGGATCCGCCGCATCGACCGCGCGGCGCGCCAGTCGGCGGAGCTGACCGAGGCGCTGCTGCTGCTGTCGCGCAGCGAGCGGCAGGGCCCGAGCGACGGCGAGTCCTCGGACGTCGCGCAGGTGGTCGAGCAGGTGGTCGAGGCACAGCGCACGAACCTCGGCCAGCGGCCGGTCGCGGTGCGGATCGAGCGCGACGCGCCGCTGACGGTGGCCGCGCCCCCGGCCGTGCTGTCGGTCGCCCTCGCGAACCTGATCGGCAACGCGTTCCGCTACACGCAGGAGGGCGAGGTGCGCATCCGGATCCTCGGCGATCGCGTCGAGGTGGCCGACACCGGGCCCGGCATCGCCGCGGAGGACGCCTCGCAGCTGTTCGAGCGCGGCTACCGCGGGCAGGCCGCGGGTGGCACGAAGGGCGCCGGGCTTGGCCTCGCGATCGTCCGACGGCTGTGCGACCTGTACGGGTGGCAGGTCAGCCTTGCGCCGGGCGTCGGGCGCGGCGCCGTCGCGACGCTGCGGTTCCCGTCTCCCTGAGGACGGCTCGCTCCCTCACGCCGGAGCCGCTCGAGCCGCGACCGCGAATCAGGCCGTCTCGAGCCAGCCGTACCGGTCCGGCGTGCGACCGGCGAACAGCCCGAAGAACAGGTCCTGGATGCGTCGGGTCATTGGGCCGGGCTTGCCCGAGCCGACCGGCTTGCCGTCGACCGAGCGGATCGGCGTGATCTCGGCGGCAGTCCCGCACATGAAGACCTCGTCGGCGAAGTAGAGGTACTCGCGCGGCAGCTGCCGTTCGACCACGGCGATGCCGGCGTCGCGCGCGAGCCGCATCACGGTGTCGCGGGTGATTCCGTTCAGGATCGCGCTGCTGACCGGCGTGGTGTGCAGTTCCTCACCGAAGACCAGGAACAGATTCTCGCCGGCGCCCTCGGACAGCAGGCCCTGGGTGTCGAGCGCGATGCCCTCGCCGAAGCCGAGCCGGCGCGCCTCGCGCGCGATCAGCGTGCCGGAGAGGTAGTTGCCGCCGGCCTTGGCGCCGGTCGGGATCGTGTTCGGCGCCACGCGCTGCCAGCTCGAGACCATCGCGTCGATGCCCTGCTCGAGCACGCCGGCGCCGAGGTAGGGTCCCATCTGCCAGGCCGCGACCGCGACATCGGTCGGGCAGTCGGCCGAGAGTCCGAAACCACCGAGCCCGCGGAACGCGACCGGGCGCAGGTAGCAGGCGCCGAAGCCGTTCGCGCGGATCACGTCGCGGCAGGCCTGGTTGAGTTCGTCGAGCGAGTACGGCATCGGCAGGTCGTAGACCTTGGCCGACAGGAACAGCCGGCGCATGTGGTCGGTGAGCCGGAAGATCGCGACGCCGTCGCGCGTCTCGTAGGCGCGAATCCCCTCGAACACCGAGCTGCCGTAGTGCAGCGCGTGGGCCATCACGTGGGTCGTGGCCTCGCGCCAGGGCTTGATCGCGCCCTGGTGCCAGATGAACTCGGGGTACGTGGACATGGGACCTCCGGCGAAAGCCCCGCATTCTAAGCGCAGCCGCTCCGGCCGCGTGCCCCGTCCGGTGCGTCAGTCGAGCCGCTCGAGCACGGCCTCGGTGGCGCGGGCGCGGTTCAGCGTGTAGAAGTGGAAGGATTCGACCCCGCCGTCGCGGAGCCGCCTGACGAGCGCCGCGACCACATCGGCGCCGAACTCGCGGATCGCCTGCGCGTCGTCGCCGAGGCCCTGGCAGCGCTTCGCGATCCAGCGCGGGATCTCGGCGCCGCAGATGTCGGAGAAGCGCTTCAGTTGCGCGTAGTTCGAGATCGGCATGATCCCCGGCACGACCGGCACCGCGCAGCCGAGCCGCCGCACCTCGTCGACGAAGCGGAAGTAGGCGTCGGCGTTGAAGAAGTACTGGGTGATCGCGCCGTCGGCGCCGGCGCGGACCTTGTCGACGAAGGCGCGCACGTCGGCCTCGGCCGATTCGGCCTGCGGATGGATCTCCGGGTAGCAGCCGACCTCGACATGGAACCAGTCGCCGTGCTCGGCGCGGATGAAGCGCACGAGGTCGGCGGCATAGCGGAACTCGCCGAGGCTCGCCATGCCCGAGGGCAGGTCGCCGCGCAGCGCGACCAGGCGACGGATGCCGGCTTCGCGGTACTGCGCGAGCAGCGCCGCGATCTCGGCGCGGCTGCCGCCGACGCACGAGACGTGCGGCGCCGCGTCGAGCCCGTGCGCGTCGCGCAGGCGCTGCACGGTCTCGAACGTGTACGACAGGGTCGAGCCGCCGGCGCCGAACGTGCACGAGACGTACTCGGGCGCGCGCGGCTTGAGCCGCTCGACCGTGGCTTCGAGTTGCCGGCGCTGCTCGTCGGTCTTGGGCGGGAAGAACTCGAAGGACAGGCGCATCGAGACCCTCGGCGGGCGGTCGGGCGGGGTGCGCGTCGGAAGCGCGGCCGGCCCGGGACGGCCGCACGGTGCCGTCCCGGGCGGCTTGCTCAGTAGCGGTAGTGCTCGGGCTTGTACGGACCGTCCACCGGCACGCCGAGGTAGTCGGCCTGCGCTTCCGTCAGCTGGGTGAGCCGGACGCCGATCTTCTCGAGGTGGAGGCGCGCGACTTCCTCGTCGAGCTTCTTCGGCAGCTGGTAGACGGTCGGCTCGTACTTGTCGCGGTTCTGCCAGAGGTCGATCTGCGCGAGCGTCTGGTTCGAGAACGAGTTCGACATCACGAAGCTCGGGTGGCCGGTCGCGCAGCCGAGGTTGACGAGCCGGCCCTCGGCCAGCAGGAAGATCTCGCGGCCGTTCGGCAGCACGAACTTGTCGACCTGCGGCTTGATGTTGACCTGGCGCACGCCGTTGGTGGCCTTCAGCCGGTCGACCTGGATCTCGTTGTCGAAGTGGCCGATGTTGCAGACGATCGCCTGGTCCTTCATCGCCATCATGTGCTCGACCGTGATCACGTCCTTGTTGCCGGTCGCCGTGACGTAGATGTCGGCGCGGCCGAGCGTGGATTCGACGGTGTTGACCTCGAAGCCCTCCATCGCCGCCTGCAGCGCGTTGATCGGGTCGATCTCGGTCACGACCACGCGGCAGCCGTAGGCGCGCAGGCTGTGCGCCGAGCCCTTGCCGACGTCGCCGTAGCCGCAGACCACCGCGACCTTGCCCGCCAGCATCACGTCCATCGCGCGCTTCAGGCCATCGGCCAGCGACTCGCGGCAGCCGTAGAGGTTGTCGAACTTCGACTTGGTGACCGAGTCGTTGACGTTGATCGCCGGCACCAGCAGCTTGCCGAGCGCCTTCATCTGGTACAGGCGATGCACGCCCGTGGTCGTCTCCTCGGAGACGCCGCGCCATTCCTTGACCACCGCGTGCCAGAAGCCGGGCCGCTCCTTGGCGACGCGCTTCAGCAGGTTCTTGATCACCTGCTCCTCGTGCGAGGACGAGGGCGTGTCGACCCAGGTGTCGCCCTTCTCGAGCTCGTAGCCCTTGTGGATCAGCAGGGTCACGTCACCGCCGTCGTCGACGACCAGCTCCGGGCCCTTGCCGCCCGGGTGGGTCACCGCGTCGAGCGTGCACTCCCAGTACTCCTCGAGCGTCTCGCCCTTCCACGCGAACACCGGCACGCCGGCCTTCGCGATCGCGGCCGCGGCGTGGTCCTGGGTCGAGAAGATGTTGCACGAGGCCCAGCGCACGGAGGCACCGAGGTCGACCAGGGTCTCGATCAGGACCGCGGTCTGGATCGTCATGTGCAGCGATCCGGTGATGCGGACGCCCTTGAGCGGCTGATGCGGGGCGTACTTCTTGCGGATCGACATCAGGCCGGGCATCTCGTGCTCGGCGATCTCGATTTCCTTGCGGCCCCAGTCGGCGAGCGACAGGTCCGCGACCTTGTAGTCGGGCTTCAGGTTGACGACGGCGTTCATCGGGTTCTCCAGGTTGGACGCACCGCGCGGGGGCGGGCGGAATCGACGGGGATTCAGGGCGCCGTTCACGGGTTCGATCCGCCGAGCCTGATGCCGCGGATGCGGCCTTGCAGCGCCCCTCGGCGGGAAGCGGACGCGATTGTATCCGGCAATCGCGATAGAAGGATGAAGTCGTGGCGTCCGACGCGGCGCCGGGCCATCGGTCCGCATGACCGGGGTCAACGTCGGACGCCCCCCGGCTTGTGTAGAGTCTCGCCCGGGGAACGCAGACCGTCGCGCCCCGAGGGGGCATCCGTCCGTGGCGGCGACGCTCGTGTCGAATGCCGAAGCTCAAGTCCGAACAGAGGAGCACACTTCAATGCAACGCGTGTCATGGCTGATGGCCCTCGCGCTGGTGGCGGGCGCCTCGGCGAAGATCGATGGCGCCCTCGCCCAGGGCGCGGGCGACGTCTTCGACCGCATCGACCGCAATGGCGACGGCGTGATCAGCGAGGAGGAATTTCGCAACTGGATGGCCGCGACCTACGGCCGCAAGGATGCCGACGGCAACCGGATCCTGACCTGGGCCGAACTGCACCCGGATGGCCGTCCGCAGCCGGCCGACTGGGTCGACTTCTCGCTCGACGACGTGATGGCTGCGATCCCGGTGGCCTTCGCCCAGCGTGATCGCGACGGCGACGGCAAGCTATCCCGGGAGGAGATGGCCTCGGCGCCGCCCGGCGCGCTGGTCGAGGAGGCGGCCGAGGCCGGAGCGAAGGCCGCCGATGCCGCCGCGGACAAGCCCAAGGAGTGATGACGATGAAGCGGGCGATTCTTTCTGGTGCGATCACGATGCTGGTCTTTGGGCTGGCCGTCGACGTCGCGAAGCCGGTTCGCGCCGACCAGACCGTGCGCTGCGAGTCGCGCGAGGGCCGGACCCAGCGCTGCGCCGTGGACACGCGCGGCGGCGTCCGGCTCGAGCGGCAGTTGTCGAGCGCCGGCTGCTGGCAGGGCGACACCTGGGGCTACGACCGGCGCGGGATCTGGGTCAGCAACGGCTGTCGCGCGGACTTCCGCGTCGGTTCGGGTGGCGGGAGCCACTCGTCGAACGGCGGTGGCGCGGCCGCAGCCGTGGCGCTCGGCATCATCGCCGCGGCCGCGATCGCCTCGCACAACCGGCACAAGGACGACGACCGCTGGCAGGGCAGCGGCGGCTACTACCCGCCGACCTATCCGCAGTACACGTATACGGTCGACTGCCGCTCGAGCCGCTACCGCTACGTGCGCTGTCCGGTCGACATCCGCCGCGGCCAGGTCGAGATCCTGCGCGAGTTCAGCAGCACGCGCTGCCAGTTCGGCCGCAACTGGGGCTATGACGCGGGTGGCATCTGGGTCAACGACGGCTGCCAGGCGGAGTTCGCGGTCTATCGCTGACCGTCCGCTCGCCGGGGGCGGTAGACGTCCGACGGATGATCGGACATCGGACCGTGGGCTGGCGCGCCGCGCCGGCCCACGTGATCATGGGCAATGCGCCTCAACAAGTTCATCAGCGAATCCGGCCGCTGTTCGCGACGCGATGCCGATGACTGGATCGCGGCAGGCCGGGTCACGGTCAACGGCCGTCGGGCCGAGATCGGCGACGTGGTCGATGACGACGACGAGGTCCGCGTCGACGGCGACCTCGTCCGGCCGCGCAACGCGCCCGGGGCGAGGCCGCGCACCTACATCGCGCTCCACAAGCCGGTCGGGATCACCTGCACGACCGAGCCGGAAGTCGAGGGCAACATCGTCGACTTCGTCGACTATCCGGCGCGGATCTTTCCGATCGGTCGCCTCGACAAGGACTCGCAGGGGCTGATCCTGCTGACCGACGACGGCGACATCGTCAACCGCCTGCTGCGGGTCGAGAACCGGCACGAGAAGGAGTACGTCGTCGAGGTCCATCGACCGGTCACGCCGGCCTTCCTGGCGAGCATGGCGCGAGGCGTCAATCTCGGTGGTCGCGAGATCACGCGCCCGTGCCGGGTCTCGAAGATCGGGCCGAAGGTCTTCCGGATCGTGCTGACGCAGGGACTGAACCGCCAGATCCGGCGCATGTGCGAGGCACACGGCTACTTCGTGCGCTCGCTGACGCGCGTGCGGATCGTCAACGTCGGACTCGGCCACCTGAAGCCAGGTCAATGGCGCAAGCTGTCGCCGGCCGAGGTCGCGGGACTGCTCGCCCCGCCTCGGGAGCCGGCCGCCGCCCCGCGCGCCCGAACCTTCGTGCCGCCACCCTCGAAGGCTGCGAGGGCGCCCCGGCGCGTCGGCCCCCGGGCGGGCACGAAGCCGACCGGATCGGCGGCGCACCGCGATTCCGCGGGTGCCGGCGCCCGATCCGTCGGACCCGGTCGGGGGCCGGGGACGACGGCGCGTTCGCGCCGCCCGTTGCGCTGATCGCCCGGGGGAAACGAAGCGGCCCGCCCGGATCGAACGGGCCGCCATGGCGCAGTGTCGCTCGCCGCCGCGGCGGCGCATCGGTCCCTACTTGAGCTTCGCCGCCTTGCGCAGCGCCTCGGCGCGGTCGGTCCGTTCCCACGAGAACGCGGTCGCCTCGACCTTCTTGCCCGCCTTGTCGGTGTAGGTGTGCCGGAACGGCTTGCGGCCGAAATGCCCATAGCTCGCGGTCGGCAGGTAGACCGGGTGGATCAGGTCGAGCATCTGGATGATGCCGTAAGGCCGCAGGTCGAAGTGCGCGCGGATCAGCTTCTCGATCGTCGCGTCGCTGACCTTGCCGGTGCCGAAGGTCGTCACCGAGATCGAGGTCGGCTCGGCGACGCCGATCGCGTAGCTGACCTGCACCTCGCACTTGTCGGCGAGGCCCGCGGCGACGATGTTCTTCGCGACATAGCGCGCGGCATAGGCGGCCGAGCGGTCGACCTTCGACGGATCCTTGCCCGAGAACGCGCCGCCGCCGTGGCGGGCCATGCCGCCGTAGGTGTCGACGATGATCTTGCGTCCGGTCAGGCCGCAGTCGCCCACCGGCCCGCCGATCTCGAACTTGCCGGTCGGGTTGATATGATACTTGGTCTTGCGGTCGAGGAGCTTCGCCGGCAGCACCGGCTTCACGATCTCCTCCATCACGCCCTCGACCAGGTCCTTGTGCTTGACCGACGGGTCGTGCTGGGTCGACAGCACGACGGCGTCGATCCCGGCGACCTTGCCGTTGACGTAGCGCAGCGTGACCTGGCTCTTCGCGTCGGGGCGCAGCCACGGCAGCTTCCTCTTCTTGCCCTTGCGGACCTCGGCCTGGCGCTCGACCAGCCGATGCGCGTAGTAGATCGGCGCCGGCATGTACTCGGGCGCCTCGTTGCACGCGTAGCCGAACATCAGGCCCTGGTCGCCCGCGCCCTGTTCCTCCGGCTTCTTGCGATCCACGCCCTGCGCGATGTGCGCCGACTGCTTGCCGATCATGTTGATGATCGCGCAGGTGCGGCCGTCGAAGCCGACCGCCGAGCTGTCGTAGCCGATGTCGCAGATGACCTTGCGCACGAGGTCCTCGAGGTCGACCCAGGCGTCGGTCGTGATCTCCCCGGCGACGATCGCGGCGCCGGTCTTGGCCAGCGTCTCGCAGGCCACGCGCGCGCGCTTGTCCTGCGCGAGGATCGCATCGAGCACGGCATCGGAGATCTGGTCGCAGAGCTTGTCCGGATGACCTTCCGAGACGGACTCCGAGGTGAAGAGGTAGCTGCTCATCGGCGCTGTATCCCTGTATGCGGATGAAAGGATGAAGCGAGGGCGCGGATGGTAGCGGCAATCGGCGCCGATTCCAGTGCCGTGCATGAACGTCGCGAGCGGTGCCGCGCACGGTGTCATCGAAGCGACATCGGGTTGCAAAGAATGCGACGGGGGGCTGCAATCGGCACGACCCGAAGGGCGCCGATACTGGCGGCCCAGCACCCAGGCGAGGACGAGCCCGATGCTGGATCTCGAACGCACCCTCTCGAATCGCTTCCCGGCATGGTTCGCCGGTGCGCGGGCGCCGGTCACGAAACCCCTGGTCAAGGCGCTCGGCAGGGTGTCGCGGATCGACGAGGTCAATGCGTTCCTGCGCGAGCACGCGCACCTCGGCGGCTTCGCGTTCGTCGAGGCGGCGCTCGCGCGCCTCGACTGCCGCTGGCTGGTCGATCACGTCGAGCGCGAGCGGATCCCGCACGAGGGCGCGGTCGTGATCGTCGCCAACCACCCGATGGGGGCGATCGACGCGCTGGCCCTGCTGTCCTTCGTCGGATCGATCCGCCGCGACGTTCGGATCCTCGCCAACGACTTCCTCGCCGAGTTCTTCCCGGGCCTCGGCGAGCTGCTCTTGCCGCTTCGGATCCTCGGCGGGCGGCCCTCGCCCGACAGCCTCGCCGCGGTCGACGCGGCGCTCGCCGCCGGCATGGCGGTGATCGTGTTTCCGGCCGGCGAGGTCTCGCGGCTGACGCCGGCCGGCATCGCCGACACGCGCTGGCGCCGTGGCTTCCTCCGGTTTGCCGACAAGGCGCGGGCCGACGTCGTGCCGGTCCACCTCGGCGGCCGCAACTCGGCGCTGTTCTACGGGCTGTCCACGATCTACAAGCCGCTCGGCACGGCGCTGCTGCCACGCGAGATGTTCGCGCGCGGCGGCAGCCGGATCGAGATCCGGGTCGGGCACGGCCGCCCGGCGCGGGAACTGCTCGAGGAGACGCAGGGCCTCGACCAGGCGCTCGCGGTCGTGCGTCGCTCGCTGTACGCGATCGGCAAGGGCCGCGACGCCTACGTGCCGAAGCTGGCGCCGCTCGCGCATCCGCCGTGCCTGCGCGAGCAGCTCGACGAGATCGGGCGACTCGAGGTGCTCGGGGAGACCCCGGATGGCAAGCGGATCCTCGCGGGGCGGCTCGCGCCGGACTCGGCGCTGCTGCGCGAGATCGGCCGCCTGCGCGAGCTGACCTTCCGGGCGGTCGGCGAAGGGACCGGTCGCCGGCTCGACGTCGACCGCTACGACGCCTGGTACGAGCACATCGTGCTCTGGGATGACGGAGCGCGCGAGATCGTCGGGGCCTACCGGCTCGTGCGCGTCGACGAAGTGCTCGCCGAGCGCGGGCTCTCGGGCCTCTACACCGCCTCGCTGTTCGAGTTCGACCGCAGCCTGATGCCGGTCCTGCGTCAGGCGGTCGAGCTCGGGCGCAGCTTCGTCGCGCCGAAGCACTGGGGCACGCGCTCGCTCGACTGGCTCTGGTACGGGATCGGCGCGTGGCTGCGCCGGCATCCCGAGGTCCGCTACCTGTTCGGGCCGGTCTCGATCAGCGCGGCGCTGCCCGAGGCCGCGCGCGAGCAGCTGGTCGCGTACTACCGGCGCCATCACGGCGAGGCGAGGGCGCTCGCGCGCTCCCGCCAGCCCTACGAGCCGGCGGCGATCGTGCCGGAGTTCGAGGCCCTCGATGCCGATTCGGCCTTCCGGGTGCTCAAGGCCAACCTCGACCGGCTCGGCGCCCGCGTGCCGACGCTCTACAAGCAGTACACCGAGCTGTGCGAGCCGGGGGGCGCCCGGTTCCTCGCGTTCGGGACCGACCCGGAGTTCGCCGGCGCGATCGACGGGCTGATCCTGGTCGACCTGTCGATGCTGAAGCCGAAGAAGCGGCAGCGCTACCTCGGCGACGATGCGCCGGGCCGCCTGTCCGGGCCGGCGTCCGAGGTGTCGGCATGAACCGGCCGGTCGCGCTGCGCCAGCGGCCGGTGAACCGGGCGGTGTTCGTGTCCGACACGCATCTCGGTTCGATCCACAGCCATGCCGGAGAACTCGCCGAGTTCCTCGGCCGGATCTCGTGCGAGCGGCTGTACCTCGTCGGCGACATCGTCGACCTGTGGTGGATCAGCCGCAACCGGACCGCGTGGGGACGCGACCACAGCCGCGTCGTCGAGGCGCTGCACGCGCTGCGTCGCGCCGGCACCGAACTCGTCTACATTCCCGGCAACCACGACCGGCCGCTGCGGCACATGGTCGGCCTCGCGCTGCCGCGGATGCAGGTCCGCCGGCGCATGGTGCACGTCTGCGCCGACGGCAAGCGCCTGTGGGTCACGCACGGCGACGAGTTCGATTCGATCACGCACTTCGGCGGCTTCCAGGAGAAGCTCGGCGACTGGCTCTACACCCAGATCCTGCACGGCAACCGTCTGACCAACGCGTGGCGCCGGCGGCTCGGACTGCGCTACTGGTCGATGGCCGAGTTCCTGAAATCGAAGAGCGCGGCCGCCGAGCGCTACATCGAGCGCTATGTCCGCGCCTGCGTCGACGACGCGCGCCGGCGCGGACTCGACGGCATCGTCAGCGGGCACATCCACCGGCCTGCGCTGGCGAGCGTCGAGGGCATCGTCTACGCGAACGACGGCGACTGGGTCGAGAGCATGACCGCGCTGGCCGAGTCGCAGGACGGCACGCTGTCGCTGCTGCGCTGGCGCGGCAGCGTCGAGACCGTCGCCGAGCTCGCGCCGCGCCGGCGGATCACCGAGATCATCGAGTCGCCGCTGGCCTGGCCCGAGGCGGCCTGAAGGCCGTATCGAAGCACCGGTGACCCGATCCTTCGACTCGCGCAAGTCGCGGCGCGGCGATTCCGTGTGGCTGTTGAGCTGACGCCGGGCTGCGGATGATGCGGGCCTGACCGGGCGATCGCGGGCGGGCTCCTTCTGGCATCGCGAGGCCGGCGTCGTCGCGATCCGCGATGGTCGCAGCGTCGGAGCGAGCGACCGCAGCGGCGCAGCCGTCGACCGTCGATCCTTCGTGCGGCGCGAACCACTGCGCTGTCGCCAAGCCGCGTCGCGTGCGGCGGACGGCCGGCACGGCCGTTGCGCAGGAGCCGGGTCGGTCGTCTGCCGATCAGGCCGTGGCCTCACGGGCGGTCACGACCCGGACCTCGACGTCGTCGAGCCGGCTCATCGCCACGCGGCCGGAAAGCGCATGCACGTCCGGCAACTCGGCTCTCCTTGGAGGACGCGCGGCCCGCGCCGTGACTCGGCCGCGCGATCGCGGTGACGACAAGGCCGGTCTTGGCGCAGCCAGTTCCACGCGGATGCGGCCCGGCCCGCGGTGCCCAATGGCTTGAACCGCGATCGGTCGCGTCGATGTCGGTTCGATCCAGGACATGGCCTTACGAAATTTTGGGACTTCCGGGGCTCTGACCCGTCGTTAGCGTCTCGGTGCCGTCCCGGCTTCGTCGATCCGGGGGCGCTCCACGCTGGCGTGCGACAGGGGGGGGCTTGCACATGGTTCAGCTGTTGCCGAACGAAGACCGCTTGCGCGTGCGCTGGCTGGCCGCAACGCTGGTGTGGCTCGCTTCGACGCTCCCGAGCCCGGACGTGCTGGCGCAGGTTGGGCCAGAACCGGCAAGCCGCTGCGCCGCCGCGATCGTCGAAAGGGTACCGTTCTTCGATCGCGATCGACGAACTGCCTGGACCGCCGCGACGCTGTCGCGCTTGTGTGCGGGCGTCGAGAACAGCGATGCCCCGGCGGCCTGCTTCGAGGAACTCATGAGTGGCCGGGTCGATTGGGGTCAAGGCACCCGGTGGGTCCCCGACAATGCACTCCGGCTGTGCGCTGGCGCCAGCGACCCGCGCGCGCGGATCGGCTGCTTCAAGGCCGCGCTGGCTGGTGGTCGGGACTGGTCGGCGGCGATTCGGCAGTGCACGGCCGACGCAACGGGAGTCGCGACTGGCACCGCGCCTCTGGAAACCCGCACGCGACCGGTCCCGCGAAAACTGGAATCGTGCGTCGCGGCCGACGATTGCGACGGTGATGGGCACAAGTCCATCGCCAGCGGCGGCGATGATTGCGACGACCAGGATGGAAGTCGCTATCCGGGAAACGTCGAGATCGCAAACGATCGCGACGAAGACTGCGACCCAGTAACGATCGCCGGCAGCGGCGGCGATCGGGATGGGGACGGATTCATCGACGCCAGAGTCTGCAACCCCGACTTCTCGCCGTCGGCGCGTCCTGGCGCGACGATCTGCGGCACCGATTGCGACGATTCCATCCGCTGGCGACATCCCGGCGCCGTCGAGTTGCCGAATGGCCTCGACGACGACTGCGACGGCGAGGTCGACAACCTGGTCGGTGACTGGTGGTCGCCGGGCCCGTCGGTGCCCGACTGGCCGCACACGCGGCCGCCGCGATCGCGGGCCCATGATTAGGCGCAGTCCAAACGGAAACCTCGGGCCACAGGCCTTGCGCAGGTGCCCATCGGCATTGTGGTGGCCCGCCGATAGCGGATTCGAATCGCCGGTGTGGACCGCGGGCGGCGAACGCAGGCGGGTCGCAATCCTCTCAGCAATCGCCGGCCGCGGAACGCTCGAGTTCGCGGGCGCCGATCGATGGCGGTGTTGAGGCGCGCGAGAGTCGAGATGGCGCCTCGTTGCCGGCTGCCACCGCTTCGGATTCGCCACGCTGGCCTGGCGGTCTGGGCGTGGCCGGTCCTGTGTTCGGTTGCGATGGGCGTCGTGGCAGGGGATGCAGCGGGCGTGCATGGCGCGAAGACACCCACGGACGGGGATTTCGTGTCCGCTGGCTGTGGCGGTGGGTTCACCGGCGGGGGTACGTACTACCGGCTTTCACGCGACGGCGTGCTCAGCGTCGAGCGACGCCGAAGCGCCAGCTCGCAACCGGAACGGACCACGCTGCGCCGCGATGCGAAGGAACTCGCGGCGCGACTGCTCGCGCACGCCGAGCACGACGACTTCCCACGCTCGTGGTCGCCGGAGGTCGGCGGCATGACCTGCTCGCTCGTCGTGCTGACCGGTGGACAGGCACTGGACTACAGATGGCCACTCGGCGGTAGTCCGCCGCCGCTGGTCGAGCAGATTCACGCCGCCCTTGTCCAGGCAGGGCGCGAAGCGGAAAAGCACCGGCCAATCGCGCGGACGAACGATCGGGAGGCCGCGAGTGGCTCGAATGCGGGAAACGAGGCGGCCCGCCGTGAGCGCGACTAGGGACGGCCTGCAGGTGCGGTCTGCAGCCGGCACGAGTTCAGGGCTGCGGGCCGGCGAGCGCCAGCAGGGCGGAGGCGACCTGTTCCTCGAGGTACCAATCGTCGATGTCGGCGTCGGTAACGCGCGAGCCGGCGCTCACGGTGACCTCTCGCGGCGGTCCGGTAAGGCAGCTCTCGCGAGCTTCCCCATCGCGGCGCGCTCTCGCGTTGCACGGAGAGTACTCCGTGTGCGCGCCGATCAGGAGCGGGTCCGGGCGTTCGTCTGGGATGGCAAAGACGACGTAACGGCCGGGAGGCACGCGTACCGAGTACCGCGTTTGCCGCGCCGTCGATCTGACCTTGATCGGTTCCGGGCTGCTCGCCTCGAGCAGCACGACGGTCATCGCTGGAACTTCGCCCGCCGGAAACTCGAGGCGACCGCCGATTTCTCCGGTTGCGGGCGCGGAACCATGCGAACAGGCGGCCAGCGCAAGACAGAGAATCAGCGATGCGATCGGCGTCTGTTGCACACGCATGACTTCTCTCGAGTGGTGCGCTCCCCGGTCCCTCGCCGACGCATCGTGCGGCCAGCGCGCATTCGGAGCGGAGCGCCATGAACGATATCAAGCGCGCGATCGCACGCTCAAGAGGAGCGCTGCGGAACGGCCGGGCCACGGGGCGTCCGCCCCGGGTCGGTCCCCTGCGCGCCGGCAATTCGCAACCACCGGGTTCGAGGGCGCGCTCGACGGTACGGTCCGGATCCTGGTCGGAAGGGTCATGCCGCTCAAGGCCGGATTTCCTCCGGGTGGAGTCTCGCGAACTCGACCAGGGTCCGCCGTTTCTCTGGTCCTCGAACCCCGAATCGGGCATCGGTCGAGTGGTCGCCGGTTCCACGCACGATGAGACCCGGCAGTCGCTCGAGTGCCCGCGCGTGGATCGATCGCCAGCGCTTGTGGACGGTATCGATCGCGATGCCGAGCGTGGCGGCGATGCCGCTGTCGTCGATGCCGAGACTCGCAAGCTCGAGGACGTCGCGTTGCGCCGCCGTCAGGTCAAGCTGTCCGTGGCGACGCACGAACAGCGGCTGGAGGATGTGATAACCGTGGGCGAGGACGTCGTCCGCGGTCATCCAGAAGATCCGGGTTCCGCAGGCTCCACGCGCGCGCGCCTCCCTGCATCCCATCGCGCGCAGCGACCGGCTGTACGGTTCGAACTTCCTTTCCCAAGGCCGCGCTTCGGTCGTGAGTCCAGCGAGCGCATAGCCGCTGTGGGCTTCGATGAAGGCACGGTGCAGCAACGACGTTGCGGATTCCCCGGTGCCCGCGGCGGTGGGGTCGACGACGAAGTTGATGACGACCATCTCGCGCGTGCCACGGGGTCCGAGGCGCGCACCGTCGCGACGGTCGAGCAGCGCCCCGCCCTCGCCGACGGATTCGGCAAGCAGCGTCGCCACGAAGTCCTGCTGCGCATCCCGTCGAGCGGCGGCGATGACGTCCGGCTTCACGAGCGCGCTCAGTCCGAAGCCGCGGATCCGGCATCGACTGGCGCCGCTCCGCTCCTCGATCACGCGCCCGATCAGGAGATGCCTGCGCAGCAGATCGGCGAGCAGGGAGGTATCGACCGATGGCCCTCGCGCGCCGTCCTCGCGCGCGAGCGCGACGCACGCCTCGAGATCGCGCGACTGCAGCGGTCGAACGTCGATCAGCGATCGCACGGGTATCCCACACAAGGCCAACGCACGGGAGGCACCGACATGACTAGCGTATACCGCGCCTTTGCGGAATCAACCGCGTCCCCGCCGTCGGCCGCACCTTCCGGTCGGCGCCCAGCCGCTGTCCGCAAGCCGTGGCCGCTGTCCGGTTCGGACCGGCGTTCGGGGTCGTGGTCCACGGTGCCGCTGCTCGGCGCACTGCTGTTGGCTGGTGCTGCCACTGCGGCAGCCGAGCCGAGCCGAGGAGCGATCGAGATCAAGCCCGTCCGAACGAGTGAGGTCCCGAACGGTTCGCTCGCGGTCGTCCGAGGTCGCATCGGTGCCGAGGGCCAGCGCTTTGCCCTGCGCAACCTCACGATGACGAAGCCGGTCGCGGTGCTGCTGTTGCCGGGCAATCCGCGGCACGACATGCGAATCAGCTTCGCCAAGACGACACTGGAGGATCCGGATCTCGAGGGCTCCACGGCGGCGGAGGGCCATTACCTCGCAAGGTTCCGGACTGCCCAGGACGTCGCCCTGCAGGTGCGAACGGCGAACGCGGACGCGGCGCCGTTCCTTCTGCTGGTATGGGTCGGGGACGAGCTCAAGTCCCAGTTGCCGACCCAGGTGCTGTCGCGGACCGAATACGAAGCGCGCGGCGGGGGTGAAGCCCGGCGGGGAACCGCTGCGTCCGTGGCATGGAGCGGGCTGGGCCTGGTCCTCCTGATCGCACTGATCGTGTCGGCAATCCGGCTCGTCCGGCGATCGAGGGCGTCCGCATGAGTCGCCCCGCGCTGTTCGCATTCGCGCTGATCGTGGCCCACGCAATGGTTCCTTCGGCACGGGCCCAGGTCGAGCGCGTCGATCCGGATGGTGACTTCATTCGAGCGCTCGGAGAGCGCTTCGATCAGGGTCCCGGGGGCGGGCTGAGCGAAGCGCTGATCGACCAGCTCGGGCGAAGCGCGCAGCGGATGCTGAGCCGCGCCGGCGATGTCGCGGATGCGGCCGATGCGGCGAGACGCGATGCGGGCTTGCCGGGGGACGGTTAGTCCGGCGCGCGCAGGCGTCTCGACGGCTATGGCCGCGCCTTGGGCGCGTTCGTCGGTGCGGCGGGCCATGCAGTCCGCGGACTCGACGCGCTGAGCGACTACCCGAAGCTCAGCACACTGGACGAGGACATCGATCTCCGCGGCGGGCCCGGCGTGCCGGCCGGCTGCGAGCCGGGTTCGAGCTGTTGGTCCTGCTACGAAAAACCGGTTCGCGACGTGGAGTTCAATCGCTATTACCTCGAAGTCGCCCGCTCCATCTACGAGTCCCAGAAACGATACGTCGACTGGGCCGTGCGATTCGGCGACAGCGTGTCCCCGATCCATGGTGTTTCCGGTCTCGCTTGGCAGGCGGAGAAGAAGGGGATCCTCGAGGCCTTCGAGAAACTGAAGGCCTCGGTCAAGCGACGTTACAACGGCTATCTCGACGGCCAGGAGCGCGCGTTGCAGGCGATCGCCGCCTGCGAAAAGCGCGAGTTCGGCGTCGACGGCTGGTATGAACGCTACGGCTTCATCTACATGAGTTTTCTTCGCGGACGGTACGTCGTCGATTGAATCGTGGGGTTCGGGAGGCTTTCTGACATGGGGATTCTGCATCGTGGTCGCAGTGCCGGAACCATCGGAGCGATGGCCGCCTTCGTCGCATCCCTGGTGATCGGCTGCGGCGACAAGGAATCGCAGTCGGCAGGCGAGACGGCCGAGAGCCCGTCCATGCCCGTCCAGGCGGCGCCGCCCCAGGCGCGAGCGGCGCCGGTGGCCTGCGATCTGGTTTCGCCCGATGAAATCGGCGAACTCATCGGGCGGCCGGTGCGTTCGACGATGCCGACCGAGGATCCGTTGTACTGCTTCTGGAACACGGGATCCACCCCGGGCATCGTCGGCGATGTGCGCGTCTCGCTCGACCCGAATCCGATCGACGCCCCGGGTGCGATCGAGCGCATGGTCGCGCGCGGGGGGACCCGGGTCAGCGACCTCGGCCTGGATGCCGCGTGGCAACTTCGCCGCAATCCGGACTTTTACAAGGTCGTGAGTCATCGGGGCGATCTCGTGGTCGAGATCGTCGTATTCGGGAGCCCTCCCAGCGTCGACGCCGCGCAGGTCGTCGCGCTCGCACGCTTGGTGAACGAGCGGCTGTGACCCTGGTGTTGCCGAACAACGGCAGGAGGACAGACGATGCCATCGAGCCATGCACGAATCCTGGTCGGTCTGATGTTCGCGACTCATTCGATCGTGGCCCTCGCGGAGGGGCCCGCGACGTCGCGGTTGGGGATTGCCAACCCGGATCGCCTGCAGCAGGCGGTGCGGGAGGCCGTGCCGCGGACGGATCTCGTCATCGAACACGTCGAATGGAGCGCTCGCGCGGCAAGTTCGAGGACGCGGGGCGAGAATCCGGAAACGGTCGTCATCGAGTCGGCTCAACTGCGGGTGATCGTCCGCAACGCAGGGACGGCTCGATGGGCGTCGGAGGGCCGGCTGGCAGCCAGAGTCCTCCCCGGACGGCCCCAGGACCTCGATGCAGCGGAACGCCGGCCTCGGGGAAGCGCCGGTGCCGATCGGACGATCATGGATCGTGAAGCGGCCCTCACTCGACTGGGACGGGCCCCGCTGGGGCCCTTCCGTGGAGAGGTTCCGCTGTCGGGTTCGCTGGCACCCGGCGAGAGGCGGGAGGTGTCGATCCCGATCACCTACCTGGCGTTGGGTCGGCGAATCGACCATACCTTGCTGTTCGCGTTCGACAAGTACTACACCGCGCGCGTCGACCTCGATGTGAGGGGAGACGACGAGCCGACCAACAACGGCGCCGACCTGGTCTTCCGGGTCGACCGACGCGGCCATGCGTTGGAGCCGCTGCTTCAAGCCCGCAGAACCCACCCGGAAGAGCGGGGCACGGTCGAGATCGCCGCACCGAAACACTGAGCCCTTGCATCGGCCCGGCGCCCGGGTGTCCGGCGGCGCTCTCGTCGCGATGTCGCTCGAGCCGGGACGGGGACGCGTACACGGTGCGCCTCGTCTCCTGTCGTGGCGGAAGCTGCTGCCGGCTGCTCCGGCCCTCTCGTCGACGCTGCAGGCAATTCGCGTCGGGTATCCGGTTCTGTCGCGAGCGCACGAGCCGCCGTGACGCGGATTGCCGCGATGCCGCCCTGAAAGCCCGGTGGCGACGATGCCGCAAGGCAGGGCTCCCTGCGCGTGGGCCATGGGGCGAGCGGCGGCCCGCGACGCCGGAGCATGGCTTCGTGCACCCGAGCGCCGACCGATCGCGGAACATCGACGACAATGCGGGGCCCGTCGCTCGGTTGTGCCATCGTGGACTCCGTCACCCAGTTCCTGCTCGGCGCCGCGGTCACCGCGGCTGCCGCGCCGCCCCGCCATCGCCGCATCGCGCTGCTCCTCGGCGGGGCGCTCGGCACGCTGCCCGACCTCGACGTCTTCATCGACTTCGGCGGCGCGGTCGAGAACTTCACCTACCACCGCGGCTTCTCGCATTCGCTGTTCGTGTTGCCGTGGGTCGGCCTCGCGCTGTGGGGTCTGCTGCTGTGGGCCTGGCGCGGCGCCCGCCCCGACCGGTGGCGCTGGCTCGCGGCCTTCCAGTTGGCGCTGGTGACCCACGTCCTGCTCGACGCCTTCACCGTCTATGGCACCCAGCTGTTCTGGCCGCTGTCGACGCCGCCGGTGTCGATCGGATCGATCTTCATCATCGACCCGGCGTACACATCGCCGCTGCTGGTCGGCGTGGCCATGGCCGCGATCCTCGGCGCGAAGCCACGCGCCGGTTTCTGGCTCGGCGTGGGCCTGCTGCTGAGCCAGGCCTATCTCGCGTGGACGTGGGTCGTGCAGCAGCAGATCCGCGCCGCCGTCGTCGCCGACATGGTCGACGAGGGCCTGCCGGACGCGAAGGTGCTGGTCACGCCGGCGCCGTTCACCAGCCTCTTCTGGCGCATCGCGGTCGCCTATCCGTCGGGCGACTACGCGGAGGGCTACTGGTCGCTGCTCGATCCGAAGCCGTCGCTGCGCCTGCTGATCCACCAGGGCAATCCGCACCTGCTCGCGCCGCTCGCGGACACCTGGCCGGTCGAGCGCCTGCGCTGGTTCACGCACGGCTTCCTCGCCGCCGAGGAGGTCGACGGCCGGATCGTCGCCAAGGACCTCCGGATGGGCGTCGAGGGCGCCTACGTATTCCGCTTCGCGGTCGGCGAGCGGCGCGGCGGCACGATCGTGCCGCTGGAGCCGGTCGAGCAGTTGCCCTGGCCGACCCGCGACTGGGCGACGATCCGCGCGGTCTGGCAGCGCGCCCGCGACGGCCAGCCGAGCCCTCGCGCCGAGATCGGCGCGCCGCAGGCCGCGCCGTTCCCGCTCGCTCCGCCGGTGGACCGCTTCTCGCCGCTGATCGCGCCGGGCGCGGCCCCCACGCCCGCGCCGGCGCCCGGCGATCCGGGCGTCGATGAGGCGTCGGCCGATGCCGGCGTCGACGCCGTCGCGCCGACCGACCCGGATTCGCCTGGCGAGATGGAAGAATGACGCCGTTCCAGCACGAGATCGACCGATGGCCCTGACCGAAACGCCCCGGCTCGAGCCGGGCATGACCGCCCCGGACTTCCGCCTGCCGGCGACCGATGGCCGCACGCTGGGACTCGCCGACGTGCGCGGCCCGAGGGGCCTGCTGGTGATGTTCATCTGCAATCACTGCCCGTACGTCCAGGCGATCCGCGAGCGCCTCGTCCTGGATGCGCGGGAGCTGATCGACGCCGGCATCGGCGTGGTCGGCATCAGCAGCAACGACGCCGTGGCCTACCCCGAGGACTCGTTCGCGCGCATGGTCGAGGTCGCGCGCGACTGGGCGCTGCCGTTCCCGTACCTGTACGACGAGGACCAGTCGGTCGCGCGCGCCTATGGCGCGGTCTGCACGCCGGACTTCTTCGGCTTCGGTCCGGACGGGCGGCTGCGCTACCGGGGGCGCCTCGACGCCGCGCACCGCGGCCCGCGCGCGCCCGGCATGGCGCGCGAGCTGGTCGAGGCGATGCGCGCGATTGCCGAGGGGCGCGAGGTGCCGTTCGAGCAGCATCCGAGCATGGGCTGCTCGATCAAGTGGCGGCGTCCGGCCGGGTCGACCTGAACGGCCGCCCACGAAGTGCGTGACAAGCGCTTCACGACCGGCTACCGTGCGTGTCGCAAGCGCTTGAGTTCGACCGGTACTTCGGTTTGTGCTTTGGCCTGTCGTGAGTGATCCCGGCAGCGCGTCCCAAGGTTCTTCCAGGTTCACGTTCGCTTGATCGTTCGCACGCCCCGGGGTGTTCCCGGTGGCGCCATCTCCATTGCACTCAAGGAACTGAAATCATGGAAACCGGTACCGTCAAGTGGTTCAACGACGCCAAGGGCTTCGGCTTCATCACCCCGGAGAACGGCGGCAAGGACCTGTTCGCGCACTTCTCCGAGATCCAGGGCTCGGGCTTCCGCTCGCTCCAGGAAGGCCAGCGCGTCCAGTTCGTGGTCAAGCAGGGCCCGAAGGGTCCGCAGGCCTCGGAGATCCGCGCGATCTGATCGATCGCCCGGACTCGGACCAGGAGAACCGCGGCCTCGGCCGCGGTTTTTTTTCGTCCGCGAGGCGTCGATCGGGGGGCGGCGACGCGGTCGGGACCCTTTGATGCCGCTGGATCGGCTTCGCTGCCCGCGCTGAGCGGACCGATGAAGGACTTGCCGATGATCGGGTTCGACGCGGACAGGGAGAGGGTTCATGAAGGCCCTGCGCGTGATCGGCATGGGGGGCCGACAGGGAGAGGCTCGATGAAAGCCTTGCAGGTGATCGGCTTTGGGGCCGACAGGGAGAGGTTCGATGAAGGCCTTGCAGATGATCGGCTTTGACGCGGACGATACCCTCTGGCACAGCGAGGGCTACTTCGACGCCGCGCACGCCGAGTTCGAGGCCGTGCTCGGCCGCTACGTCGATCTCTCGCAGGCCGCGGTGCAGGATCGGCTGCTCGCGACCGAGCGGGTCAACATCCGGCTGTTCGGCTACGGCGCCAAGGGCATGGCGCTGTCGATGGTCGAGACCGCGATCGCGATGACCGACGCGCGGATCAGCGCCGCCGACATCCACCGCATCGTCGAACTCGCGAAGTCGATCCTCTCGCACCCGGTCGAGCTGCTGCCGGGCGTGCGCGAGGCGGTGTCGGCGGTCGCGGGCGACCGCCCGGTGGTGCTGATCACGAAGGGCGACCTGTTCCACCAGGAGCGCAAGATCGAGGAATCCGGCCTTGGCGACCTGTTCCACCGCATCGAGATCGTGACCGAGAAGGACGAGCGCAACTACGCGCGGCTGCTGCGAGAGTTCGGCGTCGAGCCCGCCCGCTTCGCGATGGTCGGCAACTCGATCAAGTCCGACGTGATCCCGGTGCTCGCGCTCGGCGGCTACGCGGTGCACGTGCCGTATCGGCTGACCTCGGCGCTGGAACGCGCCGAGGTCGATGCCGCGCACCCACGCTTCGCGGCGATCGCCGCGCTGGCCGAGTTACCGACGGCGCTTGCGCGCTTCGAGCACGCTCCGCCGCCCTGATCGCGACCTGCGGTCGCTCCTACGGGAGAATTGGGTTTCTGTCGTAGGAGCGAGCGCAGCTCGCGATTAGCGTGAGATCCGGTCTCCGCGCGTCCACTCCGGCCGTCCCACGCGCGCGCATCGCGCCTCGCC
>PVBP01000038.1 GCA_002995625.1 Lysobacteraceae bacterium | reverse complement strand
CGCGCGGCGCGGCCAGCGCGGCCTGCTCGCCGGCGACCTGCTCGCCGAGCTGCGCGGCGTGTTGAACCCATGACCGCCGGTCTCGCGGTCGCGCTGCCGGACGAGGCCGCGACCCGCGCGCTCGGCGCCGCGCTCGCGACCGCTCTCGCGCCGGGCGACGTGATCCATCTCGTCGGCGAGCTCGGTGCCGGCAAGACCACGCTGGCGCGCGGGCTGGTCCAGGCGCTGGTCCCCGGCGCCCGTGTCCGGAGTCCGACCTATACGCTCGTCGAGCCCTATTCGACGCCGGCATTCGACGTCCTGCATCTCGATCTCTACCGACTCGCCGCGCCCGACGAGCTCGAGGCCCTCGGAATCCGCGAGCGCGTCGGCGAGGCCGTGATCGTCGCGGAGTGGCCCGAGCGCGCGGCCGGCGCGCTGCCGGAGGCCGACCTCCGGATCGAGCTTCGCCATGCGTCGAACGGGCGCGAGGCGCGACTGCTGGCCCGGGGTCCACGCGCGGCGGCGCTGCTGCACGCGCTCGCGGGAAGCGTTCCACAGGCATGAAGGCGGTCTCAGCAATGTCGTCCATGTATCGGATTTTCAAGAAAAATCCTTGACAGGACGATCGGGCTGGGGTCCAATCCGCCGCATGCGCGAAGGGGTGGCTCCCGCGAGGTGGTCGTTGCCGGGCGTGGCCCTCGCCGCGCTCGTGGCGATGCTGGCGTGGACAGGCGCTGCGGTCGCGGTCGAGGTCGGGCCGCCGCGGCTCTGGGAAAGTCCCGAGCACACGCGCGTGGTGTTCGACCTCTCGCGGCCCGGCGAGCACAAGGTGTTCACGCTCGACGATCCGCCGCGGGTCGTGATCGACCTGCGTGGCGCGACGCTCGGCCGCAACTTCGCGCCGCCCGCGGCGAAGGGCATCGTCCGCAACGTCCGCACCGGGACGCCGGAGAAGGGCGTGCTGCGGATCGTGATCGACACCACCGCGAAGGCGCGTCCGCGGAGCTTCCTGCTGACGCCGGCCCAGAACCGCGGCCATCGCCTGGTCGTCGACCTGACCCCGGCGGGAGCCGCGGCCGCGGCGACCCCGAAGGTGGTCCAGCGACCGCCGCCGACCGTCGACGGCGGACGGCTGGTCACGATCGCGATCGACCCCGGCCACGGTGGCGAGGATCCGGGCGCGATCGGCCCGCGCGGCACGCGCGAGAAGGACGTCGTGCTCTCGATCTCGCGCCAGCTGGCCGAGGCGATCGACCGCGAGCCCGGGATGCGCGCGGTGCTGATCCGCGACGGCGACTACTTCCTGCCGCTGCGCCAGCGCTACCAGAAGGCGCGCGAGGCGCAGGCCGACCTGTTCCTGTCGATCCACGCCGACGCGATCGCGCACGGGCGGGCCGCCGGCTCGTCGGTCTACATGCTCTCGACCCGCGGCGCGAGCTCGCAGGCCGCGCGCTGGCTCGCCGACCGCGAGAATGCGTCGGACCTGGTCGGCGGTGTCTCGCTCGAGGGCAAGGACAACACGCTGGCGGCGGTGCTGCTCGATCTCTCGCAGGGTGCGACGCTGCAGGCTTCCGACCAGGTCGCGAACCACGTGCTGAAGAGCCTCGCGCGCTTCGGTCGCGTCCACAAGCACGAGGTCCAGCGCGCGAACTTCGTCGTGCTGCGCGCGCCGGACGTGCCCTCGATCCTGATCGAGACCGCCTTCATCTCGAACGCCGAGGAGGAGAAGCGCCTGCGCGACCCGGCCCACCAGGGCCGCATCGCGACCGCGATCCTCGACGGCGTGCGCAACTGGTTCCACGCGAATCCGCCGCCCGGCACCTGGATCGCGGCCAACCGCAAGCCGCCGCGCGAGCACATCGTGATGCGGGGCGAGACGCTGGCGCTGATCGCGCAGCAGCACGGCGTCAGCCTCTCGCAGCTGCGCGCCGTGAACAACATCTCCGACAACACGATCCGGCCCGGCGACGTGCTGCGGCTTCCGGGCGGTTGACGGCCGACCGGAGTCCTCCGGTCGCGATCCGGGACCCGCGACCCGCGGCCGCTGCGACTATCCTTGGCGGCCTGCCGCGCGCGAGCCCGCCGTGCCGATCCGTCCGCTGCCCGACCACCTCGTCAACCAGATCGCCGCGGGCGAGGTCGTCGAGCGTCCGGCGTCGGTGGTGCGCGAGCTGGTCGACAACGCGCTCGACGCCGGCGCCACGCGGATCGAGGTGCTGGTCGAGGCCGGCGGGCTCAAGCGGATCGAGGTCCGCGACGACGGCGGGGGCATTCCGGCCGGCGAGCTGCCGCTCGCGCTGGCCCGGCACGCCACCAGCAAGATCGCGAGCCTCGAGGACCTCGAGGCGGTCGCGAGCCTCGGCTTCCGCGGCGAGGCGCTGCCGAGCATCGCCTCGGTCGCCCGGCTCGAGATCGCCTCGCGCACGCGGGAAGCGCCGCACGGTTTCCGCGTGCTTGCCTCCAACGGCGACATCGGACCGGTCGAGCCGGCCGCGCAGCCGCCCGGCACCCGCGTCGAGGTCGCCGACCTGTTCTTCAACGTTCCGGCGCGGCGCAAGTTCCTGAAGTCCGAGCGCACCGAGTTCGCGCACGTCGAGGAGCACCTGCGCGCGGTCGCGATGGCGCGTCCGGCGGTCGACTTCCGGCTGGTCCACAACGGCCGCGAGGTCTTCCGGATGCGGCCGGCGCCGGATCGCGCGGGCCGCGTCGCCGATGTGCTGGACGCGGAGTTCGTCAGCGGGGCGATCCCGGTCGCGGCCGAGCACGCCGGCCTCGCGCTCGCTGGCTGGCTCGGCGCGCCGACCGCCTCGCGCAGCCAGGCCGACCGCCAGTACCTGTTCGTCAACGGCCGGCTGGTGCGCGACCGCGTGGTCCAGCACGCGGTTCGACAGGCCTACGCCGACGTGCTGTTCCACGGCCGCCATCCGGCCTTCGTGCTGCTGCTCGAGCTCGATCCGCGCGGGGTCGACGTGAACGTCCACCCGGCCAAGGCCGAGGTGCGCTTCCGCGACGGGCGGCTGGTCCACGAGTTCGTGTTCCGGGCGCTGCATCAGGCGCTGGCCGAGACCCGCGCCGGCCTGACCGCCGGAGCGGCCGCTCCGATCGGGAGTGCCGTGGAAGCGCCGCGAGCGCAGGCGTCCTGGGCCGCGGCGTCGCGGCCGCCGGGCCAGGTCGGGATGCGCCTCGCCGACCCGCTCGGCGCGATGGCCGCGCTGTACGGACTCGACCGCGACGGCGCGGATCTGGCCGTGGCCGAGGCCGCATGCGAGCCGGTCGCGGCGGCGGGCGCGAGGGTCGAGACCGGGCCCGAGGCGGACGGTCCGCCGCTCGGCTATGCGCTGGCCCAGCTGAAGGGCGTCTACGTGCTGGCGGAGAACGCGCGCGGGCTGGTGCTCGTCGACATGCACGCCGCGCACGAGCGCATCACCTACGAGCGCCTCAAGCAGGCGCGCGCGGCCGGCGCGATTCCCTCGCAGCTGCTGCTGGTGCCGCTGTCGCTCGCGGTCAGCCGGCGCGAGGCCGACGCGGCCGAGGAGGCCGCGCCGCGCTTCGCCGCGCTCGGATTCGAGGTCTCGCGCACGGGACCCGATCGCCTGTTGGTCCGTCGCGTGCCGTCGGCGCTCGCCGGCGCCGACGTCGAACGGCTGGTGCGCGACGTGCTGGCCGACCTCGCGCTCCACGACAGCGCGGCGCGGCTCGAGGAGTACGAGAACGAGGTGCTGGCGACGATGGCCTGCCACGGCTCGGTGCGCGCGAACCGCCGGCTCACATTGCCGGAGATGAACGCGCTGCTGCGGCAGATGGAGGAGACCGAGCGCTCCGGCCAGTGCAACCACGGGCGGCCGACGTGGGTGCAACTGACTCAGGGCGAACTGGACCGGCTGTTCCTGCGCGGGCGCTGACCCGCGCGCGGAACGGATGGCGAGGATGACGGTCGATTCCGGCCAACGACCACGGTGGATGCGAGGAGCGACGATGCAGTGGAGGACCACGATGACCCTGATCGCCCTGCTGGCGATGGTGGCGCCGGCCATCGGCGCCGAGGCCGGGCCGGGCGCCGAGGCGGCGCATCGCGCCGAGATCGAGGCCTGGCGCGCGGCGCGGGTCGAACGCCTGAAGCAGCCCGAGGGCTGGCTCAGCCTGGTCGGGCTGCACTGGCTTGCCGAGGGATCGCAGACGGTGGGCCGCGCGCCGGACAACGACGTCGTGCTCGCCGTGGGCCCGGATCGGCTCGGCACGCTGACGCTGGCCGACCGGCGCGTGCGGCTCGCGCTCGCCGACGGCGTCGATGCCCGGATCGGCGACACCGACGCGCGCGAGGGCGATCTGGTCGCCGACAGCGCCGGCACGCCGACCGTGGTCCGCTTCGGGCGCGCCAGCTTCGTGCTGATCGAGCGCAGCGGTCGCTTCGGCCTTCGAGTGCGCGACCCCGAGGCGCCGACCCGCACCGGCTTCGTCGGCATCGACCACTACCCGATCGATCCGGCGTGGCGGATCGAGGCGCGCTTCGAGCCGCATCCGGAAGGCCGCACGATCGAGATCGCGAGCGTCATCAACACGCTCGAGCCGATGGCGAACCCGGGCGCGCTGGTGTTCGAGTTCGGCGGCAAGACCCATCGGCTCGAGGCGATCGATGACGGCTCGGGCCAGCTGTTCCTGATCTTCGCCGACCGCACCAACGGGCGCGAGACCTACGGGCCGGGCCGGTTCCTGTATGCCGCGATGCCGGAGGACGGGCGCACGACGCTCGACTTCAACCGTGCCTACAACCCGCCGTGCGCGTTCAACGCCTACTCGACCTGCCCGTTGCCGCCGCCCGAGAACCGGCTCGACCTCGCGGTCACGGCCGGAGAAAGGCGGTACGACGGGCCACATCGAGCCGCGGCGTCCGGCCGCGCGCCGCGGTAGCCGATCATGGCGCGTCGGCGGGGCCCGATGGCGACCGCGGCGGTCGCGGGATCGCCTGGTACCAGTCGTCGGCGTCGTCGGCCGGCGACCGCATCGCGAGCACCGCGCGATCGCGGCCCGTGGCCTTGGCGCGATAGAGGGCCGCGTCGGCGCGGCGGATCGCCTGCTCGAGGTCGGTCTCGCGATCGCAGTCGGGGTCCGGCGGAAACAGCGACGCGCCGATCGAGACGGTCAGCGGGACCGGCTCGTCGGTCGCCATCGTGAGCGGGCCCGACAGCCCGGCGAGCAGGCGTCCGAGCGTCGCCTGCGCCTCGCCGCGACGGAGGTCCCGCGCCAGCACGACGAACTCCTCGCCGCCCCAGCGGAACGCGAGGTCGCTGCCGCGCACCGTGGCCCTCAGCCGTGCCGCGATCTCGACCAGCGCCGCGTCGCCCACCGCGTGCCCGTGGCGATCGTTGATCGCCTTGAAGTGGTCGACGTCGACGATCGCGACCAGCAGCGCGAGGTCGCGGTCGCCGTCGAGGACGCGCCGCCGGATGCGCTCGGCTTCGGCGGACTCGATCTCGGCATAGTGGCGCCGGTTGTGCAGGCCGGTCAGCGGATCGGTGACCGCTGCCTCGGCGAGCCGGCGGTTGGCCTCGGCCAGCTCGCCGGTGCGGGCCGCGACCTCGGCCTCGAGCGCGGCCGCGCGGCGCTCGAGCAGCCGCGCGCGCCAGCGCCCGACCGCGGCTCCGGCCGCAACCAGCGCGAGCGCGGCGAAGCCAACGGCGAGCGGTCGCTGCCACCACGGCGCGCGAACGGAGAACGCGAAGCTCGCCGGCCCGTGGATGCCGCCGGCCCCGTCCTTCGCCTCGACCTCGAAGCGATAGGTGCCTGGCGGCAGGCGTGGGAACGCGATCTCGGTGCGCGTCGACCACGGCCCCGGCTGCGGCTCGAGGCCGACCAGCCGCGTGCGGTAGCGGATCCGGTGTTCCTGCCAGAGATCGAGCAGGCGGAAACGGAAGCTCGCATCGGCCGCACGCGCCGGGAGCTCGGCGTTCGGCTCGATCGCCTCGTCGTCGGGGCCCGTGAATGCGGCGAGATCGAGCCGCGGCGGCGGGTCACGCGGCCGCGGGACGACCGGCTCCAGCATCGCCACGCCATTCTTCGTGCCGGCGTAGACCCGACCCGCGGGGTCGACCGCGAGCGTCGCGCCCGGCGTCAGCTCGAGCGCCGGCAGGCCATCGGCCAGCGTGTGCAGGACGGCCTGCTGCGGGCGGTCGAGCGGGACCACCCAGATGCCGCGCTGGCTGGCGGCATAGAGCGTGGCGTCGTGAACCGCGAGATGGCTGATCCGGAGATTCGGCTGCGGCAGCGCGATCGGCTCGCAGCGGTCGGCCTCGATCCGGACGATCTCGCGATCGGTCGCGAGCCAGACCGCGCCCGCGCCGACCGCGAGGTCGTTCGCGGTCTCGCCGCCGAGGCATTCGTCGCGGCGCTCGATCCGGTCGGGTCCGTGCGCCGAGAGATGATCGCCCTGCACGACCCAGACCACGTCGCCGTGGTCCGTGCGTTCGATCGCGATCGCGCGGACCTGCGCGCGCGCGGCCTCCGGTTCCGGGCCCGCGACCAGCGCGAGACCATCGCGCTCGCGCCAGCGCGCGAGACCGTGGCCGCTGCCGATCCAGATTTCCTCCTCGCCATCCGGCAGCACCCGGAGCACGAGCGAGTCGTTCCAGACCGCCGGCAGACCGGCATTGTCCACCGTGAGCTCGGCCGCGACCGCGCCGTCCGGTCGCAGCAGGAGGATCCCGCGCTCGGTCGAGACCCAGCGTCGGCCGTCGGCGAGGTCGAGCACGGCCGAGACGCGGCGGTCGCGGTGCGAGAACGGCAGCAGTTCGACGAAGCGGCCCTCCCGCCACTCGGCCGCCCCGGCGGTGGTGCCGACCCACATTCGGCGGCCACCGTCGCGGGTGGCGGCAAAGCCGAGCGCGATCGCGTTGCGGTCCGGCAGGCCGTGGCGTTCGTCGAACACGACCCAGCGCCCGGGTTCGGTCCGCGCCAATCCACCGCCCTGGGTTCCGATCCACAGCGTGCCGCGGGCCGGGTCACGGACCAGCGACTGGACCGAGGCATCCGGCAGGCCGTCGCGGGTGCCGATCTGGCGCCAGCGGCCGTCCTCGGCGAAGGCGAGGAGGCCGCCCGGACGCAGCGCGGCCACCAGCACCTCGTCCCCGGAGGCCTCGCGCGCGGTCGCGAAGGCCATCACCATCGTGGTCGGGATGCCGGATTCGGTCGACCAGCGCCGGATGCGCTCGCCGTCGTAGCGCGCGGGCCCGCGCCCGGATCCGATCCACAGCGGGCCGTTCGGCAACGGCCAGCGTCGCAGCGCGATGATGATGTCGTTCGGAATGCCGTCGGCACGTCCGAGGCGGACGGGGCCGAGCCGCGGCTCCGGACCCTCGGGGTCGTCGATGCGCCGCAGCCCGTTCTCGGTGCCGACCCAGAGCACCGGGTCGGGGCCCGGGTCGAGCCACAGGCTGCGGATCACGAGGCCGTCGGTGTCCGCTACCGGTTCGCAGGACTCGATCCGGCAGCGATGCAGGCCCTGCCGCGTCCCGACGTAGACGCGGCCGTCGGCGAGGGGCTGCAATGCGAAGACGGTGTCCTGCGGCGGAATCCCCGACACCGGCGTCGCGGCGGTGTCCCGGCCGATCAGCCGGTGGAGCCCAGACCCGCCGGTTCCGATCCAGAGGTGGCCATCGGATCCAGCGGCGAGGGCCCCGACGCTCGGCGGCTGGTCCGCGCCGATCGTGATCGCCTGCCATCCGACCCCGTCATACCGGGCCATGCCGAAGCGCGTGCCGGCGAGCAGTCGCCCGTCGGCGTCGAACGCGAGCGCAAGCACGTTGTTCTGCGGCAGGCCATCGGCGCTGTCGAAGGTCGCGAGCGGGTGCCAGACCTGCGGCGTCTCGACGGCCTCCGATGCCGCACCGAGCGCCAGCGCGACCGACGCGGCGAGGGCCGCCCCGATGCCTCGGTGCCGACGCGCGGCGGTCTGCAGGGTGGCCATCGGGGCTTCGCGCCCGGGCGCCGGCCGCCCGCCTCAGCGCCCGGTGAAGTTCGCCGGCCGCTTCTCGAGGAAGGCCCGGGTCCCCTCGCGCATGTCCTCGGTCGCCGCGCACACCCCGAAGGCCTGGGCCTCGTAGTCGAGCCCGGTGTCGATCGCGGCTTCGCCGCCGAGCAGCACCGCCGACAGGATGCCGCGCACCGCGTGCGGGGCCTTGGCCGCCAGCTCGCCGGCGAGCGCGCGGGTCGTGGCCTCGAGCTCGGTCGCCGGGACCACGCGGTTGACGATGCCGAGCGCGTGCGCGCGCGCGGCGTCGATCGGCTTTCCGGTCAGCGTCAGCTCGAGCGTCGCGGCGCGCCCGGCGAGCCGCAGCAGCCGCTGCGTGCCGCCGAATCCCGGCAGCAGCCCGAGGTTGATCTCGGGCAGGCCCAGCTTCGCGGTGTCGGCCGCGATCCGCAGGTGGCAGCACATCGCGAGTTCCAGGCCGCCGCCGAGCGCGAAGCCCGGGATCATCGCGATCACCGGTTTCCCGAGCCGCTCGACGCGGGACATCATCGCCTGGCCGGCGCGCGCGAAGGCGAGCAGGTCGGCTGCCGGAGTCGTGGCCAGTTCGGAGATGTCGGCGCCGGCGACGAAGGCCTTGCTCCCGGCCCCGGTCAGGATCACGACGCGCACCGCCGGATCGGCACCGGCAGCGGCGAAGGCCGCATCGAGCTCGGCGATCGTCGCCTGGTTCAGTGCGTTCAGCTTGTCCGGACGGTTGACCGTGATCGTGCGGACCGGGCCGTCGTCGGCGATCAGCAGGCAGTCGAAGTCCATGGGCGATCCCGAGCGGAGGGCAGGGCCTGCGATTGTAAGCGCGGGCTGACCGGCCGGCCCGGCATTCGGCCGGCGTCAAGGAAGCCGGTTGCTATGATTCCGCGGCTTTCGCCGGCGCGCCGCCGGCCCGGCTTCCTTCCATTCGCTTCCCGAGGTCGTTCATGTCGCTTCGTGTCGTCATTGCTTTCCTCGCGCTCGCGCTGCCTGGCGTCGGCCTCGCGCAGACCGGCCAGGCCGCCGGCCAGTCGGCCGCTCCGCAGGGCGCCGCGGGACAGGGCGCCCAGCAGCCGCTCCCGCCCAACGACCGCAACAAGCTCTCCTATGCGATCGGCTTCGACATCGGCCGCGACTTCAAGGAAAACCGGATCGACGTCGACATCAACACCGTGATCCGCGCGATGCAGGACGGCTTCGCCCAGCGCCAGCCGACCGTCGCCGAGGAGGAGATGCGGCGCGAGGTTGCGATCATGCGCGAGCGGATGATGCGCGAGGCGCGCTCGCGCTTCGAGCAGGCGGCGCGCGAGAACAAGGCCCGCAGCGACCGGTTCCTGGCCGAGAACCGCGCCAAGAACGGCGTGCGCACGCTGCCCTCGGGCATCCAGTACCGGGTGATCGAGGAGGGCACCGGTCCGCGCGCGACCGCGACCAGCGAAGTCACGGTGCACTACCGCGGCTCGCTGATCTCGGGCCTCGAGTTCGACAGTTCGTTCGCGCGCGGCGAGCCGGTGACCTTCAAGGTCAACGAGATGATCCCGGGCTGGCAGGAGATCCTGCCGATGATGCGGGTCGGCGACGAGTGGAAGGTCTTCCTGCCGCCGGAGAAGGCCTACGGCGAGCGTGGCCAGGGTCCGATCGGCCCGAACGAGGCGCTGATCTTCGACATCCGCCTCGTCTCGGTGAAGTGAGTGGGTGATCCTGGCGCCTGTCGTCCCGACGTCCGGTTCGGTCCGGCGCCGGCCAGCGCCGCGCCGGAGCCGATCCTGACGCCCTGCATCGGCGTCTGCACGCTCGATGACGCGGGCTTCTGCGCGGGCTGCCGGCGCACCGGCGACGAGATTGCGGCATGGTCCTCGATGACGGCGGCGGAACGGGAGCACCTGATGTCCGAGGTGCTGCCGACGCGCGAAGCCGAAACGGCTTGAGCTGCGAACCGGACGGACTGGCGCGCCTGCGCGCGGCCGCGTGGCCGCTCGGCGCGGTGCCGCCGGTCGGTCCGTGGAATCTCGCCGAGCTCGAGGACCTCGTCCCCGAGGCCGGCCTGCGCGATGCCGCGGTGCTGGTGCCGCTGGTCCGGCGCGGCGACGCGCTCGGGCTGCTGCTGACCCGGCGCACCGAGCACCTGACCCATCACGCCGGGCAGATCAGTTTTCCCGGCGGCCGCATCGAGCCTGCCGACGCCGATCCCGTGGCCGCGGCGTTGCGCGAGAGCGAGGAGGAAATCGGCCTCCGCCCCGAGCGCGTCGAGCCGATCGGCTATCTCGATCCGCTCGCGACGATCACCGGCTTCCGCGTGATGCCGGTGCTCGGACTGATCGACGCGTTGCCGCCACTCCGGCTCGACCCGCACGAGGTCGCCGCCGCCTTCGAGGTGCCGCTCGCGCACGTGCTCGACCGCGCCCACCAGCGCCGCGAGGCGCGCGAGTATCGCGGCCGCGTGCGCCACTACCACGTGATCCCCTACCGCGAGCACCGCATCTGGGGTGCGACCGCGGCGATGATCGTGAATCTCGCCGATCGCCTGGAGCGGCTCGAACGATGACGCGAGGTCCGCTGATCGACGTCGAAGCGGCAGCCGCCGCGATCGCCGCGGGCGCGCGCGCGGTCGACTGCCGATTCGATCTCGCCGATCCCGGCGCGGGCGAGCGCGCCTTCCTCGACGCGCACCTGCCCGGCGCGGTGTATGCGCACCTCGACCGCCACCTCTCGGATCTCGCGAAGGCCGGCCGCGGGCGCCATCCGCTGCCGGACGCGCCCGACTTCTCGCGCCACCTGTCGCGCTGGGGCATCGCGCCCGACACCTTCGTGATCGTCTACGACCAGGCGCAGTCGGCCTTCGCGGCGCGGCTGTGGTGGATGCTGCGGGCCGCCGGGCACGACCGGGTCGCCGTGCTCGATGGCGGCTTCGACGCCTGGACGCGCGCCGGGCTGCCGCTCGAGACGGTCCCGGCGCTGCCGCCGCCGGTGCGTCGCGTGGAGGCCTTCGATGCGTCGACCATGGTCGACGCCGACCTCGTCGATCGCATCCGCCTCGACCCGAGCCACCTGCTGCTCGACGCCCGGCCCGGCCCGCGCTTCCGCGGCGAGGTCGAGCCGCTCGATCCGGTCGCCGGCCACGTGCCGGGCGCCGTCAACCGTCCGGTGGCGGACAACCTCGTCGCCGACGGGCGCTTCAAGCCGCCCGCGATGCTGCGGGCGGAGTTCGAGGCCCTGCTGGCCGGGCGGCCGCCGTCCGCGGTCGTGTCGATGTGCGGCTCGGGCGTCACCGCCTGCCACAACCTGCTCGCGATGGCCGTGGCCGGGCTCGACGGCGGACGGCTCTATCCGGGCTCGTGGAGCGAGTGGTGCGCCGAGCCCGGGCGTGCGATCGCGACCGGCGCCTGAGACTGGGCCGAGCCGGCAAGCGTCATACCGCGATCAAGGGGCTGTCATCGGGAGGGTGGATCCTTCCCGGCTGCCTTCGACGCCGGTGGACCATGCGCACACGCCTCTCCGTCTCCTTCCTCGCGGCGCTGCTCTCGATCGCGGCGGTCACGCCGGCGCGGGCCGACGACCAGCTTCGACTGCACGGCTCGAATACCGTGGGCCAGCGCCTCGCGCCGGCGCTGGTGCGCGCCTGGGCCGAGGAGCGCGGCTATGCCGTCGGCGAGACGCGCCGGATCGTCGACGAGGAGATCCTGATCCCGCTCGCGGCCGGCACCGGGACCATCGAGGCCCACGTCCATTCGCACGGCACCGGAACCGGTTTCTCGGACCTGCTCGCCGGCCGCGCCGACTTCTGGATGGCCTCGCGCCCGATCAATCCGGCCGAGCTCTCGCGCGCCGCGCCGCTCGGCGCGATCACCGCGCCCGAGCAGGAGCACGTGATCGCGCTCGATGGCCTTGCGATCATCGTCCATCCGTCGAACCCGGTGTCCTCGCTCACGGTGTCGCAGGTGCGCGACGCGTTCAGCGGACGGATCCGGGACTGGTCCGAACTCGGTGGCCGGCCGGGTCCGATCGCGCTGTATGCGCGTGACGACAAGTCCGGCACCTTCGACAGCTTCAACGCGATGGTGCTGCGCGGGGCAACGATCAGCGCGGCTGCTCGTCGCTACGAGTCGACCGACCAGCTCTCGGCCGACGTCGTCGCCGACCCGCGCGGACTCGGCTTCGTCGGTCTCGCCGGGGTCGGCCGCGCCAAGGCGCTGGCGGTTTCGGACGCGGGCACGCGACCGCTCGCGCCGTCCCGGCTGACGGTCGGAACCGAGGATTACGTGCTCGCGCGCCGCCTGTTCCTGTACAACGGCCCGGCGCCGTCGGCGCTCGCGCGGGACTTCATCGAGTTCGTGCTCGGTCCGCGCGGCCAGCGGGTCGTCGAGCAGATCGGCTACGTGTCGCAGGACGTCGTGGCCCTCGCGGTCCCGCCGCGCGACGATGCGCCGGAGGAGTACCGGCTGCTGGTCGATGGCGCCCAGCGCCTGTCGCTGAACTTCCGCTTCGGTGCCGGCACCGCGGTGCTCGACAACAAGGCGCTGCGCGACGTCGCGCGGCTCGAGGCCTTCCTGCGCCAGCCGCAGAACCGCGGCGTCGACCTGATCCTGGTCGGCTTCGCCGACTCGAGCGAGATCAATCCGTACCACGCGCTGTCGCTGTCGACCGACCGCGCCGACTTCGTCGCGACCCAGCTGATCCCGCGCGGAGTCACGCCGCGCCGCGTGCGCGGCGTCGGTGGCGTCGCGCCGGTCGCGGCCGAGGACACCGAGTACGGCCGCGCGAAGAACCGCCGCGTCGAGGTCTGGGTCCGTCCGCGCGCGGCGACCGCCGCCGCCGGCGGCTCGACTCCCCCGGCCGGTGGCTGACGGCCGGGCGCGGAGCGCCTGGTCGGTGACGACACGCTGGCGCGGCGCCTGTCGAGCGGGCACATTCCGGGAATGCCGAGCGTCCCCGATGCCCGACCCCCGATCCGGACCGTCGCCGCGCTGATCCGCGACGCCGCCGGTCGCGTGCTTCTGGTGCGCAAGCGCGGTTCGACGATCTTCATCCAACCGGGCGGCAAGCCGGAGCCGGGCGAGGCGCCGCTCGCGACGCTCGCGCGTGAGCTGGTCGAGGAACTCGGCGCGCGGCCGGTGCCGGGGACGATCAGGCCGCTCGGCGAGTTCGAGGACGAGGCCGTGCACGAGACGGGCCTGCGCGTACGCGCGACCGTGTACGCCTGCGCGATCGACCGCGAACCCGTCGCGGGCGCGGAGATCGAGGAACTCGCGTGGGTCGATCCTTCGCACCCGGGTCCGATGTCGATCGCGCCGCTCTCGCGGCGACGGATCCTGCCGGCCGTGGCGGCGCGCGACGGCGGCTGAGCGGGACCGTGCGCCACGGTCGCGCTAGGCTTCGCCGGGTTTCCGCCGCCGGAGCGCCGATGGCCCAGCTTCCTGCCGTCGTGGCCGACTTCCTCGCGACGCGACGAATTGTCGTCGCCGGCGTCTCGCGCACCGGGCAGGCTCCCGCCAACGCGATCTTCCGGCGCCTGCGCGAGACCGGGCACGAGGTGCTGCCGGTCAACCCGAACGCGATCGAAGTCGAGGGCGTGCCGTGCCATCGCGCGATCGCCGAGGTGCCGGGAGAGATCGACTCGCTGATGGTCGTGACCCATCCGCGCGACGCGGCCGGCGTCGTGCGCGAGGCGCTGGCGCGCGGCGTGCGGCGGATCTGGTTCCATCGCTCGGTCGGCGAGGGCAGCGTGTCGGCCGATGCGGTGGCGGCCTGCCGGGCGGCCGGCGTCGAGCCGATCGTCGGCGGCTGCCCGCTGATGGATCTCGCGCCGGTCGATCCCTTCCACCGCGCGATGCGGGCCTGCCTCGGCCTCGTCGGCCGGGTGCCGACCTGATCCCGAGGGCCTGTCGATGACCGCTGCCGACAACAGCCATCGGTTCGTGACCGGATTGGGCGGCGTGTTCTTCCGCGCCCGCGATCCGGACGGGCTGGCCGCCTGGTACCGCGACCATTTCGGCATCGACCCGGTGCCGTCTTCTTACGAGGCGCCGTGCTGGCAGCAGCAGGCGGGTCCGACCGTGTTCGCGCCGTTCCGGGCCGACACCGACTACTTCGGTCGGCCGGAGCAGGCCTTCATGGTGAACCTGCGCGTGCGCAACCTCGACGCGTTGGCGACGCGGTTGCGCACCGCCGGCATCGAAGTGCGCGTTGACCCCGAGGCCTATCCGAACGGGCGCTTCGCGCGCGTGCACGATCCCGAGGGCAATCCGATCGAGCTGTGGCAACCGTCGACACCGGCGGATGCACCGCTCGCGCGCTGGCACGACGCAGCCGCCTCGCGCGATCCCGAACGGATCCCGCCGCTGCTCGCCGACGACGCGGTGTTCCACTCGCCGGTCGTCAACGCGCCGCAGGCCGGCAAGCCGGTGGTCGCGGCCTACCTGTCGGCGGCCTTCGCGGTGCTGGGCGCAGGTTCCTTCCGCTACGTGCGCGAGGTCGAGTCCGGCCGCGACGCCGTGCTCGAGTTCGAGAGCCAGATCGACGACACCGAGGTCAATGGCGTCGACCTGATCCGCTGGAACGAGGCCGGCCTGATCGTCGACTTCAAGGTCATGCTGCGGCCGGCGCGCGCGATCACGGTGGTGCAGGAGCGCATGGCGGCGATGCTGGCGCGCCTCGCCAGGGGCCCGGCGTGAGCCGGCGCCTCAGCGTCCGGCGGATGGCCTGGCGGCCACGCGCCCTGCTGCGAGGACGGTGACGCCGCGGCTCGGCGCGAACGAGCTCTCTGGCTGGCCAACGCTACGATCGACGCGCCGTCCCCCGTTGCCGTGCGCCGATGAACGCCCTCGACCAGCTCCGCCAGTGGACCACCGTCGTCGCCGACACCGCCGACTTCCGCGAGATGGCGCGCTTCGCGCCGCGCGACGCGACGACCAATCCCTCGCTGATCCTGAAGGCGGCCGAGCAGCCGGCCTACGCGCCGCTCGTGGCCGAGGTCGTGGCCGCATGCCGCGGGCGGCCGATCGACGAGATCGTCGACGCGGTGCTGGTGCGGTTCGGATGCGAGATCCTGTCGATCGTTCCGGGGCGCGTCAGTACCGAGGTCGACGCGCGCCTGTCCTTCGATCGTCGCGCCACCGTCGAGCGCGCGCGGCGGATCGTCTCGCGGTACGTCGCGCACGGCGTCGACCGCGCGCGCGTGCTGATCAAGATCGCGGCGACGTGGGAGGGGATCGCCGCCGCCGCCGAACTCGAGCGCGAGGGGATCCACTGCAACCTGACGCTGCTGTTCGCGTTCTGCCAGGCGGTGGCCTGCGGCGAGGCCGGGGTCACGCTGGTCTCGCCGTTCGTCGGCCGGATCCACGACTGGCATCGCAAGGCGCAGGGAGCGGCCTGGGACGAGGCTGCACACGCGGGTCCGAACGACCCCGGCGTGCGTTCGGTCACCGCGATTTGGAATCACTTCAAGCGCCACGGCATCGCGACCGAGGTGATGGGCGCGAGCTTCCGCAACGTCGGCCAGATCCTCGCGCTCGCCGGCTGCGACCTGCTGACGATCAGCCCGTCGCTGCTCGCCGAACTCGCCGCAGGCGAGGCGGCGGTCGAGCGGCGCCTCGACCCCGACGCGGCGCGCGCGATGGACCTGCCGGCGATCGCCTACGGCGAGGCGGACTTCCGCTACGCGCTCAACGCCGACGCGATGGCGACCGAGAAGCTGTCCGAAGGCATCCGACTGTTCGCCGCGGACACCGAGCGGCTCGAGCGGCTGATCGCGGGGATCTGAGCCCGCGGCCGATCCGGCGTGGCCTCCCCCCGCGCCGGTCCTCCACCTGCCGCGCCGACCCGGCAATGCCGGCGATGGGCACCGTCTCTCCGCGGTTCGCGGGCGCCATCCGGGCCATGTTGCACTGCACATTGAATGTCCGGACAATAAAGCCGTAGTGTCCGGACCAATGGCGGTCGGCCCGGAGTGGTCGACCTCGGCGGATCCGCCGGCAT
This sequence comes from Lysobacteraceae bacterium, assembly GCA_002995625.1. Lineage (GTDB taxonomy): Bacteria > Pseudomonadota > Gammaproteobacteria > Xanthomonadales > Ahniellaceae > UDEA-SF1. The sequence goes on along the minus strand of PVBP01000038.1, from coordinate 11,504 downwards.
GGACTGCACGGCCGGATTCGGTCTTGCGTCGTTCCCATCGCGGTGGGCGGCGGCTCGGGGGAGACACGATGCGTCGATGGAAGGCTCTGCTGCCGACGGCGATCGCCGCGGCACTCTGGACCGGTGCGGCCTCTGCGGCACCAGCAGCACCAGCGGCCGATGCGGTCCGAAGCGATGCGTCGGCGGAGGCGACGGCCAACGCGGCGTCGGAGCCGGCGACGCAGGACGAGCGCGAGCGCGAGCAGGCGCCGCCGCGGTCCGGCACCGCGACGCTCGAGGCCGTGACCGTCACCGCGCAGCGCCGGGCGGAGCCGCTGCAGCAGGTGCCGATCGCGGTCAGCGCGTTCTCGCCGCAGCAGCTCGAGCGCGCCGCCATCGACGAGCCGCTGAAGCTCGCGCGCGTGGTGCCGAACCTGATCGCGCACAACAACACCGGGCTCGGCTCGGCCAACGTCTACGCGCTGCGCGGGTTGTCGAACACCGAGTCGATCGCGACCTTCGACCCGCCGGTCGGCACCTATGTCGACGACGTCTTCATCGCGCGCCAGAACGCGAACAACTTCGCGCTGTTCGACGTCGAGCGGGTCGAGGTGCTGCGCGGGCCGCAGGGCACGCTGTTCGGACGCAACACCACCGGCGGCGCCGTCAGCATCGTGATGCGCAGGCCCGGGGATGAACTCGGCGGCTATGCCAGCGCCGGCGTTGGATCGTTCGGGCGATGGGGTTTCCGCGGCAGCATCGACGTGCCGCTGTCGGAGGCGGTGCTGACCAAGTTCTCTGCCTACCGCTACGAGGACGACGGCTACGTCGACAACCCGATCACCGACGAGCGGCTCAACGGCTCCGAGCTGTGGGGTGTCCGCGGCGCGCTGCGCTGGCTGATCTCGGACCTCGTGACCTGGGACGTCTCGCTCGACCGCGTGTACTCGGACGAGCTCAACCTGCTCAACTTCTCGCGCGACGCGCTGCCCGAGAACCGCATCGACCTCGCGCGCCAGCGCTTCCAGCCCGGCTACACGTCGGAAGCGTTCCGCGCCTCGCGCTTCTGCGTCGACCGCGCGCGCCGCGATCGCTTCTCGTGCACGACCCTCAGCACGCGCCGGCCGGCCGGTGCCGGCTTCCTGACCGGGCGCAAGGCCGACATCCCGCTCGGCAGCGAGACCGAGACCACCTCGCTGATCTCGAACCTCGAATGGCTGACGGACATCGGCACGGTCAACTGGATCACCGGGTGGCGACGCACCGAACAGCAGTTCGCGATCGACTTCTTCAACGGCAACTTTTTCGTCAACAACCCGACGGTCACGAACCCGAACCCGCCACCGGCCAGCATTCCGGCGCCGGTCGGCACGCCGTTTCCCGGGGTCGCGGTCGGGGTCGGGCCGCAGGGCGGCTTCACGATCGCGAACGACGCGGTCCACCGCCAGTTCACGACCGAGCTCAAGCTGACCGGGCTCGCCTTCGACGAGCGGCTGTCCTACGTCGCCGGCGCGTACCTGCTGCGCGAACGGAACCGCACCGACTTCGGCGACCTGTTCGGCATCTCGCCGGCGCTGACGCTGGTGCTCGAGGACCGGCTGCTGCGCAACGACACCGATTCCTTCGCGGTCTATGCCCAGGGCGACTGGGATTTCGGCGGCGGCTGGACCGGGACGCTGGGCCTGCGCTGGACCGACGAATCCAAGGACATCGACTACATCGCCAACCCGAATCCCCGGCTGGCGCGTCCGGCGTGCACACCGCAGGCGCCTCAGAACTGCCGCGTCGAATCGGCGACGATCGCGGCCTTCGCACCGCTCGAACAGGACACCCGGCTGCTGACCCCGCGCTTCGTGCTCCGAAAGGACTTTTCGCCGGACCTCAACGTCTACGCCTCGGCTACGCGCGGCTTCAAGTCGGGTGGCTGGAACGCGCGCGGGACGACGCCCGACCAGATCCAGCCGTTCTCTGCCGAGAAGATCTGGTCATACGAGCTCGGGCTGCGCTCGGAGTGGCTCGACAACACGCTGCGCCTGAACCTGACCGCGTTCCACTTCGACGTCGAGGACTTCCAGCTGCCGTCGGCCTTCACGCAGGCGAGCGGCGCGATCGCGTTCATCACCCGCAACTTCGCGGGCCTGCGCAACAGCGGCGTCGAGGCCGAGCTGCTGTGGGTTCCGGTCGAGGACCTGACCCTGTTCGCGAACATCGGCATCCAGAACGCGCGCTACGCCGACCTCGATCCGTCGATCGTCGCGCAGCAGGCGCGCTGCCGCGCGGCGCTGGCCGGCAATCCGCTGCCGCCGGCGACGAATGCGCGCGAGGCCGCGGTCGCGAACTGCGCGCTCGGCATCGTCGACGACCGCGGCGAGATCGCCGAACCCGTGCGCGCGCCCGACACCTTCGTGCTCGGAGCGAGCTACCGGATCGCGATCGGCGACGGCTGGGGGCTCGAGCCGAGCCTCACGTGGAGCCATTACAGCCGCCAGAACATGGGTACGAACGGCAACCCGGTGGCGCTGTCGGGCGCCTATTCGATGCTGACCTTCGGACTCGCCCTCGACAATCCCGGCTCGGCGTGGTCGCTGCGGCTGGCCTGCGAGAACTGCACCGACCGCGAGCACGAGAACAGCGTGCTCGGCAACCTGCCGTACCTGTCGCCGCCGCGGACCTGGACGTTCGACGTCCACTACCGCTTCTGATTCGGGACCCCGCGGCCGGGCGCGCGGAGCGCGTCAGGCCGCGGCCTCTTCGATGATCCGGGTCACGCCGTCGGGGTCGGTCAGCATCGCGTCGTGACCGGTTTCAAGTTCGAGCGAGCGCCAGTTCGGGCCGGCCTCGCCGCTCGCGGTCCGGCGCGCATGCGCGGCGAATGCGCTCGGCTCGAGCGGCGGCGCGACGCAATGGACGTAGGTCTTCGCGATCGGATCGAGCGCGCCGGGCCGGATCGCGACCGGATCGGTCCAGGTCCGGAGCGGATGCGGGGTGAGGCGCCGTTCGAGCCACGCGACCAGGTCGGCGCGCTCGGGCGGGATCCCGAACACGACCGGCGGCAGCGGGGCCATCCAGACGCCGTCGGGGGCCAGCGCCGCGAGCTGATCGGCGACCGCCGCGACCACGTCCGGGTCGCGGGTCGCCGGGTTCTGCGTGATCATCGACTCGCCGTCGGCGGGCAGCGCGGCGTCGAGATAGACCAGATGACGGATGCGCGATCCGAGTCGATCGGCGACGCCGGTGACGACCATGCCGCCGTACGAGTGACCGACGAGGACGAAGTCGTCGAGTTCGTTCCATTCGATCGCGTTGACGACGTCGTCGACGTGGGTCGCGAGCGAGGGCACGGGCTCGCGCAGGTGCGAGCGCTCGCCGAGACCGGTCAGCGTCGGCGCATGGACCGGATGGCCGCGCGCGATCAGCCGTTCGGCGACCGGCCGCCAGCACCAGCCGCCGTGCCACGCCCCGTGGACCAGCACGACGGGCCGGCGGATGCCGGCGTCGGCCGTGGCCTCCGGCCCGCGAGCGCCGTCCCGATCGGCGGCACAGGCGGCCAGCAGGCCGACGCCGCCGGCGGCGAGGAACTGTCGTCGTCTCATCGCGGACCTCCCGAAGGTCGACGCGGCGAAGCATACGGCGCGCGACGGGATCGCGTCCGCCGCGCGATCGGAGTCCTCCCGCCCGAGGCTGCCCCGGAACCGGCCGAGCGGCTGCCGCCGGCGTGGGCAACGGTCCCGATCGGTCGGGCGCGCGGCGCCAGACCCGGGATGCCCCGGCCGGCGGTCCGGCTTCCGGTCAGCCCTTCTTCCGCAACCGCTCGACCAGCGCGCGCAAGGTGGCCTGGGTCTCGGTGCTGAACCAGCGGTCCATGAAGGCGTCGGCCGGCTCGCGCTCGGCCGCGTCGAGCGCGGCGTGCAGGTCGGCGCGCGCGATCCGGCGCGTCTCGCTGAGCGCCTCCGGCGGGAGCACGACATGGCGCCGGCACCAGTCGAGCGCGCGTGTCACCACGTCCTCGACCTCGGCGAGTTCGTCGACCATGCCGATCCGGTGCGCCTCCTCGGACTCGACCATCGCGCCGGCGACCATCAGGCGCTCGCCGCGGTGCGGGCCGACCAGGCGCTTCAGCGCGAACTGGATCGCCGCCGGCACCGACAGACCGACCTCGACCTCGTTGAGGCCGATGCGGAAGGCGCCCCGCGCCATCACCCGGTAGTCGCAGTGGATCGCAAGCACCGCGCCGCCGGCCGGGCTGTGGCCGGTGATCGCGGCCACGGTCGGCACCGGGCAGCGGCCGATCGCGCCGAGCAGGGCCTGGAACGAGCGCCAGAAGGCCGCCATTGCATCGCGATCGAGCGTCAGCAGCGCCGGCACGTCGAGGCCGGCCGAGAACAGCTTCGGCGCGCCCGAGAGCACGATCGCGCGCGCGCCCTCGGCCGGCAGCGTGCGGAACGCGGTCGCAAGGCCCGCGACCAGCTCGGGATTCAGCGCGTTGACCGGCGGTCGCGCGAGGCGGATCTCGGCGATCGCGTCGTGACGGAGGATTTCGAGCATGGTCTGGCTCCAAAGTGTCGGGGTCGGATGAACGGGTGCGGCGGCTCGGCGGCCAGCGCGGTCAGGGCGGGGTCGCGGCGCCGGCGAGGGCCGCCTCGGCGGCTGCGCGGACCGAGTCGGGCAGGCGGCCCGAGCGGCCGCTCGCGGCGTCGACCCAGACCAGCACCGTGGTGCCGTCGGCGGCCTCGCCGTCGCCGCCGTCGAGGATCCGGAAGCCGAGCGTCAGGCTGCTGGTCCCGATCCGCGCGGCGTGGATCTCGACGCGCAGGCGCGCCGGCCATTCGATCGCGCGCCGGTAGTTGATCGACTGGGCCACCACGACCGGGTACGAGGCCGGATTCCTCCACGCGCCGTCGAGCGCCGAGAACCAGCGCAGCCGCGCCTCCTCGACGTAGGTCGCGTAGGTCGCGTTGTTGACGTGGCCGAGCGCGTCGAGATCGCCCCAGCGCACGTCGAGATCGCTCGCGGACAGGAGGCTCATGCCGCCTCCCGGGTTGAGGCCGGCGCGAGCCCCAGCACCGGGGCGAGGAATCGCCCGGTGTGCGAGGCCGGATGGCGCGCGATGTCCTCGGGCGTGCCGGTGGCGACGATCTCGCCGCCGCGCGCGCCGCCCTCGGGGCCGAGGTCGATCACCCAGTCGGCGGTCTTGATCACGTCGAGGTTGTGCTCGATCACGACCACCGTGTTGCCGTGGTCGGCGAGCCGGTGCAGGACCTCGAGCAGCATCTCGATGTCGGCGAAGTGCAGGCCGGTGGTCGGCTCGTCGAGGATGTAGAGCGTGCGCCCGGTGTCGCGGCGCGAGAGTTCGCGCGAGAGCTTGACGCGCTGGGCCTCGCCGCCCGACAGCGTGGTCGCGGCCTGGCCGAGGCGGATGTAGCCGAGGCCGACGTCGAGCAGCGTGCGCAGGCGGTTCGCGATCGCCGGCACCGGTTCGAACAGCCGCTGCGCGTCCTCGACCGTCATCTCGAGCACGTCGCTGATGCTGTGGCCCTTGTACAGGATCTCGAGCGTCTCCCGGTTGTAGCGCTTGCCGTGGCAGACGTCGCACGGCACGTAGACGTCCGGCAGGAAGTGCATCTCGACCTTGATGAGTCCGTCGCCCTCGCAGGCCTCGCAGCGGCCGCCGCGCACGTTGAAGCTGAAGCGCCCCGGCGCGTAGCCGCGGGCACGCGACTCCGGCACCTGGGCATAAAGCTCACGCAGCGGCGTGAACAGGCCGGTGTAGGTCGCGGGGTTCGAACGCGGCGTGCGGCCGATCGGGCTCTGGTCGATGTCGACGACCTTGTCGAACAGCTCGAGCCCCTTGACCGTCCGGTATGGCGCGGGCCGCTCGCTGGCGCCATTCAGTTCGGCCGCGACCAGCCGGTACAGCGTGTCGTTGACCAGCGTCGACTTGCCCGAGCCGGAGACGCCGGTCACGCAGACGAGGCAGCCCGTCGGCACCACGAGGTCCACGTCCTTCAGGTTGTTGCCGTGCGCGCCCGAGAGCTTCAGCGCGCGCTTCAGGTCCGCCTTGCGGCGTTCCTTCGGCACCTCGATCCGGCGCCGCCCCGACAGGTACTGGCCGGTCACCGACTCCGGGGCGGCGATCAGGTCGGCGACCGAACCCTGGGCGACGATTCGGCCGCCGTGGACGCCGGCGCCAGGCCCGAGGTCGACCAGGTGGTCGGCCAGCCGGATCGCGTCCTCGTCGTGCTCGACCACGATCACGGTGTTGCCGAGGTCGCGCAGGCGCGTCAGTGTGCCGAGCAGGCGCTCGTTGTCGCGCTGGTGCAGGCCGATCGACGGCTCGTCGAGCACGTACATGACCCCGACCAGGCCGGCGCCGATCTGCGAGGCGAGACGGATGCGCTGCGCCTCGCCGCCCGAGAGCGAGTCGGCCTGGCGCTCGAGGTTGAGATAGTCGAGACCGACGTCGGCGAGGAAGCGCAGGCGCTCGCGGATCTCCTTGACGATCCTGGCCGCGATCTCGCCGCGCCAGCCCGGCAGCGCGAGCTGCTCGAAGAAGGCCAGCGCGCGATCGACCGGCAGCCGGGTCACGGCGTGGATCGGCTGGTCGGCGACGAAGACGTGGCGGGCCATGCGGTTGAGGCGCGCGCCGCCGCAGTCCGGGCACGGCCGGGTGCTGATGAAGCGCGACAGCTCCTCGCGCACGGTCGGCGAGTCGGTCTCGCGGTAGCGGCGCTCGAGGTTCGGCACGATGCCCTCGAAGCGCTGCTCGCGGGTCACCCGGCCGCCCGCCGGGCTGGTGTAGCGGAACGCGATCTGCTCGCGGCCGCTGCCATGCAGCACCGCCTCCTGGATCGGCTTCGGCAGCTCGCGCCACGGCGTGTCGACGTCGAAGCGGTAGTGCTTCGCCAGCGCCGTGACCATCTGGAAGTAGTAGGGATTGCGGCGGTCCCAGCCGCGGATCGCGCCGGCCGCGAGCGACAGCTCCGGATGGACGACGATGCGCTCGGGGTCGAAGAACTGGGTCACGCCAAGGCCGTCGCAGGCCTGGCAGGCGCCGACCGGCGAGTTGAACGAGAACAGGCGCGGCTCGAGCTCCGGCAGCGAGTAGTCGCAGACCGGGCACGCGAACTTGGACGAGAACAGCACCGGCGCCGCGGCCGGATCGTCGATGTCGGCGACCAGCGCGATGCCGTCGCCGAGCCGGAGCGCGGTCTCGAAGGACTCGGCCAGCCGCTGCTTCAGGTCGGCCTTCGGCCTGAAGCGGTCGACCACGGCCTCGATCGTGTGCTTGGTGCGCAGGCCGAGCTTCGGCACCGCGTCGATGTCGTGCAGCACGCCGTCGACGCGCACGCGGACGAAGCCCTGGCCCTTGAGCTGCTCGAAGACCTGGAGGTGCTCGCCCTTGCGCTCGCGCACCACCGGCGCCAGCAGCATCAGCCGCCGGTCGGGGTCCATCGCCAGCGTCGCGTCGACCATCTGGCTGATCGTCTGCGCCTCGAGCGGCTCGGCATGCTCTGGGCAGCGCGGGCTGCCGACCCGCGCGTAGAGCAGGCGCAGGTAGTCGTAGATCTCGGTGATCGTGCCGACCGTCGAGCGCGGGTTGTGCGAGGTCGACTTCTGCTCGATCGAGATCGCCGGAGACAGTCCCTCGATGTGGTCGAGGTCGGGCTTCTCCATCATCGACAGGAACTGGCGCGCGTAGGCCGACAGCGACTCGACGTAGCGGCGCTGGCCCTCGGCGTAGATCGTGTCGAAGGCCAGCGAGGACTTGCCCGAGCCCGACAGCCCGGTGATCACGATCAGGCGGTCGCGCGGCAGGTCGAGATCGACGTTCCTGAGATTGTGGGTGCGCGCGCCGCGGATGCGGATCGTGTCCATGGCGGTCGGGCCGACGAGGGGAACCCCCAAGTCTAGGCAAACGCCGCGACGGGTGCGTGGTCGAGGGGATCCGGCCCCTGCCGGACGTCACTGGACGGGAGTGGATGCTCCGGCGATAGTCTGCGGCCCTCACCATCTCGGAACTGCCCGGAGGCTCGTTCGATGAAATCGTCTCGCAAGTCGGCCCTCGCGGCGCTCGCACTCGGCCTGTGCGTGCCCGCGCTCGCAGGTGCCATCCCGGCCGGCGATCCGGTCGACTACCAGCAGGTCGCGCCGCGCGACTTTCCGGCCGTCGTCGCCGAGATCGAGCGCGGACTGTCTCCCGGGGGAGCCTGGCATTCGCTGACCGAGCCGCAGAAGTCGAGCGCGCGCAAGCTGCTCGCGACGATGTCCGGGATCCTGGCCGACGGAAAGCCGGTCAGCGCGAAGTCACCGAACCAGCAGGTGCGGCTGTTCAACGCGCAGGAGGAACTCAACGCGCTGCTGACCGGTCGCCCGATCCGGGACCGGATGGAGTGCTCGCGGGTGAAGGTGACCGGGTCGCGCATCGGCCACGAGATCCGATGCGAGGTGGTCGCGATCGACGAGGATCGCCGTCGTTTCGATTCCGACTTCATGCGCCGCACCGGCATCCCGCCGCTCCGCACCGAGGGCGTCAACTGACGGGTCCCTAGGCCGGCGCGACGGTCGCGCTGAGCGGGGCCTGAAAGCAGCGATCGGAACTGTGCCGGGCGGTTGACCCCCGGCGCCAGCTGCGTCATCATCCGCAGTCCCTCGCAAGAGGGCTTCCGACAGAAGAACTACAGAGGTCGACCATGTATGCAGTGTTCGTGACCGGCGGGCGCCAGTTCCGCGCGGTGCCCGGGGAGGTGATCCGGGTCGAGAGGCTGGACGCCGACGTCGGCGCGGCGGTCGAGATCGACCGCGTGCTGATGATCGGCGATGGCGAGTCGGTCCGCATCGGGACGCCGGTGCTCGACGGCGCCAAGGTCAGCGCCAAGGTGCGCGGCCACGGGCGCGCCGACAAGATCCACATCGTCAAGTTCCGCCGGCGCAAGCACCATCGCAAGCAGATGGGCCACCGGCAGCACTACACCGAGATCGAGATCACCGGCATCACCGGCTGACGAGGAGAGCGAAGCCATGGCACACAAGAAGGCAGGCGGCAGCACCCGCAACGGCCGCGACTCGAACCCGAAGTACCTCGGCGTGAAGCTCTACGGCGGCCAGGCGGTCGAGCCGGGCAACATCATCGTCCGCCAGCGCGGTACCCGGTTCCATCCGGGCACCAACGTCGGCATCGGCCGCGACCACACCCTGTACGCCCTCGCTGCGGGCACGGTCGAGTTCTCGGTCAAGGGGCCGGCGAAGCGCCGCACGGTCAGCGTCCGCGCCGCCTGAGGCGCGACGCTCCCGTGACGCGAAGCCCCGCCGCGTGCGGGGCTTTTCGTTTGCGCTGAGCGATTGCGAGCCAGCCATGAAGTTCGTCGACGAAGCCGAGATCCACGTGCAGGCCGGAGCCGGTGGCAACGGCTGCGCCAGCTTCCGGCGCGAGAAGTTCATTCCGTTCGGCGGACCGGACGGCGGCGACGGCGGCAAGGGTGGCAGCGTCTATCTCGTCGCCGACGAGAACCTCAACACGCTGATCGACTTCCGCCACCAGCGCAGCTTCAAAGCCAGGCGTGGCCAGAACGGCATGAGCCGGCAGATGACCGGGGCCGCCGGCGAGGACCTCGAGATCCGGGTTCCCGTGGGGACCACCGTGGTCAACGTCGACACCGAGGAGACGATCGGCGACCTGACCCGACACGGGCAGCGCCTGCTGGTCGCCAAGGGCGGCGACGGCGGACACGGCAACATCCACTTCAAGAGCTCGACCAACCGCGCCCCGCGCCGGTTCACGCCCGGCTGGCCGGGCGAGGCGCGCACGCTGCGGCTCGAACTGAAGCTGCTCGCCGACGTCGGGCTGCTCGGCTTCCCGAACGCCGGCAAGAGCACCTTCATCCGCCAGGTCTCGGCAGCGCGGCCGAAGGTCGCGGACTATCCGTTCACGACGCTGCACCCGAACCTCGGCGTGGTCCGGATCGAGCACGACCGCAGCTTCGTCGTCGCCGACATCCCGGGCATCATCGAGGGCGCGGCCGAGGGCGCCGGGCTCGGTGTCCAGTTCCTGAAGCACGTGATGCGGACGCGCCTCTTGCTCCACCTCGTGGACCTCGCGCCGCTCGACGACACCGACCCCGCGGCGCAGGTGCGCGCGATCGAGCGCGAGCTGCGGGCATTCCGGCCCGAACTGCTGGAGCGTCCGCGCTGGCTCGTGTTCAACAAGGCCGACCTGCTCGAGCCGGCGGAGGCCGCACGGCGCGCCAAGGCGATCGTCCGCAGGCTGCGCTGGAAGGCGCCGTGGTTCCTGGTTTCGGCCGCGACCGGGGAGGGCACCGCGGCGGTCTGCCAGCAGGCGATGAGCTTCCTCGAGGCCGAGCGGCGGAGCGGCGATCGTCACGCCTCGGACCCGGCCCGATCGCCGGCGCCCGGTCGCGCGACCGGCGCCGACGACGATGGCGATTGAGGCACCGGCGCCTGCGCCCGCCGTCGGCACGCCCCGGGCGGGTCGCGGGCCGAAGGTGCTGCACTTCGTCACCGGCGGGTTCTCCGGGGGGGCGACCCAGGTCGCGATCGCGCTGACCGAGGGCGCACTCGCGGGGGGCACGGTCGAGCCGCTGCTGGTGCTGCGCCGCAAGCGCCATACCGACCCGCGACGGATCGCGGAACTCGTCGAGGCCGGGCTGCCGGTGCGGACCGTGCCCGGCTGGTCGAACCTGGTCACGATCGCCGCGCTCGCGCGCCTCTGCCGAAGGTTCCGGCCCGACGTGCTGGTCGCCCACGGCTACAGCGAGCACCTCTGGGGTCGCTACGCCGGTCTGCTGGCGGGCGTGCCGGCGCTGGTGCACGTCGAGCACAACACGCGCGAGCGCTACACGCCGTGGCGTCGGGCGCAGACCCGCTGGCTGTCGCGGCGGACCGCGCGCATCATCGGCTGTTCGGAAGGCGTGCGGCAGGCCCTGCTCGCGATGGGGATGCCTCCGGAGCGGACGATCGCGATCCCGAACGGGATCCGCACCGCGCCGTTCGACGCCGCGCCGACGCGTCCCTTCGGGGAGCGGACGCCGGGCCTCGTGATGGTCGCGCGATTCTCGAAGCAGAAGGATCATGCGAGCCTGCTCCGGGCCCTGGCGCTGCTGCGCGAGCGTGGTTTGCGCCCACCGCTGTCGCTGGTCGGAGGCGGCGGCGCGCGCCATCGGCGTGCGGTCGAGCGGCTGGCGGCCGATCTCGGGCTCGACGACGGGCAGGTGCGCGTGCTCGGAATCCGGCGTGACGTGCCGGAGCTTCTGATGGGCCACCAGATCTGCGTGCTCAGCACCCACCACGAGGGCATGCCGCTCGCGCTGGTCGAAGGGATGGCGGCGGGCTGCGCGGTGATCGGCAGCGCGGTCCCGGGCGTGCGCGAGATGATTGCCGACGGCATCGACGGACGGCTGGTGCCGCCGCGGGATCCCGCGGCGCTCGCGCTGGCGATCGAGGCGCTGCTGCGGGATCCCGGCGCGGCCGCGCGGATCGCGGCGCGCGGCCGCGATCGCGCGCTCACCGAG
>PVBP01000037.1 GCA_002995625.1 Lysobacteraceae bacterium | reverse complement strand
GCGCTTCACGGCCTCGCCAGCTTGCCGCGCCGGATTTGGCCGGCGCTTGCCTCGCGGAGGGCCCGCCCCTCCCGGCGGACAGCGGTCCTCGCTCGTGCGGTCGGAGGGTCTCCGCCCGCAATCGATTCACGGGCGACAGGCGCTGCCGTAGGCGATCCGCAGCTGGCCGACCTCGGTCGTAGCGCCGGCGCGGACCTCGAACGGCCGCATCGCGAGTACCGGGACCGGCCCGGGCGCATCGGCCAGGACCTCGGCCGCGAGCGCGCAGACGCCGCGCGCACCGCCGATCGGATCGGCGCGGACGCGCCACGGACCGGGGACGATCCCGCCGATCCGCCAGCCGACCTCGTTCGCGACCTCGACGCAGCGACTCGCGCGGCCGGTCGGCGCGACCGCGCAGACCTGCCAGCCGAGCGAGCCCTCGATCGGCGCCGGCAGCGTGCCGGTCAGGACGCCGAAGGCCGCGGCGCCCGAGGCGACCGACGCGGTGCACCGGACCACCCCCGCGCCGTCCTCGCGCGCCTCGATCGCGCGGGTGACGCCGGGCGCCGGTCCGATCGCCGCGAGCGCGGCCTCGAGTCGCTCGGCGCGTGCCGCGGTCACGGCGACGATGCGGCGCACGCCGCCGTCGGTGACTTCGGCCGAGATCGAGCGCACCGGGACGCCACCGACCGTGAGCCGATCCGCGCGCTCGCAGTCGGCCCGCGCGCCCCATGGCAGCGTCGAGACCCGGCAGTCGCGGCCGCCGGCCTCGCGCAGCCGGGCGGCGAGCGCCGGCAGGTCGAGTGTCGCGAACCCGGCATCGGCGCACTCGAACAGGCCGCGCCGGGTCGGCGGTTCGCTGCTGGCGTGGGCCGAGGCGGGTGCGGCCGCCAGCAGGACCAGCGCGAGCGAGCAGCGTGCGAGCAGACGTCGGTCGAACATCGGGTCCTCCTGTCCATCGTCTGCGACGGGTCGGACCCACGGAAGGTGCCACGGGCGAAGCGACGGGTGCTGAACCGGCCGCGATGACACGCGCCGCCCCCGAGACGACGAAGCCCGCCTCGCGGCGGGCTTCGATCGTGGCCAGGGACCCGGCCGCCGGGCGATCAGTCGTTCGGCTCGAAGCCGTCGACCAGCAGCGAGTCGGCCGCGTTCGGGTTGCTGCCGCGGACCACGACGTTCATCACCAGCGGCGGCAGCGTGGCGTCGTTCGGCGTGAAGATCACCTGGCCGTACTGGTTCGCGGCGAGGGTCACGCCCGGGGTGATCGTCGCGGTGACCCGGAAGGTCTGGGTCTCGCCGAGCCCGCCGGTGAACGAGAAGCTGGGCGTGTCGATCGACAGCGTGACGTCCGGCGGATTGACGAAGCTCGCGGTCCACGTGACCGGGCTCGTCCGGGTGTTGCGCACGGTCCGGGTCCATCCGCAGCTCGCGTTGCAGCTGCGGTTCATCATGTTCGCGAGGTTCAGCTGGCGGGTCGCCGCCGGATTCACGGCCGGATTGGCGCCGCTGAACTCGGCGTCGGTCACGTGCAGCACGAAGCCGGCACGCGCCGCGCGGCGGAAGTCCACCATGCCGCTGCCGACGTCGTCCGCGGTCGCCGGCGTGACGCCGTTCGGCAGGCGCTGGTTGCCGAGCGAACCGGTCAGCAGCATCGCCGACTGGACCTCCATCGGCGTCCAGTTCGGATGGATCGCGCGGATCAGCGCGGCGCCGCCGGCGATCTGCGGGCTCGCCATCGAGGTGCCGGACAGCACGCTGAAGTGGCTCGGCGCGGTGTAGGCGTCGTAGTTGTTCGATCCGGGCGCGGTGATGTCGGGCTTGACGACGTCGAAGCCGTTGACCGGCCCGCGCAGGCTGCCGCCGGACAGGATGTTCGCGAAGGCGGGGTCGGTCAGGATGGTCGGGGCCGGAATCACCATCTGCGCGCCCGGGGTCGACAGGAAGCCCCGGATCGCGGCGCCGTCCGCCTGCGACACCATCGACGCCGGAATCGTCGCGGTGATGCCGCCCATCGGGATCGGCGGATCCGGCACGTTGTTGACGACGATCACCGCGACCGCGCCGGCGTTCTGGACCGTCTGCACCTTCTCCTGGAACGGGCAGGTGCCGCGATCGACCAGCGCGATCCGTCCGGCCATGCTGCCGGGCGGGAAGCTGGCGGCCTGAGCCGCGCACGCGAGCGCCGCGTTGAACGGCGCCCCGGCGGCATCGGCCACGTCCGCCGTGATTCCCGATGGCGGCACCTGGGTGGGACCGCCGACGATCGCCGGCACGTCCTGCGGGCCGCCCGGAATCAGATCGAGCAGGTTCGCGCGTCCACGGTTGTCGTTGGTGCTGTTCGCCACGGTGGTGACCCACGGCGCGACGTTGACGACCGAGCCGATCGTGATCGGCTGGTCGGCCCGGGTGTTGCCGGCCGCGAACGCGACGAAGACGTTGTCGTTCGCCAGCGGACGCGCGAGGCTGTCGGCGCTGCCCTGGGTCCACGGATTGCGGATCGGGTTCGGGCCGAGGCTCGGGCCGAGCGAGAAGTTCGCGACCCGGATCTTCTCGGCGGTCGGCAGCGCGATCGCGGTGTTGATCGCCGCCTGGATCGCGGTGCCGGGGCAGCTCGACGGGCACACGAGGAAGTTGATCACGCGCGCGCACGGCGCCTGGCCGCTGATGTCGCGGTCCGGGGCCGGCGTGCCGACGCCGGCCGCGAGGCTGTTGCCGATCGCGCTGCCGGCCACGTGCGAGCCGTGGCCGTTGCCGTCGTTGCCCTGTCCGCTGACGCAGTTGCCGGCACCGCAGTCGAAGGTCCGGACCATCTTCGGATTGGTCGGCCCGTGGCCGCACGACGGATCGTTGGCGTAGGACGGATGCGACAGGTTCATGCCCGAGTCGAAGATGCCGACGATGATGCCCTGGCCGCGGGTCGCGGTCGGCGGCGTCGTGCCGGAGTTGCTGCCGTCCCACAGCGTCGGAGCGCCGAGGAACTGCGGCGAGCGCTCGTCGGCGAGCTGGAACACCTCGTCGATGCGTACCGAGCTGACCCCGGGAAGGTTCGCGACGATCGCGGCCTCGGCCGGCGACAGGAACGTGCCGATGCCGTTGTGGGTGTAGTGGTAGTTGTAGCGCACGTCGAGCGGGCGACCGATCGCCTGCTCGATCGCGGCGATCTGCGCCGCCTGGCGGCGGTCGAGGAAGGCGACGTACTCGCGGACCTCGGCGCTCTGGGCGTCCAGCGACAGACGGCCGGTGGCGCGGCGCGAGGTGCCGCGCATGCCGTCGATGCCGCCGTCATAGTCGATCGCGCCCGGCTCGACGAAGTCGATGAGGTGCATCGGGCGGCCCTGCTGGTCGACCATGATGCCGATCGAGGCCCGTTCGCCGTCGACGGCGGCGTGGACCGGAAGCGCGGCGCCGGCGCCCAGGGCGGCGGCGAGGGAGACGGCGAGCAGCGAGCGGCGGGGCAGTCGGGTCATGCGAGGTTCCTTTCGGGAGAGCCGGAGCCGGCGTGGGGGAGCCAAACTTGTAGTTAACACGATCGGCGCCTGCCGTGTGTCAATCCGCGGGGGATGACTTGTGCTGCGCTGCAGCAGTGTCGCGTGACGGGGGATCCGGCGGGCCTGGCCATGCGCGGTCCGCGAAGCGCGATGGGGCCCGCCGGGCTTCGGGTAGCATCGGGCGGATCGACCGGTCCGAAGGGGAGAACCGATGGCGGTGACGCTGGGCGTGGTGCGGGAGGACGTGCCGAACGAGCGGCGCGTGGCGATGACGCCGGAGGTGGCGAAGAAGCTGAAGGCCGCGGGTGTCGACGTGGTGATCGCGGCCGCGGCCGGGGAGCGCGCCGGATACGGCGACGCGGCCTGGGCTGGCGTCGCCACCGTCGTGCCGGGGAATGCCGAGGTGTACGCGGCCGCCGACCTGGTCTTCGCGGTGCAGCCGCCGGCGCCCGAATCGATCGTGCAGCTCCGCGAGGGCGCGGGCTGGATCGGCCTGCTGGCGCCGCACGCCGACCCCGGGCGGGTGAAGGCGCTGCGCGACCGCAACATCACCGCGTTCGCGATGGAACTGCTGCCGCGCACGACGCGCGCCCAGGCCATGGACGTGCTCTCGTCGCAGGCCGGCATGGCCGGCTACAAGGCGGTGCTGATCGCGGCCCAGGCTTCGCCGAAGTTCTTCCCGATGCTGACCACCGCGGCCGGCACGATCCGGCCGGCCAAGGTGCTGGTGATCGGCGCCGGCGTCGCCGGCCTGCAGGCGATCGCGACCGCGCGCCGGCTCGGCGCCCAGGTCGAGGGCTTCGACGTGCGACCCGAGGTGCGCGAGCAGATCCAGTCGCTCGGCGCCAAGTTCCTCGACCTCGGCGTGTCGGCCGCCGGCAGCGGCGGCTACGCGCGCGAACTGACCGCCGAGGAACGCGCCGAACAGCAGCGCCGCCTCGGCGAGCACGTCAAGGGCGTCGATGTGATCGTCACCACCGCCGCGGTGCCGGGGCGTCCGGCGCCGAAGATCATCACCCGCGCGATGGTCGAGGGCATGCGCCGCGGCAGCGTGATCGTCGACCTGGCCGCCGAGACCGGCGGCAACTGCGAGGCGACCCGCGCCGGCGAGACCGTCGACGTCGGCGGCGTCGCCGTGATCGGGCCGGTCAACCTGCCGAGCATGGGCGCGGCCCACGCCAGCGACATGTATGCGAAGAACCTGATGAACTTCGCGATGCTGCTGCTGAAGGACGGCGCCGTCGCGCTCGACTTCGACGACGACCTGGTCGCCGGCACCTGCCTGACCCACGCCGGCACGATCCGGCACGAACCGACGCGCAAGCTGGTCGAAGGAGCCTGACGATGGACGGATTCCTCGCGCTCTACATCTTCATGCTGGCCGCGTTCACCGGCCACGTCATCATCTCCCGCGTGCCGGTGATCCTGCACACGCCGCTGATGTCCGGATCGAACTTCGTGCACGGCATCGTCGTGGTCGGCGGCATGGTCGCGCTGGCGCACGCCGACACCACGCTCGAGCGTGCGGTCGGCTTCCTCGCCGTGCTGCTCGGCGCCGGCAACGCGGTCGGCGGCTACGTCGTGACCGAGCGCATGCTCGAGATGTTCAAGTCCAGCAAGCAGGGAGGCGGCTGAGATGGCGCTTCCGCAGCTTCTCGACCTGCTCGCCTGGGCGAGCTACTTCGCCGCCGCGGTGCTGTTCATCGTCGGGCTCATGAAGATGAGCTCGCCGGTCACCGCGCGGCGAGGCATCCAGTGGGCCGGCGTCGGCATGGTGCTCGCCACCGTCGTCACCTTCGTCGCGCCGTCCACCTGGGGCGCGCACGGGATCGACCCGGTGAACCTCGGCCTGATGGTGCTGGCGATCGCGCTGTCGTGGGTGTTCTGGGCCTGGGGCAAGCGCGTCCCGATCACCGACATGCCGCAGATGGTCGCGATCTTCAACGGCATGGGCGGCGGCTCGGCGGCGGCGATCGGCGCCGCGGCGATGATCAACGCCGCCGCCTTCACCGGCGAGTGCACGGTGGAGGCGGTGGCGGCTCACGAGTGCATGAACACGACCAAGCTGGTGCTGGCCGTGCTCGGCTCGCTGATCGGCGCGGTCTCGTTCTCGGGCTCGGTGATCGCGTGGGCCAAGCTCGACGGCCGGCTCGACAAGCGCTTCACCTTCGCCGGGCAGCAGGTCTTCAACCTGGTCGTGTTCCTCGCGACCCTCGCGCTCGGCGCGTGGCTGGTGGTCGAACTCGACGTCTCGGTGATCGTGGCCTTCTTCGTGCTGGCGCTGGTGGTCGGCGTGCTGATGACGCTGCCGATCGGCGGCGCCGACATGCCGGTCGTGATCTCGCTGTACAACGCCTTCACCGGACTCGCGGTGGCGTTCAAGGGCTACGTGCTCGGCTCCGAGGCCCTGATCATCGCCGGCACCGTGGTCGGCGCGGCCGGCATGCTGCTGACGCAGCTGATGGCCAAGGCCATGAACCGGCCGATCAGCAACGTGCTGTTCTCGAACTTCGGCGGCGGCGGGGGCGGCGCCGAGATCACCGGCACGATGAAGCCGATCGAGGCGCCGGACGCGGCCTCGCTGCTCTACCTCGCCGAGAGGGTCGTGATCGTGCCCGGCTACGGAATGGCCGTGGCCCAGGCCCAGCACAAGATCTGGGAGCTGACCCAGCAGCTGATCAAGCGCGACAAGGAGGTCCGCTTCGCGATCCACCCGGTCGCGGGCCGCATGCCGGGGCACATGAACGTGCTGCTGGCCGAGGCCGGCGTGCCCTACGACCTGATCGTCGACATGGACGAGATCAATCCCGAGTTCGCGACCACCGACGTCGCGATCGTGATCGGCGCCAACGACGTGGTGAACCCGGTCGCGAAGACCGACAAGTCCAGCCCGATCTACGGCATGCCGATCCTCGACGTGGTCGACGCGAAGAAGGTCATCGTGATCAAGCGCGGCAAGGGCACCGGCTTCGCCGGCATCGAGAACGCGCTGTTCTACGCCGACAACTGCTCGATGCTGTACGCGGACGGCCAGGAAGCGGCCTCGAAGCTGATCACGGAGCTCAAGGCGATCGATTCGGGCGGGGGGCACTGAGGGCGGAGGTCACCCCGGACGCCGGTGTCGACCGGGCCTGGCCGCGAGGGCAGCGGCCTGCTCGATCAGGTGATCCAGGGAACGGCCACGGTCGAAGGGCCCCGCAACCCTGCGCAGGAGGTCCCCGTCGACGTCGGGATTGCGTGCGAGCAACTGGATGATGTCGGCGTGGTCCTCGAGTCCTCCGGCGTAAAGCTTCAGGGCCACGAGGTCCTCGATCGTCACGCACCGGAGCGACGTGCCCGGGAGCGGCCGGGCTCGGGCGATGGCGTCTCGAGCCGGCGAACGACCGGAGTGCCAGGGATTGAAGAAGTTCACGACATCGACGATCCCGCTGCCGTCGGCGCTTTCGTCCCGCACGGACAGAAGGCCACCCAAGGGATCGTCGTCGTCCGGCATTCGGAGCTCCGTCGCCAGGCCCTGGGCCGACAACCGACGCTGCAATTCGGGCAGGTGCCGCTGCGGGTCCACGGACACTGCGAGATCGATGTCCTCGGTCCCCCGTGTGTACCGATGGACGGCGAGCGCGGCAGCCCCGATCAGCGCTGATTCGAACCCGAGGGACCGGGCAGCTTCGGCGACCCGCTCAGCCAGCCGGAGAATGGCGTTCGAGTCGGGCATCGTCGCCCAGTCGGCGGAGAAGGCGAGCGCGTCGCCCGAGTTCCAGCGCGCGCCGGATGCGTGCGAGCGGATCCGCGGCTTCCCTGCACGGCGCGAAGGGAGCGCTGGCGCTGCGGCGTCGCGCGGGCAGCGGGATCTTCATGCGGCCAGTGTGGGGATCAGGGCTGGTGCGGTCAAGCGTGGGCGCGTCGCGCCCCGGGCGGGATTCCATTGCTCGCACGCTTCGCGGTGATGCCCCTCGGCGCCCGGACGTGCCACGCGATGCATCGCGTCCCGGTGCTGGGATGGGGATCCGCCATCGGTCGAGTCGAGTTCGAACATACGTTTGACTTCCGCGCCGCTCCCGGCGTAGATTCGAGCGGGCGACGGTCGCCCGCCTGAGGCCGTCGACCGACCACCAGGCGGACTCTTCGGGGGAGGGGAACATGGTCCGGACCATCGTCGGTCGCGCGCTCGCGGCCATCGTGCTGTGCCTCGTGTCGTGCGTGGCGCTCGCGCAGAGCGGCTACACGCAGACGCGCCATCCGATCGTGCTGGTGCACGGGCTGCTCGGATTCGACTCGGTGCTCGGCGTCTACGACTACTGGTATGGGATCGGCGACGACCTGCGCGCTGGGGGCGCCCGCGTCTACACGGCCAGCGTCTCGGCCAGCAACTCGACCGAGGTCCGTGGCGAGCAGCTGATCCGCGACCTCGACCGCCTGCGCGCGGTCGGCGGCTTCCAGCGCTTCAACCTGATCGGCCACAGCCACGGTGGCCCGACCGCGCGCTACGTCGCCTCGGTGCGGCCGGACCTGGTCGCGTCGGTCACCGTGCTCGGCGCGCCGAACCAGGGCAGCCCGGTCGCCGACGCGGTCGGCGTCGTGCTGCCGCCGGGCTCGCCGCTGCGGCCGCTGGTCGCGGGCTTCGTCAACGCGCTGTCGGGCTTCCTCGGCTTCATCTCGGGCAACTCGGACCCGCAGAACTCGCTGGCCGCGCTGGCCTCGCTGTCGAGCGCCGGCGCGCGGGCCTTCAACGCCCGCCACCCGCAGGGCGCGCCGACCACGAACTGCGGCACCGGCCCGGCCGTGGTCAACGGCATCCGCTACTACTCGCTGAGCGGGACCTCGGTGCTGACCAACGTCCTCGACGTCAGCGACCCGGTGCTCGGCGCCGGCAGCCTGTTCTTCGGATTCGAGCAGAACGACGGCCTCGTCGGCCGCTGCTCCTCGCGCTGGGGCGTGGTGCTGCGCGACGACTACCCGTGGAACCACATGGACGAGGTCAACCAGTTCCTCGGCCTGCGCGGCCTGTTCTCGCCGAGCCCGGGCTCGGTGCTGCGCGCGCACGCGAACCGGCTGAAGAACCTCGGGCTCTGAGGAGTCGCCGACGGCGGGCCAGCGCGTGGAAGCGCGCGTCTCGGGGCGCCGGCTGGCGATCGCGGCGGGCGCCGCGCTCCTCGCGGCGCTCGCGCTCCGGCTGGTCTGGCCCGGCGGGTCGGGTTTGCCTTCGGAGCGTCCGATCCCGGCGGACGGCCGCCCGGCGACCGAAGCCACGTCGAGCCACGATGCCGCCCTCCCGCGCCCGCGCGGCTGGACGACCACTGGCGACGATGCCGCCACCGGGCCGCCGGTCGACTGGTCCGAGTTCCTCGCACGCAGTTCGCTGCGCGATGCCGCGATCGATGGCGAGGTGCGCGTCGATGACGCCGGCCGCGTCGTCGCCGACCTCGGCCTGCGTCGGCTGTTCGACCAGCTGCTGAGCCTGGTCGGCGAACTCGATCCGCGATCGATCCGCCGCCTGCTGGCGGATCTGGTCGCGCAGCGGCACGGCGCGGACGTCGCGCGCGAGGTGCTCGCGATCTTCGATCGCTACGTCGACTACCTCGCCGCGGTGTCGGATGCGCGCCTCGCGGCGATCTCCGACCTGCGCGAGCGCCACGACCGCATCCGCGCGCTGCGCCGCGATCGGCTCGGCGACGCGCTGGCGGAGGCCTTCTTCGCGGCCGACGAGGCGCTGGCCGAGCACACGCTGGCGCGGATCGAGATCGCGCGCGACCGCACGCTCGACGCGGACACGCGCGCCGCGCGGCTGGCGGCCCTCGACGCGGACGCGCCGTCCGCGATCCGCGAGGCGCGCCGCGATGCAGCGTTGGCCGACCTGCTCGCCGAGCAGCAGCGCCAGTTCGAGGCGCTCGCAATCGATCCCGCCACCCGCGCTGCCGAGCGTGCCGCGGTGTTCGGCCCGGCGGCCGCCGCCCGGCTGGCCGCGGTGGAGGCCGCCGAGGCGGCGTGGCAGGGTCGTCTCGTGGACTACGCGCGCGCGGCGGCCTCGATCCGCGCCGATCCGGCGCTCGACGCCACGGCCCGCGCGGCGGCGCTGGACGCGGAGCGCGCGCGACGCTTCGACGAGGCGGAGCGGCGCCGCGTGGCCTCGCTCGAGGCCGCCGGACTGATGCCGGATCCGCGCGACTGAGGGACCGTCAGTTGGGCGCGTGGACCGTGCCGCCACCGTCGGCGTGCACGCGGCTCGCGACGCGCGGATCGATCGGGGCACCGCCGATCAGCGTCGCGTAGTCGATCCGCCTTGCACTCAGCACCTGCCGGACCGCGCCCGGGAACGGCGCGGTCGACGCGCGGCCGCCGTACGGATCGGTCCACCAGACCGTCGGGCCACCGGCGTTGTCGACGACGCCGGGCTGGAAGTACATGCCGCGATTGAGGCCGCGGAAGCCGGAGCGCGGATCATTCCAGTCGATCCCCTGGATCTGGCCGTAGTTCGTGGCCCAGTCGCACGGGCCGCCGCGATGGCGGCGCCCCTGCGACTCGAGCGAGCGGTCGTAGCAGAGATCCATCGAGTAGCCGAGGTTCGTTCCGGCAAGCTCCGGGCGCCACAGGTGATAGCCGCGCTGGAGCTTGAGTGCCTCGGGATAGAAATAGCGAGCGGCGTCCTGCACGTCGAACAGCAGGTTGATCCCCGAGACCAGTGGGGTCCCGTTCGCACGACGGATCGAGAGGCTCGCGGGCCAGGCCTCGTAGAGGTTCTGCGACCACTGGCCGGGCGGCACGAGGAAGCCGATCTCGACGCAGGCGCGGGTCGGGATCTCGCGGTCGCCGTCGCCGGCCGGGTACCACTGCGACCACTGGCTGTGTCCGACCTCGACGAAGTCCTGCGGGTCGCCGCGACGCGGCACGTTGCAGAGCGGCATGAAGCTGGTGAAGCCGCCGGCGCGGTTGAACGGTTGCAGCACCGACAGGCTGATCCGGGTGTTGGCCGGATGCGCATCAGGGCAGGTCGCGAGATCGTCCGGGTTGGTGCACAGCGCGAGGTCGTCCCGGTGCCGGCAGTCGGCGAGGTAGTTGACCTCGTGCAGGTTGTGGACGAAGGCGTCGCGCGTGCTGGTGCCCTGGTGCGCCTTGGCGAGGAAGTAGCAGCGCATCCCGGTGTCCTGCGCGATGATGCCGTTGCCGAGCCGGCCGATCCAAACCCCGCCGTTCGGGGCCGGGCTCATGGTGTGGGTCGCGATGTCGGGCTCGCCGTTGGCCCACTCGACCTTGTGGCCGACGTGGTCCTCGTGGCGCATCGTCGGCACCCCGTTGGCTGTGAACCAGAGATCCGCCTGCTCGTTGACCCAGCCGAAGGGAAGGCCGGCGAGCGCCTCCTCCTCGGCGTCCATCTGGCCGTTGCCGTTGGCGTCCCAGAAGAACGCGCGCTGGATCTGCTTCGTCCGCCACAGCTGCGAGAGGCGCGGATCCCGACCGTGCTCGTGGCCGAAGGTGCACAGCTGCCCGGTGCGCGGATCGCGCGCGACCGGCGGGTGCCAGGTCGGGTAGCGCTTGCCGTCCGGGCCGACGACGAAGAACGAATCGTGGAACTCGCGCGTGCAGGTGTCGTGCGGCGCGACCGGATTCCACAGGCCCATCGCGTGGCTGTCCGGCGTGCCGTCGACCAGCTCGAAGCCGTGCGCGCGGATCAGGTCGGCGGGCGCGGACTTGGCGAGGCCCGGCCGCGACTGGCACAGCGCGAGGTCGAACGCGGCGTCCTCGATGACCGTCCGCGAGAGCGCGGTGCCGCCGAGGACCCCGAGCAGGAAGCTCGTGGGCAGCAGGAGGCCGACCAACGGCAGCGAAGGCAGTGCGCGCACGACGAGGCCCCCGACAAACCGGACGGTCACGATCCTGCCACGAGTCGCGCCGTCGGATCGCGACGGCGATCACGATGCGGTCATCGCGGACCCGGTCGCGCCATGTCGTCGCGGCGCGACTGGCTCGAAAACGACGAGGGCGCCCGGGGGCGCCCTCGTCTCGAGCGTGAGGCCGGAACGGAAGTCCGACCCGGAACCCCGATCAGCCCTGACGGCGGACCGCGACGGCCGCGAAGCCGAGCAGCGCGAGCATCAGCGCGATCAGGCTCCACGTGCTGGTCGCGTTGACCGGAACCAGCGCCGCGACCGGCGTGCCGGCCGGGCAGTTCAGCGTCCACGTCCGGGTCACGTTGGTGCCGCCCTGGTTCTCGGTGCAGGTCAGCGTCTGCGTCACCGCGGACGCGCCGCGCGTGCAGGTGCCCGCGAGCGGGCCGCCCGAGATCGCGCCGGAGCCGGTCGCCGTGACCGTCTGGCCGAAGCCCGCGAACGGCGCGGTCGGCGCGGTGCAGGTCAGCGTCGTCGTCGCCGGGGCGCCGGTGCCGCTGCCCGCGGTCGCGACCGAGACCGCGATCGACAGGTTCGAGGTCGAGCCGATCGTGCCGGAGCCGCCGGTCGCAGTGACCGTCGAGCTCGGCGCCGGGGTGTAGCCGAACACGGGCGCCGTCGCCGGCGGTCCGAAGATCTCGAACGGCAGGTCGGTCGGCCGGCTGCCATCGACGGTTGCTGCCCAGGTGCTGCTCGACACGGTGAACTGCTGCGCGTTGTTGCTGGCCGAGACCGTCGTGTTCGGCGGGCAGAAGACCGCCGCGGTCGGCGTCGGCGCGATCGCGAAGTCGACCCAGTAGGTCCCGGCCGCGAGATTGATCCCGAGGTTGGCCATCGTCACCCGCATGATCGGGCGCTGCTGGTTCGTGAGCGCGGTGCTGAGCACGCGCCAGACGCCGGTCCAGCTGGTGGCGGTCATCCGATTCGTCGTGGTGTCGCCGAAGACGACGGTGCCGCCGCTGCTCGGGTTCCCGTTCCAGATCCGCAGCGTCGCGGTCGTGAACGGCGAGACCGTGCTGCCACCGGGCGCGGCCTGGGTCTAATAGCCGAACACGTCGATCCGGTCGATGTTCCAGCCGCCGGCCGGGACGGTGAAGTCGTCCGCCAGGCGGAACGCCGTGTTCTGGCAGCCGTACCCGAAAATCGTATCCGGCGCGGTCAGGACCGACAGCGGATCGTTGCCGCCCGGTCCGCCGCCCGTCGGCTGGGAGATGAAGGTCCCGTTCGCATAGAGCAGCGGTGCCGTCGTGATCGCCTCCGGCGCCGAGACGCCGGGCAGGCCGGGAACGCCCGGCGCCGGATTGGAAACGGTGTCCTGCGCCAGCTGCGCGTGGGCGAGCGGCGAGACCAGGAGCGTGGCAAGAATGAGACGGCGCATGGAACCCCCCTTGGACGGTCGGCGGCATGACGGGAAATGCTGGAAACCCGACCATAGCGTCAGCGGCGGGCTCGCGCCAGTCCCGGCCCCTCGGCCGTCCGAACGGCGGGTCCACGCGCCGTCCCGCCGCGCCGCGCCGCCCACGCCCCAGCGAGCAGCGGGCCGCCCAGCAGTGTGATCTGGGCGAGGCCGTCGAGTCTCGCCCAGACCAATGCGGCGATCATCTCGGGCCCGGCCGCGATCGCGGTCTCGAAGAAGCCCCGGCCGAGCATCCGCGCCAGGCGATCGGTCGCCGCCAGGGCCTGCGCGTAGGCGGTGCCGCCGGCGGCCAGCAGGCACGTGGCCAGTCCCGTCGCCCACCGCGTGCCGAGCCCGAGCGAGCGGCCGGCGAACACGGCCGCGACCGCCATCGGCAGGGCCAGCCACGGCAGCGGCTGCCGCGCCAGCATCGCCAGCAGCGCCCAGGCCGCGCCGACCGCGCCGATCGCGAGCACCGCGGTCAGCCACGCGACCGGTGGCGAGCCGAGCCAGCGCGTCACCGGCCCGCTCCGGCGCGACGCGGGCGCGCCACTTGCGGCACAATACAGGACCAATCTGGTCCGATAAGCATTTCCAGGGGCATGTACTCGAGAACCAGCGAGCCGGTGCGCTTCGAGCGCGACTGCGAGGCCGTGATGGTGCCGCAGGGCGAGACCGTCACCCTGCCGGCGGGCCAGGTCGGTTATATCACCCAGGCGCTCGGCGGCAGCTTCACCGTCTACGTCGAGGGCAATCTGTTCCGGATCGCGAACGAGGACGCCGACGCGATCGGCAAGGAGCCGATGCCGGCGCCGGTGCTGCCCGAGGGCGCGGGCGACGACGAGGTCGAGAAGCTGGTCTGGTCTCAGTTGCGCACCTGCTTCGACCCCGAGATCCCGATCAACATCGTCGACCTCGGGCTCGTCTACGAATGCGACGTGAAGCCCCGCGCCGACGGCCTGCGCGAGGTCGCGGTCAGGCTGACGCTGACCGCGCCCGGCTGCGGGATGGGCGACATCCTGGTCGAGGACGTGCGCAGCAAGATCGAGCGGGTGCCGACGATCGCCCACGCCGACGTCGAACTCGTGTTCGACCCGCCGTGGAACCGCGAGATGATGAGCGAGGCGGCGAAGCTCGAGACCGGCCTCCTGTGATCCCGGCGGTGGCCGGACGCGAGGGCGTCAGCGCCGGTAGACGATGTGCCGCAACGCGAAGTAGTTCGCCACCGCGAGCACCAGCTCGATCGCGGGTTTCGCGAGGTAGAGCCAGGTGGACCCCAGCACCCGCTCCCATCCGGCGACGACCAGCGTGCTGATCGAGGTCATCACGATCCAGACCAGCAGATAGCGAACGAGCAGGCGTCCGCCGAGGCGCCGCTCGCGGCCGAATCCGAACGTGATCCGGCCGTGCAGCCAGAAGCCGAGCAGGGTCGCGAGGAAGCGGGCCACGAGATTGGCCGGCCCTGCCGGCGTGCCGAGCGCATGCAGGGCGATGAACAGGCCCGTGTCGACGCCGAGCAGGAACACGCCGACCGCGATGAAGCGCAGGGCCTGGTGGCGGCCGAGCCGGCGCAGCGCCGCGAGCTGCCGCCGCTGGGCGTCGTCGATCATCCGAGGACCCGGGCGAGCGCCGCGCGCGCGGCGTCGAACGAGAAGTGCCGGGCCACGTTGGAAAGCCCCGCCCGCGACAGCCGTTCCCACAGCACCTCGTCGCGATGCAGCCGGACCACGGCCTCGGCGAAGGCCTCCGGGGTGTCCGCGACCAGCACCTCCTCGCCGTCGACGAGGTGCATGCCCTCGACCGCGATCGAGGTCGCGACCACCGGCTGCCCGTGGGCCATCGCCTGGTTGACCTTGCCCTTGACGCCGGCGCCGTAGCGGAGCGGCGCGACCGAGACGCGGCAGTGGTCGAGGAACGGCGAGAGATCCTCGACGTAACCATGGACCTCGACCCCGTTCCCGGCCAGCGCGCGCAGCGCTTCGGGCATCTTCGACCCGACCACGTGGAATCCGACCTCGGGCATCGCCGCGCGGATCCGGGGCCAGACCTCGGCGACGAACCAGCGCACCGCGTCGACGTTCGGCGGGTGCTGGAAGCCGCCGACGAACCAGAGGTCACGGCGCTCGGCGAAACCACGCCGGCGTCCGATGACCTCGTGCACGTTCGACAGCACCTCGACGCGCGCGCCCGGGACCTCGGCCGCGAGCAGCGCCTGCTCGACCGGGCTGACCACGAGGGTCAGATCGCAGGCCCGGACCAGCGCCAGCTCCGCGCGCCGGGTTTCCGCGGCGAGGCGCGCGAGTTCCGGATCGCCACCGGCGACCGCGGCCGCGCGCTCCTCGCGCAGGTAGTGCAGGTCCACCGTGTCGAAGATCTTCCGCGCCTGCGGCGCATAGGCCTCGACCAGCGGCAGGCAGGCGCTGGCGACGTAGTGGCGCGACAGGATCACGGCGTCGAGGTGCGGTCCGTGTTCGGCGAACCATCCCGGCACGTCGGCGATCCACGGCAGGTACAGCGCCTCGACGCCGAGCTGCTGCAGGTCGGCCGTGTAGCGCGGCAGGTGCTGGCGGTTCTCCGGCAGGAACGCGACCTTCCAGCCGTCCGCGACCAGCAGCCGCATCAGGTTCACCATCCGGACCGAGCCCGAGTCCTTGTCCGGCTCCGGCGTGCAGGCGTCGACGATCAGCACGCGGCCGCGCACTCGGTGTTCCCGCGCGACGACGATCGGCGTTCCGGGCGCGGGATGCCAGGGCAGTACTTCCCGCCAGCGCTCGGCGAACTTGCCCTGGTTGACGACCTGCCAGCGCTTGACGCCGGAGCCGGTGTCGGTGCCGGAGGTCACGCCCTCGAAGTGCACGACCTCGGCCGCCGGCTGGTAGTAGCAGCGGAGGCCCGCCTCGCGCACGCGGAAGGCGAGGTCGGTGTCCTCGTAGTAGGCCGGACGGTAGCGGACGTCGAAGCCGCCGAAGCGCTCGAGCAGCTCGCGCCGCAGCATGATCGCGGCGCCCGAGCAGTAGTCGACTTCGCGCAGGTAGTTGAACGCCGGGTGCGCCGGGTCGCCGAAACGCCCGTAGTTCCAGCCCGAGGCGTCCGAGAACACGATGCCGCCGGCTTCCTGCAGGCGCCCGTCCGGGTAGACCAGCTTGGCGCCGGCCAGGCCGCAGTCCGGCCGCGACTCGAAGGTGCCGACCAGCGCCTCGAGCCAGCCCGGGCGCACCGCCGTGTCGTTGTTGAGGAACACGACGAATTCGCCGCGCGCGGCCGCGAGCCCTGCGTTGCAGGCGCCGATGAAGCCGAGGTTCTCGGGATTGCGCAGCGCGCGGATGCCGCCGATCGCCGGCAGGCGCTCTGGGGTCTCGTCGCTCGAGCAGTCGTCGACGACGATCACCTCGAAGGGAATGGTGCCCGGATGCTCGGTCAGCGAGCGCAGGCAGACCAGCGTGTGGTCGAAGTGGTTGTAGACCGGGATCACGATCGACACGCGTGGCCGCTCGCTGCCGGGAACCGTGAACGGCTCGAACGCGACGCTGCCGGGCGCTTCGATCGGGGGCGGCGGCGCGATCGGCTCCGGCGCTCGGAACTCCTCGCGCGCGCGGCGCCAGGTGCCGGCGAGCCCGCGCATCGCGAGGCTCCGCCGGACGCGGCCGAGCACGCTGGCGAGGCGGTTGCCGCGCCAGCGCAGACCGGCGCCGACGGTGCGCGCGAGGCGCCCGGCGAAGCGCACCGGCTTCGTCAGCCACCACGACCAGCTGCCGTGGATCGTCCGGATCTGCGCGTCGAGCGCGAGCGCCCAGCGCGTGCGCTCGGCGAACTCGCGTTCGAGCTCGTCGAGCGCGCCGACCGCGCGCTGATGGCTCTCGCCGAGTTCCGACAGGGCCCGCCCGAGGCGATCGATCTCGGACTCGTAGCCGCGCCGCTGGTCGGACCATTGCCGCGATGCCTCGTCGTGACGCGCCTCGGCCTCGGCGAGCCGCGCGGTCTGCCGGTCGATCTCGGCCTGCAGCGATTCGACCCAGCGCAGGCGCTCGTCGAACTCGGCCCGGAGCTGTCGGAGCGCCGCGAAGGTGGCGGTCCGCTCCTCGCGTTCGGTCCGCAGTTCGGTTTCGAGCCGCTGCGCCCAGGCGCTGCGCTCGGCGAGCTGCTGCTCGAGCTCGAACGCCCAGGTCGCGCGGCGCTCGAGTTCGCGCCGCTGGGCATCGAGCCGGGTCTCGGCCTCGGCCAGCGCCGAAGTCGCGCGGGCGCCGAGCTCGACCGCCTCGACCGCGGCCAGCTCGCCCGCGGTCGCCGCGCGCGGCCGGGCTCGTGGAACGCCGCGCGGCGCGAGGTCGAGGACCTCGGCCCACGCGGCCGCCATGACGCTCGCGTCCGGCTCCGGGGACGCGGCGAGGCGCGCGCGCACGCGCTCGAGCCGGCCGCGGTCGGCGAGGATCGCGCGCACATGCTCGACGAAGCGCGCGGGCTCGGGCGGCGCGAGGAATCCGTCCTCGCCGTCCTCGACGCGCTCGAGGAAGCTGCCGAGCGCGGTCGCGACCGGCGGAACGCCGAGCGCGCGCATCTCGCTCAGCGTGTAGCTGAAGGTCTCGGCGACGGTCGACGGCAGCAGCGCGAGATCCGGGCGGATCCGCGCCACGTGGCGCGGCAGGTCACCGCGATCGTAGTCGAGCTCGATGTCGACGCCACCGCGGCCGAAGTAGGCCTCGCCGGCCTTGCCGCAGCCGAGCAGATGGACGTCGGCGAACTCGCACAGCCGCGGCAGGGCCCGATCGAGCAGGTCGCGTCCCTTGGCGCCGTTGATCCGTCCGGGAACCAGCAGGACCGGACGCTGCCGCGTCGGCGGCCGCGCGTCGACGATCGGGGCGTCGAACGGGGCGAGCCCGTGCGGGATGACGTGCCATGGCATCGCCGCGAGGCGCGGCTCGATGCGGCGGAGGTTCTCGCGCGCGGTGACGCTCGGCGAGACCAGCGTCGCGCCGCTCGCGTGCAGGCACTCGACCCAGCGCGTGCGGAGCGTGGCCCAGTGGTCCGGGTCACGCTCGGCGAAGGGCAGGTCGGTCGCGGCCGCCAGGGCCTCGGGCAGACGTTCCGGGGCGAAGGCGGCGGGGTCGGCTCCGAAGTCGGCGTGCAGGATCGGCCAGCACGGGTAGTAGTCGTGGGTCACGACCACGGTCGGCAGCCGGGTCGAGAATGCGTCGAGCGAGTGGCCGATCAGCGAGGAGATCACGATCGCGTCGACCGCGAAGTCGCCGATCACGGAGGCCAGCGCGGCGCGCCACGCCTCATGGCCGAGCGCGGTCGTGGCGATCGGGCGGTCCAGCGCGAAGCGCCGCAGCGGTGGCGCAGCCGGCGCCGCGGGCAGCAGCAGCTCGAGCGCCTCGCCGTGGCGCCTGCGGCCGGGGTGGCCGCGAGCGACCAGCGCCAGGTGGCAGTGGCGCTGGTCGGCGGCCGCGAGGTCGCGGACGAATCGCTCGACGCCTCCGCCCCAGCCGTGCAGGACGTGCAGCACGACCGGTCGGCCATCGAGGCCGGGCAGTGCCGGGGACCCGGTCGCGACCGGCGCGAAGCGGCGTCGCAGCAGATCGAGCGGCGTCGGCGCAGGGGCCTCGCGCGGATCGGCCGGCAGCGCGCTGCCCCGCAGGACCGCGCGCGCCGGGCCGACGTACAGCGAATCGACGACCACGCCGCGGAGCGACTCCGGCAACGTCGATGGCGGCGCGCCGACCACACGGCCGAGCCAGTCCAGGGCCTTGGGTCTCCACAGCGAGCACCAGCTGGACCAGTGGGCGGTCGCGAGCGCGCGCCGCGTTCCGTAGAGGGCGACGCCGCGATCGACCGCGTCGGCGTCGGCGTCGGCCGGCGCGGCGCCGAGCGCGACCGGCGTCAGCGCCGGGTCTGGCGACAGCGGCGACACCAGGTCCGCGTCGAGGCCGCGCGCCGCGGCGAGCAGCCGCGCGAACCCGTTCGGGGGCAGCCGCGCGTCCGCACGCAGCACGATCACCGACGCCGCCGGCTCGGCCCGGTGCAGGGCCCGCAGCGCATCCCACGGCGCCGCGTCCGTCGTCTCGATCCGGACCGCCGCGGGAACGTCGCTCGATCGGGGCTGCCGGGCACCGGCGTTCGCGCCATGGAGCAGCAGGATCGGCAGGGGATCGTTCGGGGTCGCCACGGGCGCGGGTCGGCAAAAGATCGCGGATTATCGTCCAGCCCGGCTTGAGCCGCCATGCGACCGCGGCTGCGAGCGGCGCGCGCCTGAACCACCGCTATCGCCGGTCATGGCAAGGCGCGGGCAGATCGGGCTTGCGGGCAGCCCGCCACGGGGCGGCGGATACACTCGAACGCGATTCCGCGGACGCCTGCCGACCTTGACCTCACCCGCCTCGCCACGCGAACGCCTCGCCGCCCTGTGGGCGTGGCTGCGCGTCCCGGTCTGGCTGGGCCTCGGCCTCGCGATCGGCTTCGGGCTGCCCTACGGGATCTACCTCGACGCGATGGTCCGCGAGCGCTTCGAGAGCCTCACGTTCACCGAGCCGGCACGGGTGTTCGCACGTCCGCTGGAACTGCGGCCGGGGCTGCCGCTCGATGTCGCGGCCCTCGAGACGGAGCTCGCGGCCGCGCGCTATCGGGTCTCGGCCGAGGCCCTGCTGCGGCCCGGCAGCTACCGGCGCGATGGCGCGCGCTTCGAGATCGCGACGCGAGCCTTCGCGTCGGCCCATGGCCCCGTTCCGGCCCGGCGGCTCGCGGTGCGGCTGGCCGACGGGCGGGTCGCGGCGCTGGTCGACGCGGAGACCGGGGCCGCGCTCGACGCGGCGCTCGTCGATCCCGCCCGGATCGCGACGCTGCACGGCCCGCGCCAGCAGGAGCGGCGCTTCGTGCCGCTCGCGGAGATGCCGCCGCTGGTCGTGACCACGCTGCAGGCGGTCGAGGACCGCGACTTCAAGCACCACCACGGCATCGACCTGTCGGCGATCGCGCGCGCCGCGCTCGCGAACCTGCGCTCGCGCGAGCTGGTGCAGGGCGGCTCGACGATCACCCAGCAGCTGGTGCGGAACCTGTTCCTCGACCGGTCGCGGACCTTCACGCGCAAGCTCAACGAGATCGCGATCGCGCTGCTGATCGAGGCGCGCTTCGACAAGGCGCGGATCCTCGAGGCCTACCTCAACGAGGTCTACCTCGGCCAGCTCGGCGGGCAGGCGGTGCACGGCGTCGCGGCCGGCGCCGAGTTCCACTTCGGCCGGCCGATCGAATCACTCGCGCCCGAGGAGGTCGCGCTGCTGATCGGCCTGATCCGCGGGCCGTCGCTGTACGACCCGCGCCGGTTCCCGGAACGCGCGCTGGCGCGCCGCAACCTCGTGCTCGACGCGATGGTCGAGACCGGCATCCTGACCCCGGCCGACCGCGCGGTGGCGGCCGCGAAGCCGCTCGGCGTGGTCGCGCAGGGCGCGCTGCCGCGCAATCGCTACCCGGCCTTCCTCGAACTGGTCCGCCGCCAGCTCGGCGAGGCCTATCCCGATGCCGCGAGCCGGCGCGACGGGCTCTCGGTGCTGACCACGCTCGCGCCGTCGACCCAACTCGCCGCCGAACGCGCGGTGCGCGAGCGGCTCGAGGCCCTCGGCGCGCGCGGCGCGTCGCTCGAGGCCGCGGTGGTGGTCACCGACGCCGCCACCGGCGCGGTCGAGGCCGTGGTCGGCGCGCGCCAGCCCGACGCGCAGGGCTTCAATCGCGCGCTCGACGCGCGCCGGCCGATCGGCTCGCTGGTGAAGCCGTTCGTTTACCTGGTCGCGCTCGCGCAGCCCGACCGCTGGTCGCTGATGAGCCCGCTCAGCGACCGCAAGCTCGCGCTGCGCCAGCCGAACGGGCAGGTGTGGACACCGTCGAACGCCGACGGCAAGGAACACGGCGAGGTGCTGCTGGTCGACGCGCTCGCGCGCTCGTACAACCTCGCGACCGTGCGCCTCGGCCTCGACGTCGACGTGCGCAAGGTCGCGCGCGTGCTCGAGGCGCTGATTCCCGGCACGCGGATCGAGCCACTGCCCTCGCTGCTGCTCGGCGCGGTCGACCTCTCGCCGTTCCAGGTCGCGCAGGCCTACCAGTACCTCGCCGCGGACGGCCGTGCCCAGCCGCTGCACGCGGTCGAGGCGGTGCTCGGGGCCGACGGCCGTCCGCTGAAGCGGGTCGAGGTCGAGCTCGCACCCGGCGATCTCGTCGCGGCCTCGCGGCTCGTCAACCATGCGCTGCGCGAGGCCGTGATCGACGGCACCGCGCGCGCGCTCGGATCGACCGGCGCCGCGCGATTCGCGCCCGCCGGAAAGACCGGCACCAGCAACGACCAGCGTGACTCGTGGTTCGCCGGCTATACCGGGGACCGGCTGGCGGTGGTGTGGGTCGGGCGCGACGACAATCGCGAGACCGGGCTCTACGGCGCGACCGGCGCGATGCGGGTCTGGGCCGGACTCATCGAGAACGTGCCGGGTCGTCCGCTCGCGCCGCGCCACGGAACCGACCCGGTGCTCGCGTGGGTCGATCCGGGCACCCAGGGCTGGACCGAACCCGGCTGCCCCGGCGCCCGCGAGCTGCCGTTCATCGCCGGCTGGACGCCGACCCGGCGCGCGCCGTGCGGCGCCGATCCGCTCGGCGAGTTCATCGACCGCCTGCTGCCGGTCGGCGATCGTCGCGACGCCGCGCGCGACGAGGGCTGGCAGTACCTGACCGACCCGTCCGCGCCGCCGGCGCAGGGTCCCCGTTGAAGCCCGAGAACCCGATCCGCCCATGCCTGACGCTCCGACCCGCCACCGACGACATCCCGCCGCCGCCCTGGCCCTGCTGGTCTCCGCGCTCGCCAGCGGCTGCGCGACCGCGCCACCCGAGCCCGAGAGCCCGGCTGCGCGCAAGGCGCGCGACTGGCTCGCCGAGATTCGCGCCGAGGCCCGGCGCCTGCCGTCGAACGTGCACGTGATGCCGCTCGAGGAGCCCAAGGTCGCGGACCTTCGCGCGCGTGCCGAGGCCGAGGATGCCGCGGGGCGTCATCGGGCGGCCGCCGAGGCCTGGCAGCAGGCGATCGCGCTGCAGCCCGAGGATCCGACCCTGTGGCAAGGGCTCGCCGAAGCGCGGGTCGGCAGCGGCGAGTGGGCGGCCGCCGAGGAAGCCGCGCGCCGCGCGATCTCGCTCGGGCCGGGCGTCGGCGAACTGTGCCTGCGCGGCTGGCTCACGGTCCACGCCGCGCGGATCGAGCAGCGCGACGCGGTCGGTGGCGCGGAGGCGAAGCTGAAGGTCGCCTCGTGCCAGGCCGCACCGCCGCCGCGCTTCTGACTGCATGGGCGCGGCGGACGCGGACGACATCGGCCGCTCGCCGTCGGCGCGTTCGCTGGCCGCCGACGGGCCGCTTGCCCGCGTGGTCGAGGGCTTCGCGCCGCGCGAGGTCCAGCAGCGGATGGCGGCGGCGGTCGAGCGCGCGATCGCCGAGCGCCGCGAACTCGTCGTCGAGGCCGGCACCGGCACCGGCAAGACCTTCGCCTACCTCGTGCCGGCGCTGCTGGCCGGCAAGCGCGTGATCGTCTCGACCGGCACCAAGACGCTGCAGGACCAACTCTTCCAGCGTGACCTGCCGCGCGTCCGCGACGCGCTCGGGGTGCGTCTCAAGACCGCGCTGCTGAAGGGCCGCGCCAACTACCTGTGCCGCTACCGGCTCGACCAGGCGCGTCGCGACGGCCAGTTCGCGGACCGCGCCGACGTCGCGCGGCTGGCCTCGATCGCGGCGTGGGCGGCGCGGACGAAGGCCGGCGACATCGCCGAGCTCGTCGGCATTCCCGAGGACGCCGGCATCTGGCCGCGGGTGACCTCGACCAGCGACAACTGCCTCGGCAAGGAGTGCCCGTTCTTCGACGACTGCTTCGTCGTCAGGGCGCGTCGCGAGGCGCAGGAGGCCGACCTCGTCGTCGTCAACCATCACCTGCTGTTCGCCGACCTCGCGATCAAGCGCGAGGGCTTCGGCGAGATCCTGCCCGGCGCGCAGGCCTTCGTGCTCGACGAGGCGCACCAGGTGCCCGAGCTCGCCGGGCAGTTCTTCAGCGTCGCGGTCTCGGGGCGTCAGCTGGTCGAGCTCGAGACCGACAGCCTGCGCGAGGCCGCGGCCGAGTCGGGCGCGAAGGCGGCGCTCGATCGCCTCGGCCGCGCGGTCGAGACCCGCAGCAAGGCCTTCCGGCTCGCGGTCGACGGCCTGCCGGCGCGCGGCGCCCTGCGCGCGCTGTTCGAGCGAGACGGCGCCGAAGCCGCGCTCGACGCACTCGGCGACGCGCTCGCCGACCTCGCCGGAGCGCTCGAGGCGATGGCCGAGCGCAGCGAGGGCCTCGCCGCGTGCCACGCGCGCGCGGGCGAGCTGTCGAACCGGCTCGCGCGCCTCGCGGCGCGACCCGAGCCCGGCTGGGTGCACTGGTACGAGCTCAGCGAGCGCGGGTTCGTGCTGTCGGCGACGCCGCTCGACGTCGCGCAGCCGTTGCGCGCCTTCCGCGAGCAGACCCACGCGGCGTGGATCTTCACGTCGGCGACGCTGACGGTCGGCGACCGCTTCGATCACTTCCTTGCCGCGACCGGCCTCGACATGCCGGAGACGCTCGCGCTGCCGAGTCCCTTCGACTTCGAATCGAACGCGCTGTGCTGGCTGCCCGAGGGCCTGCCGGCGCCGAACGCGCCCGGCTACACCGAGGCGGTCTGCGAACTGCTGCGGCCCGCGCTGGCCGCAAGCCACGGACGCGCGTTCCTGCTGTTCACGTCGCACCGGGCGCTGAAGCGCGCGGCCGAGCTGCTCGCGGACCTGCCATACCCGCTGTTCGTCCAGGGGACGGCGCCGCGCGCGACCCTGCTCGAGCGCTTCCGCGCCGCCGGCAATGGCGTGCTGCTCGGCGCCGCGAGCTTCTGGGAGGGCGTCGACGTGCGCGGCGAGGCACTCTCGCTGGTCGCGATCGACAAGCTGCCGTTCGCGCCACCGGACGATCCGGTGCTCGAGGCGCGGATCACGGCCTCGCGCGAGGCCGGCGGCAACCCGTTCATGGATATCCAGGTGCCGGCCGCGGCGATCGCGCTGAAGCAGGGTGCCGGCCGCCTGATCCGGGACATCGACGATCGCGGCGTGCTCGTGATCTGCGATCCGCGCGTGCTGACCGCGCGCTACGGTCGGCTGTTCCTCGAGTCGCTGCCGCCGATGCCGATCACGCGGGCGTTCGCGGACGTCGATGCCTTCTTCGCCGTGGCAGAAGCGCGGAGCTAGGTTACGCACCCATCGAGCCAAATCGGATCCGACTGCACGTACCTCCCGGTCCCCGGCCCGTAGTCGCGGAAGTAGTCGTAGTGGAGCCCGGACTCGGCGTCGAGGTGCTGGCCGGGAAGGCGGAGGTTGAAGGCGCGGGTGTTGACGGGCGCGCCGGTGGCCTGCGCGGGCCGGTCGCCGAAGACGTTCGATCGGCCGCTGGTGCTGTTGCCGGAGACCGGCGCCCAAGTCCAGGTGAAGTGCGGGCGACGTTGCTGATGGCGCGCGGGGCGTGGAGGTGGTCCGCGGTGATGTGGCCGACGACCTGCGGGGAGGGCAGGTTGGGGTCGGCGTCGATGACCGCGAGCGGCATGTCGTCGAGCCAGGCGAACTCGAAGTTCGTCGGCCGCGCGACACTGGAGTCGCTGGTGTTGCGGATCAGGCGGGGGATGGTGCTAGGCGGTGGTACTCAGCGCCAGGCAGACGGCGACTCGAAATCCGCCCCAGGTGCTGTCCGAAACAGAGCGCGATTCAAGGCGGATATCATGCGCAACCCCATTCCGGCCTCGGTCGCACGCAGACGAATCCGGCCGAATCATGTCCTGATCGAACTCGAGTCATTCTTGCTCCACGGTTCTCGGCGGCGAACCCAGTCTCGCGCGAAAGAAGGACTCCATGTTGGGGCCAGCCCAGATATAAGGTGCCTGGTCGGCCTTGATCGTTACCACGACCCGCTCAAGAACTTCGGGGGAGGGTGAGCCGCACGGGACGCTGATCTCCATCACGCGGCTGCTGGGTACACCGCGGAGTGACTCTGATATTGCCACGCGGACTTTCCGTTCGCCCCACAATGGCATCAGATCCGGATCCTCGCCGTTCAAGACCTCGGCCTCATAGTCCGTGTAGATCTGACCGGTCACATTGCCGACATGAACGGAATCGCCGCGATTGAGGACCGCGTCAAGCGGCTCTTCTGGAGGGGGCGCGCAAGCGCGCAGTTCCTGCGCCGACGACCCGAGGAGGATCAGGGTGGCGAGCATGAGCAGATAACGAACGAAGCCGGATTGGTCTGCCATGTCATTTGTACTCAGCTGCTTATCGCTCTCAAGTTGCCCGGAATTGGCGTCTCCTCCGCAACGGGGCCAACTACCTTGGTCGCCAAGGTACGCGTGCCCATCCCGAGATCAACCAGGGGAGTTCACTGCCGTCCGAACCACCGCGGACCCAGCGCTTCTTCGTCGTTGGCATCCCAAACAGAGGGGACCCCAGCGGGATCGATTGCGACGATGACACGATCGAACACTGCCAGCACTGATGGGCCGCAGGCGACGGGAATCTCCATGATTTTCTCTTCCGTCCGTCCTCTTCGGACCTCCACGATCACCAATCGAAGTGTCCGATTTTTTCCGTGAAGCGCCAGTTCCGGATCCTCTCCTGAAAGTACCTCGGCTTCGAATTTCGGATAGTGCTCGCCGGTCACGTAAGCGACGAGCACCGTATCCGCACGCGCGAGCGCTTCCCTTGAATCAGCCTTCCGCGGATCACACGCGTGCGACGGCGAGTCGAACAAGAGGAGTGCAGATGCCGAAGCCAAAAAGGGAATCAACCTTGACCTGTAATGGTGCACGTTCTTGCTCATCATCTATAGGGCGGCGTTTGAAACCGGCATCGGAGGTCCCACATTCGCAGGGTAGCCAAACGAATGTAGTAGTCTATCTCTTGGGCGCAGTTTGCATCTCCGCAGGGATCCGCTCGCTTTCTCGAACATCGGTCGATGCCCGCTCCCTCGCCTAAGCACTCTACGAAACGGTACAGGGTGCTTGTCGTCCTTATGGCAGAACCAGGCGCACGGCCCAAGCACCCGGTGGGGTTGAAAAATAGCAGATTTGCGGCATGACTTTGTTCATGTGCATTCGTGCAATCCGTCGTGCATCTTGAACGATTGCAACTCGCAGGCAAATAACCGCCATTGCCGTCGCAGACGGTGCGCCCCCTCCGGCAACTCCATGACAAAGGAGGGGTGACTCTCCACTTGGGTCAACGAATCGCAGCGGGCTTTGCAGAACATACCCGTAGGTGCTGATCCCTCCCCTCAACCCTATCGGATCCGACTGGACATACCTTCCGGTCGCGGGCTCGTAGTCGCGGAAGTAGTTGTAGTGGAGCCCGGACTCGGCGTCGAGGTGCTTGCCGGGTAGCGGAGGTCGACGGCACGTTGTTGACGGGTGCGCCGGTGGCCTGCGCGGGCCGCGGTCGCCGAAGACGTTCGATCCGCCGCTGGTGCTGTTGCCGGAGACCGGCGCCCAGGTCCAGGTGACGGTGCGGGCGACGTTGCTGATGGCGCGCCGGGTGTGGAGGTGGTCCGAGGTGATGTGGCCGACAAGCTGCGGTGAGGGCAAGATGGGGTCGGCGTCGATGACCGCGAGCGGCATATCGTCGAGCCAGACGAACTCGAAGTTCGTCAGGAGCCCATCGCTGCACGGGTCGTTGCGATCGGCGATGACGCGGCCGGCTTCGTCGTAGAGGAAGAACTGCGTCGCGAGCCCTTGCACCGCCAGGCACTCGGGCGGCAGCTTGTCGCCGCCCGTGCTGGCTGTACCCGCCATCGACTGCTTCCAGACGCGCTCGCCGCGGGGATTGTGCTGATAGGTGGCACTGGACATCCCGAAGGCACTGCTCGAGGTCACCAGCCGGTTGTGGTCGCCGTAGAACAAGCTCTCGCTCCCTCGCGCGGTGGTGTTGCCGTTGGCATCGTAGCTGCTGGTCAGCATTGGGTCCGGTGGCCATGTGAGTCGCTCGCGACAATGCCCGAATAATCTTCAGTGATGAGAAATCTCAATAATCAGCATGTCATCGCGCTCGATCACTTGCTTTACATAAGCGTTACTCGTTATTGCAAGTTGGGTCACAACGAACTCCCGCCTACGAATGGCCAAAGCGACGAGTGACGCAAGCGCATATTTTATGCCATATGCGCACTTTAGGGCTCCATCTGACATACCATAGTTGGCAAACGTCCTAAAGGAAGCGATGACGCGGCGAATCTCAGGCGACCGGCCAGAGACCAAAATGCTGTGATTTGCGCGCAGCAGATTTTCTAGGTCTGTAGTGTGATTTATTTCGGAAATAGACAGACGGGCGTGCATCTTGAAATCTCGGGAATGCTAGGGGCTGAACGCGCGAATGGTTACACATGCCATGAACGCTGCAGTGGCAGCGCCTTGGCAAGCCGTCCACCTTGCCAAGGCCAACCCTCGACACTTGGCCACAAGTTTCGCGTACATGAGCACGCACTCATCGCGTTCGGGCGGACTTGGCTTCGGGCTTTCACAGACGGGATTCTCGCATTGCCATGTAGAGGGATCCGGAGGCTCGGGAACGCCGTCAAGCTGCGGGAATCGACGTGATTGCAGAACAGCGATTCCGCAAGCCACCATGGAACCCGCGGCAAGTGCGCAGGGCACTGGCCCGCCAAAGCAAAGTGCGAGTTGCGCTTGTTCCCCCGTCGGATCCACGAACCGCCACGGATTCTGCAGCGCGTAACCGTACGTGCTGACCCCTCCCCCCAACCCGATCGGATCGGACTGCACGTACCTCCCGGTTCCCGGCTCGTAGTCGCGGAAGTAGTTGTAGTGCCAGCCGGTGTGGCGGTCGTAGTGCTGGCCCGGATAGCGCAGGTCGAGCACGAGGCCAGTCTCCG
>PVBP01000036.1 GCA_002995625.1 Lysobacteraceae bacterium | reverse complement strand
CGCGAACGCGCGCTGCGCGCCCCCGAGTGCGCGCCACGCTGCGCGGCGCTCGCGCGGGTCGAGGTCGAGGCGCGCGGCGACCGCATCGCGATCGCGGCCGAGGTCCACGCCGCCGCGCGGGTCGCGGTGCCGTTGCCGGTCGCCGAGAACCTGACCGCGCTCGAACGGCTCGCGATCGACGGCATCACCGGCCAGCCGGTGCTGCGGCACGACGATGGCCTCGCGTACGTGCTGGTCGATCGTGGCGTGCGCCGCATCGACGTGGCGCTGCGCGTCGCCGACGCCGACCGCATCGCGCTGCGCTTCCCGCTGGCGCCCGGTCGCGTCGCGGTCGTCGCGGACGGCTGGCAGGCGGGTGGCCTCCGTGACGGCCGCCTGCCGACCGGCGCGCTGGAACTGGTCCGCCTGCGCGCGGTCGAGGCCGCGCCGGCGGCCCAGGTGCAGCAGTTCCCGGCCTTCGTCGTCGTCGGCCGTCGGCTGGTGCTGGACCTCGACTGGCGCATCGAGACCGACGTCTCGCGGCTGGCGCCGGCCGGCGCGGCCTTCAGCGTGCGCATTCCGCTGCTGCCTGGCGAGCGACCGACCCAGGCCGGGCTCGACGTCGAGGACGGCGCGGTGCTCGCGGCCTTCGGCGCCGGCCAGCAGCAGGTCACGTGGACCTCGACGCTCGAGCGCGCATCGTCGATCGCGCTGACCGCGCCCGCCCTCGACGCGCGCGCCGAGGTCTGGCGGATCGAGGCGAGTCCGATCTGGAACGTCGTCGCATCGGGCGTGCCTGCGGTCGCGAACGCCCAGCCGACCTGGGTCGCCGAGTACCGGCCGCTGCCGGGTGAGACGCTGCGGATCGAGATCGGCCGGCCCGAGGCGGTCGCCGGCGGCACGCTGGCCTTCGACAAGGTGGCGCTGGTGACGCGCGCGGGGCTGCGCGCGCTCGAGCACGAGCTCACGGCGACGCTGCGCAGCACCGCCGGCGGCCAGCACGCGATCGGACTGCCCGAGGCCGCCGAGGTGCTGGCGGTCGAGATCGATGGCGCCACGATCAACGCGCGGCCCGAGGGCGGCACGCTGACGATCCCGGTCCGTCCCGGCAGCCAGCAGGTCCTCGTGCGCTGGCGCGAGTCCGCCGAACTCGGGCTCGTCACCCGCACCGCGCCGGTGGACCTGGCCGCCCCGGCATCGAACCTCGACCTGTCGCTGGCCTTGCCGGCCGATCGCTGGATCCTCGTCACGCGCGGACCCGCGCTCGGACCGGCGGTGCTGTACTGGCCGGCGCTCGCGGTGCTGGTGCTGCTGGCGTGGGCGGTCTCGCGCACCGGCCGCACGCCGCTCCGGTTCCACCACTGGCTGCTGCTGGGCCTTGGCTTCTCGACCTTCTCGTGGCTGGCGCTGCTCGTCGTCGCGGCGTGGCTGTTCGCGCTCGACGCGCGCGCGCGCTGGCGCGAGCCGACCGGCTCGCAGTGGTTCGAGGCCGCCCAGATCGGCCTGCTGCTGCTGACCGCGATCGCGCTGCTGTCGCTGGTCTCGGCAATCCCGCAGGGCCTCCTCGGCACGCCGGACATGCAGATCGCCGGCTACGGCTCGACCGCCGCCCTGCTCAAGTGGTTCGCCGACCGCAGCGACGGCGCGCTGCCGGTCGCCGGTGCGGTCAGCGTCTCGCTGTGGTGGTACAAGGCCGCGATGCTGGCCTGGGCGCTGTGGCTCGCGAACGCGCTGCTCGGCTGGCTGCGCTGGGCGTGGCAGGCATGGTCGGCCGGCGGCTACTGGAAGAAGCCGGCGCCGAAGCCCGCGGTCGGCGGCGCGCCGCCGCCGCCGAAGCCGGACGACCCCACGCCGTGAGCGGCGTGACGGTCGCGGCCGCGTTGCGCGCGGCCGCGGCCCGGCTCGGGCCGGACGAGGGTGCTGCGGAAGCCGCGGTCCTGCTGGCCCACGCGCTCGGTGTCGACCGCGCCTGGCTGATCGCGCACGCCGGCGATCCGCTGCCGGGACACGCTGCCGCGCGCTTCGACGCGCTGGTGGCGCGTCGCGCCGCCGGCGAGCCGGTCGCCTACCTCGTCGGCCGGCGCGGCTTCCACGCGCTCGACCTCGCGGTCTCGCCCGCGGTGCTGATCCCGCGGCCGGAAACCGAACTGCTGGTCGAACTCGCGCTCGCGCGGATGCCGCCGGACCGCGTCCTCGACGTCGTCGATCTCGGCACCGGGTCCGGCGCGATCGCGCTCGCGATCGCGGCGGCACGGCCGCGCGCGCGGGTGCTCGCGACCGATGCCAGCGCCACGGCGCTCGAGGTCGCGCGCGCGAACGCGGCGCGGATGGGGCTCTCGAACGTCGCCTTCGCGCACGGCTCTTGGTGGGTGCCGCTCGCAGGCCGCCGATTCGACCTCGTCGTCTCGAACCCGCCCTACATCGCCGACGACGACCCGCACCTCGGTGCCGGCGACCTGCGCTTCGAGCCGCGCGCCGCGCTGGCCGCGGGTCCCGACGGCCTCGACGACCTCCGCATCATCGCCGCCGGCGCGCCCGCGCACCTCGCGCCAGGTGGCTGGCTGCTGGTCGAACACGGGTTCGACCAGGGCGCCGCGGTGCGCGCGCTGCTCGCCAATGCCGGCCTCCGATCCGTCACGACGCACCGCGACCTCGAGGGGCGCGAGCGGGTGACCCGCGCCGTCGGCGCCTAGCGTGCGTCGCCGGCGCGGGCCGGCTGATGGCCACGCGAATCGCGTGGGTCTCGGTCGGGCGAATGCAGCCTATGGCAAAGATCGTGGCCGGATGCGCCGACTTTCGTGCGCGATCCGTCGATCCCAGGGCGAGGTTGCGTGTGATGCAAATACTTGCATAATCCCGGCATGAAGGCGCTGTACTGGATCGGGACGTCCCTGGACGACTTGCGCGCCTTTCCCGAGGCGGCGAGGCGCGAGGTGGGCACCGATCTCCGTCTGGTCCAGCGTGGTGCCGAGCCTCGCGATTGGAAGCCGATGGCAACGGTGGGCGCGGGCGTACGTGAGATCCGGGTGCGCACGGGTGATGGCGCGTTCCGGGTGTTCTACGTCGTCGAGAGCGCCAACGCCGTTTATGTGCTCCACGCCTTCCAGAAGAAGTCACAGCGAACCGCGCCATCCGACATCGCCAAGGGCAGAGCCCGCTACCGGTTGATCCCATGACTAGCCGACGCCGCACCCCGAAGATCTCGCGTGCCGAGAACCGCATCCACGCCTCGAGTGGCAATGTGTTCCGCGATCTTGGCTTCGACGATGCCGAAGCGCAGGTGCTTGCCCTGCGGGCCGACCTCATGGCGCAACTCGATCGGACGCTGAAGGCGCGCAAGCTGACCCAGACGGCGGCGGCCGAAGTGCTCGGTGTCAGCCAGGGTCGGGTGTCCGACCTCACGCGGGGCAAGATCGAGAAGTTCAGTCTCGACATGCTGGTGACGTTCGCGGCGAAGCTCGGCAAGCCCGCCCGGATCACGCTGGCGCGTTGAGGCTGGTCGAGGACCGGCCGGATGCCGCTTTCCTGGAACGAGATCAAGGACCGCGCCCTGCGCTTCTCGTGCGAATGGGCCGCGGAGTCCAGCGAGGACGCCGAGGCCAAGAGCTTCTGGGACGGCTTCTTCGATGTCTTCGGGGTCTCGCGGCGGCGGGTCGGCACCTTCGAGCGGCGGGTGCGCAAGCTCGACGGCAAGGACGGCTACATCGACCTGTTGTGGAAGGGCGTACTGCTGATCGAGCACAAGTCCCGTGGGCGGGATCTCGACCGCGCCCACGCCCAGGCCCGCGACTACTTCGCCGGCTTGACCGACGCCGAGCTGCCGCGCTTCCTGCTGGTCTCGGACTTCGCGCGTTTCCGCCTGTACGACCTCGAGTCCGACGAGCCGCCGGTCGAGTTCGCACTGGCCGAGCTGCACCAGCACGTGCGCCGCTTCGGGTTCATCGCCGGCTACCAGTCGCGCAGCCACAAGGAGGAAGACCCGGTCAACATCGAGGCCGCCGAGCGCATGGGCCGGCTGCACGATGCGCTGAAGACCGCCGGCTACCAGGGCCACGCGCTCGAGGTGCTGCTGGTGCGGCTCCTGTTCTGCCTGTTCGCCGACGACACCGGCATCTTCCCGCGCCACGCCTTCAACGAGCTGATCGCGCAGCGCACCTCGGTCGACGGCGCCGACCTCGGGCCGAGGCTAGCCCA
The DNA here is from genome assembly GCA_002995625.1 of Lysobacteraceae bacterium. Taxonomy (GTDB): domain Bacteria; phylum Pseudomonadota; class Gammaproteobacteria; order Xanthomonadales; family Ahniellaceae; genus UDEA-SF1. The sequence continues at coordinate 23,849 of PVBP01000036.1, read as the reverse complement.
GTTGTTCCCTCAGTCTTTTCAAATCGCGTTTAAACGGCCGCGGAGGGCTGGCACCCATACCTCACCCGCACCGGCGACCCTCGGCGGGCTCCTGGGGCGTTCTGCGCGGTCGTCACGATCCGGCCCCGTCCAGGTGCTCGCCGAGGATCTCCAGCACGTCCCGGCGGTCGTCGTCGGCGAGGCCCAGGAAGGGCCGGGCGGGGATGTCGCCCCACGGGATCGGGGCGCCGCGGCGGGTGCGGCCGAAGGCGCCCTTGGCCGCGCCGAACTGGTGCACCGCCGAATACACCAGGCTCGACCCGACCTCGACGAAGTCGCTGCCGGCCTCGTAGGCGATCTCGGAGGACAGCCGGCGGCTCTCGCCGAACAGCGGGCGCGGGTCGCGCTTGCGAGCCAGGGTGACGGGGGACGGCGGAGCCCACGGCGTGCCGTCCGGAGCCTGGCCCTGGCGGAAGCGCGCGCGCGTGCGCTCGATCAGCAGCTCGCCGATCTCGCGCATGGCGGGGGAGGCGTCCTCGACGCGCCCGATCAGGCGGTCGAGCGCGGTGCGGACGTTCTGGTCATCGATGTCGATGCGGATCATGCGGGCCTCTTGCAGACGGCGTCGGCGCGCTTCGCGCCGGAGATGCGCTGAGGTACGCTGTCCCCAAGAGGCTGCGGCAAAATCTCCCTGCAACTGCTGAGGGCAGGCCTGGGGCCCAAAGGTTCCGTCGCCGGGGAGGGGAGTCCGGCGCGCAGTCTCCGCGAGGCGGCCCAGGTGCCGCCTCATTTCCTTTCGCCCTTGCGAAGCAAGCGGCGGATCTCCCGGTCCCGCAGCGCATCGACACGGCTAAGCCGATAGAGCGTTTTGATCCACAGCTCGTCGCCGGCGCGGGTGGCCTTGACGACCAGCACGAACCCATCGCGAGGGTCGTCCAGCACGTAGATCAGGTCGCGGGTGCCGGTGATCTGCGTTTCGATCACACGCACGCGCGCCTGGTCGATGACCCGCTGCGCCTGCGAGTACTCGTCCGGCGTCAGCTCGGGATGCGCGCGCCGCTGCTTTGCCGCCGTCTCGGCGGAGATGTAGGCCACCCGCACGCCGGGACGGGCGCCGAGGGCCTCGGCGTCGGCATCTGGCAGCCGGGCGAGCGGGAATGCCCGCGTTGGCTGTGCCCACCAGACGGGGAAGTCCTTGCCCACCACGCTGGCCAGAAGCGCCGCGCCGAGCTGATGGACCAGCGCGGCGGCCTTCTGGGCCACCGTCTCGACGAGGGAGAAGTCCACGCAGCGCCGATCGTCGCCGCCCGTAGCATTCCGGGCGCCGCGGCACACCACGCTCGCCCCTGGCGCGTAGTCCCAACCCTCGTCAATGCCGCGTAACCGGCCGCGTCCGTCGCGTTCGTCCCAACCGTCGGGCAGGACCTTGCCGGGGTCGCCGCCGAGGCGCCGGGCGGCCTCCTCGGAGCGGGCGCCGACGACGTAGCACGAGCAGCCCCAGCCGTTCGGCGGGCTGTGCGTCTGCCAGAAGGGGTGATCGGCCGGCAGCGTCAGGCCATCCCAGGCGAGATGCTGCGGGCGCGGGTCGCGCGAGCCGCCGTGCCGGTAGACCCAGACCGGGAAGGCGGCGAGCTGCGCGCGGCGGCCGGCGGCGAAGCGATGGCCGCCTCGATCGACTGGCGCGGAGGATCACCCGATCCCGCGCGGTCCCCAATCGTCGGTTCGTCGCACCAGCCGATGCAGACTGCGTGCGAGCACGAACGCGCTGACGAGTGTCAGCGACACGAGGCCGGCGAGCAGGCCGCCAATGACGCCGCCGCCGACTCCGCCGATTGCGAGCGCGACGAGGCTCGGCAGGCCAGTCAGCAGGTCGATCGTGTCGATGGGCCGGGTGCTCACGGTGGGTTGCTCTGCCGCTGGGGGCCACGACCGTCGCTCGGCAGGCCGCGCCGGTGCGCCGCGGCTTGCCACGATTTCCGGAATTGTGCCAGTCGTCGGTGGCCAGGCGCGAGAGGGGAAAGGCCGACCCCCTTCAGCCAACCACGCGCGGCACGACCCAGTTGACGATGTCGGGCGCGCGCAGGGCGCCCGAGATGCGGTCGATCTCGCGGCCGCCGCCGAACAGCACCAGCGTCGGCAGGCTGCGGATGCCGTGCTCGGCCGAGGCTCGCGGCGCGGCCTCGGTGTCGAGCTTCAGCACCTGCACGCGCGGGGCGAGTCGCTGCGCAGCCTTGTCGAGCTCGGGCGCCATCATCCGGCACGGTCCGCACCACGCGGCCCAGAAGTCGACCAGCACCGGCAACTCGGTCTTCTCGAGCATCCGCCGGAAGCCGGATTCGTCGACCGGCATCGCGTGCGCCTCGAACAGCGGGCGGTGGCAGCGGCCGCAGTTCGGGTGCTCGTCGATGCGCGCGGCGTCGAGGCGGTTGGTCGCGATGCAGTGGGGGCAGACGACGTGGATGCGGTCGGTTTCCATGGTCGGTCCATCAGGCCAGCGCGCGGAACGCGTCGCGGGTCAGGTTCTCGGGCGCGCCGTCGGTGACGTGGACATCGTCCTCGATGCGGACGCCGCCGAAGCGCGCGAGATGCTCGATTCGGCGCCAGTCGATCGCGCCGGCGTGCGGGCCGGCGCGGACCCCGTCGAGCAGCAGGTCGATGAAGTAGATCCCGGGCTCGATCGTGACCACGTTGCCGGCCTCGAGCGTGCGCGTGCAGCGCAGGAACGGATGGCCCTCCGGCTTCGGGATCGTCGCGCCCGATTCGTCGGCGAGGAAGCCGCCGACGTCGTGCACCTGCAGGCCGAGGAAATGCCCGAGGCCGTGCGGGAAGAAGGCGCTCGACAGCCGCGTCTCGACGATCGCCTCGGGTGACATCCGCACGAGGCCGAGATCGGCCAGCACGCCCGCGAGTCCACGATGCGCGTCGAGGTGCAGTTCGCGGAAATCGACGCCCGGGCGCGCGGCGTCGGCGAGCGCCATCTGCACGCGGTTGACGCCGTCGAGCAGCGCGGTGAACTCGGGGTCGCCGTTGCCGAAGGTGCGGGTGATGTCGGCGGCATAGCCGTCGACCGAGGCGCCGGCGTCGATCAGCAACGAGCGGTGCTCGGCGGGCGGGTCGCGGTCCTGGTGCTGGTAGTGGAGCACCGCGGCGTGCTCGTTGAGGCCGACGATGTTGCCGTAGGGCAACTCGCGCTCGCCCTGGCCCGCGGCCTCGCAGTAAGCGAGGTGGATCGCGTGCTCGCTGGCGTGGGCGCGGAAGGCGCCGGCAGCCGCGCGGTGCGCGCGCGCGGCCCGGCGCGAGGCGGCGCGCATGCGCTCGATCTCCCACGCGCTCTTGCGCGTGCGCGCCAGATGCAGCCGATGGAGGATCGGCTCGGGACTGTTCGGCACCGCGTCGCCGAGCGCGGCGTCGGCCTCGCCGAGGATCGCGGCGCGCGCGAGGTTCGCCGGGAAGACCTTGCGCGCCTCGGCCGGGTCGCGGATCACGCGCACGTCGAAGGATTCGACCCACTCGCCTTCGGGATCCGAGGGCGGCAGGTGCCAGTAGTCGGCGGGCTGGTGGTAGGCGAGCACCGGCTTCTCGCCCGGCGTGTAGCGGATCCAGCAGTCGGGATGCGCGCCGAGCGGAACCCACCACTTGAAGTGCGGGTTCGCGGCGAAGTCGTACGGCCGGTCGTCGAGGAACTGGTACTTCTGCCGCCCCGACGCGATCAGCAGGTGGTCGAAGCCGGCGGCCGCGAGCGCGCGGTCGGTGGCGGCGCGGACGTGCGCAACGTGATCGGCGTGGCGTGCTGGGGCGGTCGAAGACATCGATCGATTCCGGCGTGGGCCGCGGCTGGCCCGGTCTGCCGGCGATTCTGGCGCAGCGTCGGCGCGGCCGCGCGCGGACCGCACCGGCCGTCGGCCGGTTGGCTAGGATCGGCCCACCGACCTCCGCCGGTCCCCGGCGCCGCGCCCCCGAGGAGAGCCCGATGCGCCTCGCCGTCGCCACCTGCAGGGATTTTCCGCAGTTCCACCCGGACGACGCGGAACTGATCCACCAGTTGCCGCCGCTCGGCATCACGCCGACGCCGTCGGTGTGGAACGACCCGCACGTGCCGTGGAACTCGTTCGACGCGGTGCTGATCCGGACCGTCTGGGACTACTACCGCCACTATGGCGAGTTCGTCGCGTGGCTCCATCGGCTCGAATCGCTCGGCATGCGCGTCGTGAATCCCTTGCGCGTGCTGCTCTGGAATGCCGACAAGCGCTACCTGCTGGACCTCGAACGCGCGGACGTGCCGGTCGTGCCGGGACGGATCTCGGCTCATGCCGACCTTGCCGCGCAGATCCGGCGATCGGGCCTCGACGAGGTCGTGGTCAAGCCGACCGTCAGCGCCGGCGCGTGGCACACGCTGCGGCTGCGTGCGGACGCCTCCGACCTCGAGTCCGCGCTCGCCGCACTGCCCGGGAACCGCGAGTACCTGATCCAGCCGTACGTGCCCGAGGTCGCGGGCGTCGGCGAGTGGTCGCTGATGTTCTTCGACGGGAGCTTCAGCCATGCGGTGCGGAAGCGCCCGGCTGCCGGCGAGTTCCGGGTGCAGGAGAAGCTCGGCGGCACGGTCGAAGCGGCGGAACCGCCGCCGGCCGCGACCGCGGTCGCGCAGAAGGCACTGGCGGCGCTTCCCGATCTCGGGGTGCGCGGGGTGCTGTACGCCCGCGTCGATCTGGTCGAGACCGGTGCCGGCGTCCGGCTGATGGAGCTCGAACTGATCGAGCCGCAGCTCTATCTCCGATTCGGGCCCGACGCGGCGCGCCGCTTCGCGCGCGCGCTGGCGAAGCGGTTGCGCAGCCCCTCGGACTCGTCGTCCGACATCGGCTTGTGACCGACTTCGCGCCGACGACGGTCGCGGACCGCGCTTCGGAACCGCCGCTTCAGCGCGCTTCGATCCAGGCCTTGAGCGTCGCGCGATCGGCCGGCGAGATGTCGATGATCCGGAAACCGGCCCAGTACTGACCGGCGACGTTCGCCGCCTCGTTCCACTGCTCGTGGATCCCGATCTCGATGGTCTGTTTCGGCGTCCCGGGGCCCGGCGGGAACGGGAATGCGACCTGGTACAGCGCGTCGTCCCGGACCGGGACGTTCGAGATCAGCATCAATCCGTCGATCGACAGGTTGCCGATGCGGCCCATCGGCATGCCGGTCATCGTGTCGGTGACCTCGAGCACCGTCTCCACGGCGCGACGCTTGCTGCGACGGTTCTCAGCGCTCATTCGATGGGCTCCCTTGCAGGCGTTCTTTCCGGGACGCTGCGGACCAGGCGTTCATGCGTGGTCATGCCGTGGCCGGCTTGGCCGGCAGCAGCCCGACCATGCGTCTCAGCGAGTCGGCGATGCGCCGCCACGCGCGATCGACGTCGCCTTCCTTCTCGGCCGCGACCACCGCGACATCCCCGGCGCCGATCCGGCGTGCGAGGTCGTCCAGCGTCATCTCCTCGGCGCGCGCGCCGCGGGCGTTGACGAACAGGCAGCGGCCGGACACCGGGCTGAACCAGGCGAGCTTGCGTCGGGAGCGGCGACCGCCGGGCAGCACGAACTCGAACCAGGTTCCGAACCGGGTCTGCTCGAGGTGCCGTCGGATCGCCGCCTCGGACTCGCTCAGCGGGGCCGGGGCCGGGGGTGGGGGCGTCGCGGCGTCCGTGACGTCGCCCGCGGGCGCGGAACCGGGCGTCGCGGTGCTTCGGTCGCCGTCGGTCGGCTTCGGTTCGGTGTCGCCGCCGAGGCGCGTGCGGGACTTGAGCTTGATCGCGATCTCGGTCAGCGAGACCGGCTGGCCGTCGCGCCCCGCGCGGTCGGCATCGAACAGCCGTTCCGCGATCAGTCGCGCGTCGTCCTCGTGGTAGCCGACCTGCTGCAGCCCGGCCCGCAGGTCCTCTTCGAGCCGCGTGCGCGCGGTCTCGTCGAGCGGCGGCTTCCTCGGGTCGAGCGCATCGACGAGCCGGTTCGCGATCGACAGCGCGCGTTCGAGTTCGACCGGATCGTTGCCGTGCTTCAGGATCGTCAGCGAGAGCACGTCGGTCCAGGTCTGCTCGAGCAGGGTCCGGACCACGGCCGCGGTCTCGCGCCCCTCGATCAGATTCGCGATCGCGGTCTTCGCCGAGCGCCTCGCCAGCTCGAGCCGCTCGCGGCCCCGGGCGGTCTCGACATGGCGCTTCTCGGACACCTCGGACTTGCGGGCCAGCGTCCCGAGGAAGCCGTTCAGGTCCTCGAGCAGGTCGTCGAAGACGGTGAGGTCCTCGTCGTAGTCGCGCGTGATGCGGTCCACCATCGCGCGCAGTCGCGTGAACAGCAGCGTGTCCTCGCCATGTTCGTCGACCCAGAAGCGCCCCGAGGCCGAGATCACGTTGAGCAGCCGGCGCGCCGGGTGCGCCGGGCTCGAGAAGAAGCTGCGGTCGCGCAGCGCCACCCGCAGCAGCGGGACCTCGAGCCGCGACAGCAGTTCGCGCACCGGCTGGGCGTCGCGGTGCTGTTCGGACAGCTCGGCGAACAGCATCTCGAGGAGTTCGATGGCGTTCTGCTCGGCCGCGCCGAGCTGCGGCGTTTGACCCGCCGGGACGAAGGCGCGCAGCTGGTTCAGCAGGTCCTCGCGCAGCGCCTGGATCCCGCCCCGGGCCGGCGCCGCGGCGTGGCGTACCGCGTGGCGCTGCCGCTGCAGCGTCGAGAGCGCCTGCTGCACGGTCTGCTCGGTGATCCCGGGTCCGGACGCCGCCGGGATCTGCTGGCCGAGCGCGAGGCGGCGCTGTTCGAGCAGCCCGAGCAGCGTGTCGACGAGCTTCAGTTCCTCGGCCGGGTCCGACGGGGTCGGGCCGAGCGGCAGTTCCGGAAAGCCGACCACCGGGCGCATCAGGCCCGCGAGGCCAGGGAATCGGGCGAGGTCCTGCGCGAGCGCCGCGAGCATCTCGGGTGCCGGTCCGGCCGGGGCCGAGGCCGCGTCATCCGACGGATACGGCCGGAGGGCAGTGGGCACCGCGCCAGAGCTGGGTGCCGGCGAGCCAAGAGAGCCGGACTGCGGGCTCGCCGGCACCGGCTGCACGAATGCGGACATCGGGCGCGCATCCGGCGTCGGGCCCGGGAAACGGCCGGCGAGGGCCGTTGAGGCCGGCGCCGTCGGTCCAGCCCAGGCCTGCGGGTCCGCGGCGACGGGAGGCGCCGGGTCGGGCTTGTCCGGCGCCGCCGGGGCCTTGCTCGACGCTGCGGGAACCTTGTCCGGGCCCGGTGCGGGCGCGCCAGGGGCGCGGCGGGGCGCGAGGCCCAGGTTCGGCAGGATGCGGCGCGCGACGAAGATCGTGTTGACCTTGCCGTAGATCAGCCCGAGGCGCGCCAGCAGCTGGCGCTCGACGATCCGGAAGAACTCCAGCCGATGATCGATCGGCAGGTGCGCGAGCGCGGCGGCCTCGCCGAGCGCGCTGGCGACGGCGTCCGGCCCGATCGGGAGCTGCTCGGCCTCGAGCGTCGGGGAGGCGACGAGCACGGCGAAGCGCTGCCCGAGCAGGAGCAGCTGCTCGCTGAACCGGATCGTCGCGCGGCTCGCCATCTCCTGCAGCGCGAGCTCCTCGTCGAGGACCTGTTCGTCGAGCAGGCTCAGCCCAGCGGCGAGCGGACTGGTCTCCTCGCCAGCGGAAAGGCCACTGGTCCACGGGGCGTCCGCGAGGTCCGACTCGGCGCGTGCCAGAACGCGATCGGTGATCGTGGATTCGTGCTGCCGGACCAGCCGGATCGACTCGAAGCAGCGCGCCTGCTCGGTCTTGTTCCGCGCCTGCTCGGCGTTGCGAAACAGGGTCTGATCGAACTCCTTGAGCGCATGCGTGACGAGGTCCCGCAGGTCGTCCGCGAGCGCGGCGTTGATTTCGGCCAGGGCCTCGTGCACCCGGCGGGGCAGGCGCGCGCCGCCGAGTCGCGCCAACGGCCTGCGGCGGGCGGCGGCATACCGGACGGCGGACTGGTCGAGTTCGGACATGTCCCCTCCCCCTGCGGCGGGATCGCAGATTCCGGAGTGTGCCGAAAACCGGCCCGAATGGCGACGCAGCCTTGCGAGTGGCCCGAACCGGGATCGTCCCATCGGCCGCGACCGGTCGCTCCCGGTTCCGATTCATCGCGCCCTGCGGCGCCATGGACCTCGGTCAATCCTGTTCGCGTCGGAATCGCGCCGCCACCGCGCCATCCTCCGGATCGACGTCGAGCGCCACGACGATCGGCCGGCAGCACACCGCGCAGTCCTCGACGTACGAGGTCGATCCGCCCGAGGGGTCCGCCGGCGCGTCGTAGCGCTCGCCGCAATGCGGGCAATCGATCGCGATCCAGACGAGTTCGTGCGGGCCGGAATCGGACATCAGGGCATGAACAGTTCGATCACGTCGTTCAGGAAGCGTCGTCCGAGTGCGGTGGGCGAAACGTGATCGCGCTCGCGCACGAGCCAGCCGCGATCGATCGCGATCGCGAGTGGTCGCGTGATCGTCGACCGGTCGAGGCCGGTCCGCGCGTCGAACAGCGCGAGATCGAAGCCGTCGCTCAGGCGCAGCGCGTTCAGCATGAACTCGAACGGCAACTGGTCCGGGTCGACCGGCTCGGCGCTGCCGAAGGCGCCACCGGCCCCGGCGCGCGCGAGGTAGTTCGCCGGCACCTTGAGCTTGGTCGTGCGCAGGATCGCGCCGTCCGGCCGGGTCAGCTTGCCGTGCGCGCCGGCGCCGATGCCGAGGTAGTCGCCGAAGCGCCAGTAGTTGAGGTTGTGCTCGCAGCGTCGGCCGGGGCGCGCGTAGGCGGAGGTCTCGTAGCGCGCGAACCCGGCCCCATCGAGCATTCGTGTCGCGAGATCCTCGATCGATGCGACGACCTCGTCGTCGGGCAGCACCGGCGGCCGCTTCGCGAACTCGGTGTTCGGCTCGAGCGTCAGCTGGTAGTGCGACAGATGGGTCGGCGCCAGCGCCAGCGCGGCTTCGAGGTCGGCCGCGGCCGCGTCCACGGTCTGGCCAGGCAGGGCGTACATCAGGTCGAGGTTGACGTTCTCGATGCCGCCCGCCCGGGCCTCCGCGACGGCGCGCCGCGCCTCCTCGCCGCCGTGGATGCGGCCGATCCGGCGCAGCGCGTCGTCGTCGAAGCTCTGCACGCCGAAGGACACGCGGTTGACGCCGGCCGCGCGATAGCCGTCGAAGCGCCCGTGCTCGATCGTGCCGGGGTTGGCCTCGAGCGTGATCTCGACGTCCGACGCGAACGGGACGAGGCGGTCGGCGCCGTCGAGGATCCGCGCGATCGCCGCGGGCGGGAACAGGCTCGGCGTGCCGCCGCCGAAGAACACCGCGAGGATCCGGCGGCCCTCGGCCATCGCCGCGTCGCGCGCGAGGTCGGCGAGCAGCGCGTCGACATAGGCGTCGACCGGCAGCATTCCGGGCGCGCGGTGCGAGTTGAAGTCGCAGTACGGGCACTTCCTCACGCACCACGGGATGTGGACGTAGAGCGCGAGCGGCGGCAGCGGGGTCATTCCGGCGGGCGGGTGGCCGCGCGCGCGGCCGGCCAGCGCGCGGCGAGCGCGGCCAGCGCCTGGCCGCGGTGGCTCACGCGCCGCTTGGCCTCGAGGTCGAGCTCGGCTGCGGTCCGGTCGAGCAGCGGGTCCAGGAAGATCGGGTCGTAACCGAAGCCGCCCGCGCCGCGCGGGGCGTCGAGGATCGTGCCATGCCAGCGGCCTTCGGCGATCAGCGGGTCAGGGTCCTCCGGCGTCCGCAGCCACACGACCACGGCGACGAAGTGGGCACGGCGGCGCACGGCCGGGACGCCGTCGAGTTCGGCCAGCACCTTCGCGATGTTCGCGGCGTGGTCGCCGTGGCGACCGGCGTAGTGCGCCGAATCGAGGCCCGGGCGCCCGCCGAGCGCGTCGATCACGAGCCCCGAGTCGTCGGCCAGCGCCGGCAGGCCGGTCAGGCGGGCCGCGTGGCGGGCCTTGAGGATCGCGTTCTCGACGAAGGTGAGCCCGGTCTCGTCGGCGTCGGTGATGCCGAGGTCGCGCTGGGCGACGAGTTCCACCGGCTGGCCGGCCAGGGCGTGGCGGATCTCGGCGAGCTTGCCGGCGTTGCCGGTCGCGACGACGACGCGCATCGCCCGGTCAGTCGGTCCCGAGGGCCGCCCGCTGCGCGGCCAGCAGTTCGCCGATGCCGTGGGCGGCGAGCGCCAGCATCGCGTCGAGTTCGTGGCGCCGGAAGGCGTGGCCCTCGGCGGTGCCCTGCAGTTCGACGTAGGCCAGCGCGTCGTTCATCACGACGTTCATGTCGGTCTCGCACTCGGCGTCCTCGGCGTAGTCGAGATCCAGCACCGGCACGCCGCGCCAGATGCCGACCGAGACCGCGGCGACCTGGCCGTGGATCGGATCCCGCGCCACGAGCTTCCGGGCCAGCAGCCAGCGCACCGCGTCGACCAGCGCGACGCAGGCGCCGGTGATCGCGGCGGTGCGCGTGCCGCCATCGGCCTGCAGCACGTCGCAATCGAGCGTGATCGTGCGCTCGCCGAGCGCGCCGCGGTCGACGATGGCGCGCAGGGCACGGCCGATCAGGCGCTGGATCTCGAGCGTGCGCCCGCCCTGCCTGCCGGCCGCGGCCTCGCGCCCCGAGCGCGTGTGCGTCGCGCGCGGCAGCATGCCGTACTCGGCGGTGACCCAGCCCTCGCCCTTGCCGCGCAGGAACGGCGGCACGCGTTCCTCGACGCTGGCGGTGCACAGCACGCGGGTATCGCCGAAGGCGACCAGCACCGAACCCTCGGCATGGCGCGTGTAGTGGCGCTGGATCGTGACCGGACGCAGCGCATCGGGCGCGCGGCCGCTGGGGCGGATCGGCGGGGACATCGGGAGGGTCGGACGGCGAGGGCGCCCGCGAGGGTACCATTCGACGCTTCACCGCCCCGGACACCGCGCCCGCATGATCCGCAGCATGACCGCGTTCGCCGCGCGCGAGGCCGGCTCGCCCCTCGGCACGCTGGCGTGCGAGATGCGGTCGGTGAACCACCGCTTCCTCGAACTCTCGCTGCGGCTGCCCGAGGAGCTGCGCGCCTTCGAGCCGTCGATCCGCGATGCCGTGGCCGCGCGCTTGACGCGCGGCAAGGTCGAACTGTCGATCCGGACCCGCGGCGCCGCGGTGGCGCCGGAGCTGGCGCTCGACGAGGCGATGATCGCGCGGCTCGGCGCGGCGGCACGGATCGTCGCGCGCGAGTTCCCGGCGCTCGGGGTCGACCTGGTGCGCGTGCTCGAGTACCCGGGCGTGCTGCGGCGCGCCGACGTCGATGCCGCAGCCCTCGGCGAAGCGGTCGCGGGCCTCGTCGATGCCACGCTCGGGGACTTCGTCGCGGCGCGCGCCCGCGAGGGCGCGAAGCTGGCCGCGGCGATGGGCGAGCGGCTCGACCGGATCGAGCGGGTGGTCGCGCAGGTGCGCGGCTGGCTGCCCGAGATCCGAACCGCCGCGCGGACGCGGCTCGAGTCGCGCCTCGCCGACCTCGGGCAGCCGCTGGAGCCGGGCCGCCTCGAGCAGGAGCTGGTGCTGCAGCTCTCGAAGCTCGACGTCGACGAGGAGCTCGATCGGCTGGCGGCCCACGTCGCCGAGGCCCGGCGCGTGCTGGCGCGTCCCGAGCCGGCCGGACGCCGCCTCGACTTCCTGCTGCAGGAGTTCAACCGCGAGGCCAACACGCTGGGGTCGAAGTCGGTCGACCAGCGCACGACCAATGCCGCGGTCGAGCTCAAGGTGCTGATCGAGCAGGTCCGCGAGCAGGTGCAGAACCTCGAATGAGCGCGCGTGGCCTGCTGCTGATCGTGGCCGCCCCGTCGGGCGCCGGGAAGACCTCGCTGGTCAGGGCGCTGCTGGAGCGGGAGCCGGGCATCGCGCTGTCGGTTTCCTACACGTCGCGTCCGGCGCGTCCCGGCGAGGTCGACGGCGTGGACTACCACTTCGTCTCGCGCGCCGAGTTCGAGGCGATGGTCGAGGCTGGCGAGTTCTTCGAGCACTTCGTCGTGCATGGCGACCTCAAGGGCACCGCGAAGCGGGCGGTGCTGCCGCTGCTCGAGGCCGGCCGCGACGTGCTGCTCGAGATCGACTGGCAGGGCGCGCGCAAGGTGCGCGAGCAGGTGCCCGAGGCGCGCAGCATCTTCATCGTGCCGCCGTCGCGGGCGGAGCTCGAGCGCCGCCTCCGGCATCGTGCGCAGGATTCCGAGGCGACGATCCAGCGGCGGCTGGCCGATTCGCGCGTCGATCTCGCGCATGCCGGCGAGTTCGACTACCTCGTCGTCAACGAGGATTTCGAGTCGGCGGTGGCCGATCTGATCGCGATCGTCCGTGCCGAGCGGCTGCGGACCCCGCTCCAGCGCGCGCGCCTCGCCGGGCTGCTCGCGGAGCTCGGCGGCACCTGAACGACGTCCGGCGACCGGGTCCCGCGGCGCCCCGGATGCGCCCGCGCGCGGGGCGGGCGCCTTGTCGGCTCGGGTCGGAGCGCCTATGCTAGCCCGACGTTGCGCCGCATCACGGCGCGAAACCCCTGATTCCCGAAGGATTTTCGATGGCCCGCATCACCGTGGAAGACTGCCTCGAGGTGGTCGACAACCGCTTCGAGCTCGTGCTGATGGCGTCCAAGCGCGCACGCCAGCTCGCCAAGGGCGCCGAAACGGCGCTGACCGCGCACGAGCGCGACAAGCCGACCGTGCTCGCGCTGCGCGAGATCGCCGAGCGGCTGGTCACCGCGGACATGATCGCGGAGATCGACCGCATCGAGAAGGAGAAGGCGGAGCGCGAGGCCCTCGAATGGGCCGCGGCCGAGGTCGTCGACGACGATCTCTCGAAGGGCGGCGACGACCTCTGACCGTCGCCCGGCCGGGCGGCGCGATGCCCGGCCTCGTCCCACGCGGCTCGCCGTGACCGGCCGCCGCGCATCCGCGCCGAGATGACGCAAGGCCCAGCCAGCGCGCTGGCCGACGCGGTGGCGCCGGAAGTGCCGCCGTTCGTCCAGCAACTCGAGGACAAGCTCGGCTACCTGACGCCGGATGCGCGCCTGCGCGTGCGCCAGGCGTACTTCGTCGGCGCCGCGGCGCACGGTCCGCAGACCCGCAAGAGCGGCGAGCCCTACATCACCCACCCGGTCGCGGTCGCCGGACTGCTCGCCGACATGCGGCTCGACGCCGAGGCGCTGGCGGCCGCGATCCTGCACGACACGATCGAGGACACGGCGCTGACCCGGGCCGACCTCGAGCGCGATTTCGGCGCCGACGTCGCCGACCTGGTCGAGGGCGTCACCAAGCTCGACAAGATCCAGTTCCAGTCGCGCCAGGAAGCCCAGGCCGAGAGCTTCCGCAAGATGATGCTGGCGATGTCGCGGGACCTCCGCGTCATCCTGATCAAGCTCGCCGACCGGCTGCACAACATGCGCACGCTGGATGCGATGAGCGACGAGTCGCGCCGGCGGATCGCGCGCGAGACGCTCGAGATCTACGCGCCGATCGCGCAGCGGCTCGGCATGAACCGGGTCAAGGCCGAGCTCCAGGACCTCGGCTTCCGCGCGCTGCACCCGCTGCGCCACCGGATCCTCACCGAGCGGCTCGGGCAGAACTACCGCGCCAAGCGCGAGGCGATGGAGCGGCTCGAGGCGGCGCTCGGCGAGCGGCTGCGGCAAATGGGCATCGCGGCCCGGCTGGTCAACCGGATCAAGTCGCCCTACAGCGTCTACCGGAAGATGCGCGACGAGCACAAGAGCTTCGACGAGGTGCTCGACGTGCTCGGCGTGCGCGTGATCGTCGCCGACGTGATGCACTGCTACATGGCGCTCGGCGTGGTCCACGCGCTGTACAAGCCGCTCGAGGGCCGTTTCAAGGACTTCATCGCGATCCCGAAGGCCAACGGCTACCAGTCCCTGCACACGGTGCTGTTCGGGCCGCACGGCGCGCCGATCGAGGTCCAGATCCGCACCGAGGAGATGGACGTGCTGGCCGAGCGCGGCATCGCCGCGCACTGGGCCTACAAGACCGACGCGCAGCCGGCCAATGCCGCGCAGGTCCGCGCGCGCGAGTGGCTGACGAACCTCCTGTCGCAGCAGTCGGCCGAGAGTTCCTCGCTCGAGTTCGTCGAGAACGTGCGCGTCGACCTGTTCCCCGACGACGTCTACGTGTTCACGCCGGCCGGCGACATCATGGCGCTGCCGCGCAACGCGACCGCGCTCGACTTCGCGTATGCGGTCCATACCAGCGTCGGCGGGCACGCGGTCGCCGCGCGCGTCGACGGACGGCTGGCGCCGCTGCGCTCGCGGCTGCAGAGCGGCCAGCGGGTCGAGATCATCACCGCACCGTCGGCCCAGCCGTCGCCGGACTGGCTGTCGTTCGTCGTCTCGAGCAAGGCGCGTACCGCGATCCGCCAGCACCTGAAGCGGATGCAGCACGAGGACGCGATCGACCTCGGCCACCGGATGCTGGACCGCGCGCTGGCCGCGCAGTCGAGTTCGCTCGACTCGGTGCCGACCGACGTGCTCGACGCCTATCTCGCCGAGCATCGCCTGCGGCGGCTCGAGGACCTGCTCTCCGACATCGCGCTCGGCAACCGCATGCCGCAGCAGGTCGCGCAGGCGCTGACGCGCCGGGTCGGGGACGCGGCCCCGGCTGCGGCCGGCGCGGATGGCGAGAAGATCCTGATCTCGGGTGCCGAGCGCGGCGTGCTCAGCTTCGGCGTCTGCTGCCATCCGATCCCCGGCGACCCGATCATGGGCTACCTGTCGTCCGGCAAGGGGGTCGTCGTGCACCGCACGAACTGCCCGAACGTGCCGGAGTTCCGCAAGACGCCCGAGCGCCTGGTCCCGGTCGACTGGGATCGCCACGTCGAGGGCGAGTACCGGGTCCAGCTCCGCGCGGTCGTCGACAACCGGCCGGGCGTGCTCGCGACCGTGGCGGCCGCGATCGCCGAGGCCGAGGCCAACATCGAGAACGTCGAGTACCAGGACCGCGACGTGACCACCGCCGCGCTGATGTTCACGATCGAGGTCCGCGACCGTCGGCATCTGGCCGGCGTGCTGCGGCGGATCCGCCGGGCCGAGGTCGTGCACACCGCGCAGCGCCATCCGGGCTGACGGGCACGCGCCGCGCGCCTGCCGGGCGCCCGTATCATCGGCGCTCCACGGCAGACGAGGACCCCGCGATGGCGAGGCAGTACATCCACACCGAGCGCGCGCCGGCGGCGATCGGCACCTATTCGCAGGCCGTCCGCGTCGGCAGCACCGTCTATCTGTCCGGGCAGACGCCGCTCGACCCCGCGACCGGCGAGCTGGTCGAGGGTCCGATCGAGGTCCACATCCGGCGCGTGTTCGAGAATCTCCGCGCGGTGGCCGAGGCGGCGGGCGGCGACTTCACGAAGGTCGTCAAGCTGCACGTGTTCCTGACCGACCTGTCGAACTTCAGCCGGCTCTCCGAGGTGATGACGGAGTACTTCGAGCCGCCGTACCCGGCGCGCTCGACGATCGAGGTCAAGGGCCTGCCGCGCGGCGCGCAGGTCGAGATGGACATGGTCATGGTGCTCGACGACTGAGCGCGGTGCCGTCCAGCTCCACGCCCGGTACCGATCCGGGCGACGCGCCGCTGACCGGGCTGCGCGGCGTCGGCCCGGCGCTGGCCGCGAAGCTCGCCGCGATCGGCCTCGTCCGGGTGCGCGACCTGTGGTTCCACCTGCCGCTGCGCTACGAGGACCTGACCCGGATCGCGCCGATCGCGGACCTCGTGCCCGGCGCGCCGGCGCAGGTCGAGGGCGTGGTCGAGGCGGTCGAGCGCAGCTTCCGCTTCCGGCCGCAGCTCCGCGTCGCGCTCGGCGACGGCAGTCGCGCGACGCTCACGCTGCGGTTCTTCCATTTCAATCGCGCGCAGGCCGAGCGCTTCGTGCCCGGCAGCCGCTGGCGGGTGCACGGCGACGTGCGCGCGGGCGTGCACGGACTCGAGATGGTCCATCCGACCTGCCGGGCGGTCGCGCCGGGCGTCCCGCTCGAGTCCGCGCTGACGCCGGTCTATCCGACCACCGACGGCGTCCACCCGAAGCGGATCGCGGCCCTCGTCCACCAGGCGCTCGCGCGCCTGCCCGACGACGCCGCGCTCGAATGCGTGCCGCCGGCATGGCGGCGCAAGCTCGGCCTCGGATCGCTGCGCGACGCGCTGCGTCTGGTGCACCGTCCGCCGCCCGATGCCGACGTCGCGGCGCTGCTCGCCGGGCGCCATCCGGCGCAGGCGCGGCTCGCCTTCGACGAACTGCTGGCCCATCGCCTGAGCCTGCGGCGGCTGCGCCGCGACGTGCACGCGCGGCCCGGCCCGGTGATCGCAGGGCCGGGCGCGCGCCGGGACGGACTGCTCGAGGGCTTCGGCTTCGAACTCACCGGCGCGCAGCGCCGCGTGCTCGGCGAGGTCGAGGCCGACCTCGCGCGCGGCCGGCCGATGCTGCGGCTGGTGCAGGGCGACGTCGGTTCCGGCAAGACCGCGGTCGCGGCGCTCGCGGCCCTCGCGGCCGTCGACGCCGGCTGGCAGGCGGCGGTGCTCGCGCCGACCGAGGTCCTGGCGAGCCAGCATCGCGCGAGCTTCGAACGCTGGCTCGCGCCGCTCGGCGTGCGCATCGCGTGGCTCGCCGGCAGCCTGACGCCGAGGCAGCGCCGGCTGGCGCTCGCGGCCGTCGCCGGCGATGCCGACGTGGTGATCGGCACCCACGCGCTGATCCAGGACGACGTGCGCTTCCGGCGGCTCGGGCTTGCGGTCGTCGACGAGCAGCACCGCTTCGGCGTCCACCAGCGGCTCGCGCTGCGCGAGAAGGGGGTCGAGGGCGCGACCCCGCACCAGCTGGTGATGACGGCGACGCCGATCCCGCGGACGCTGGCGATGACCGCCTACGCCGACCTCGATGTCTCGGTGATCGACGAACTGCCGCCCGGGCGCACGCCGGTGACGACCGTGGTGATGAATGCGAGTCGCCGCGACGAGGTGGTCGAGCGGATCCGCGCCTATTGCGCCGGGGGGCGACAGGCCTACTGGGTCTGCACGCTGATCGAGGAGTCCGGGCAGCTCGAGGCGCAGGCCGCCGAGGCCGCGCACGCGGCCCTGGTCGCCGCGCTCCCGGACCTCGGGATCGGCTTCGTCCACGGGCGCATGCGTCCGGCCGACAAGGCCCGGGTGATGGCCGATTTCAAGGCCGGCGGGCTCGCGGTGCTGGTCGCGACCACGGTGATCGAGGTCGGCGTCGACGTGCCGAACGCGAGCCTGATGGTGATCGAGAACGCCGAGCGGCTCGGCCTGTCGCAGCTGCACCAGCTGCGCGGCCGGGTCGGCCGCGGCGCGGCGGCCTCGACCTGCGTGCTGATGTACCAGCCGCCGCTGTCGCAGGCCGCGCGCCAGCGGCTCGACGTGATGCGCGAGACCTGCGACGGCTTCCGGATCGCCGAGAAGGACCTCGAACTGCGCGGCCCCGGCGAGGTGCTCGGGACCCGGCAGACCGGACTGGCCGGGTTCCGCGTCGCCGACCTGTCGCGCGACGCCGCGCTGCTGCCGGCGGTGTCGGAGACCGCCGAAACCCTGCTCGCGATCGACCCGGCCGCGGCCGATCGCCTGATCGCGCGCTGGATCGGGCAGGGCGTGCGCTACGCCGACGCCTGACCGCGGCGGGGGGGCGCCGCACCGCGGGAACCCGCTACGCTCGCGCGATGACGACGCCGCTCCTGATCGACACCGATCCCGGGGTCGACGACGCCCTCGCGATCCTGATGGCCTTCGCCGAACCCGCGGTCGAGATCGTGGGCCTCACGGTCGCGGCCGGCAACGTCGGCCTCGAGCACACCGTGCGCAATGCGCTGCGCCTGGTGGAGACCGTCGACCGCGACGTCCCGGTGCATCCGGGCTGTCCGGCGCCGATCCTGCCGCCGCCCGCGAGCGCGGCCTTCGTGCACGGCGAGGACGGCTTCGGCGACGCCGGACTGCCCGAGCCGGCACGCAGGGCCTCGACGGTGCATGCGGTCGACGCGATCCTCGACGCCTCGCGACGCCACGCGGGCGATCTGACGCTGGTGTGCCTCGGCCCGCTGACCAACCTCGCGGTCGCGCTGCTGATCGACCCGACCCTGCCGTCACGGGTGCCGCGCCTCGTCGTGATGGGCGGCGCGGTCGACGGCCGCGGCAACACCGAGCGGATCAAGGCCGAGTTCAACATCGGCTTCGACCCGGAGGCCGCCGACGTCGTGTTCCGGCGCTGGCCGCGCTTCGAGCTGGTCGACTGGGAGGCGACGCTGGCCCACGGCATCCCGTTCGAACGCCTGGAGGGCTGGCTCGCGGCCCCGACGCCGGCGGCGCGGCTGATGCGCGCGATCGCCGAGAAGCGCCACGCCTGGGTTCGAGCCCACCGTTCCGCGACGCACTCGCACCTGGCCGACGCGCTGGCGATGGCCGTGGTGCTGGAACCCGCGCTGGTCGCCGAGGCCGCCGACCGCCACGTCTCGGTGGCGCTGGTCGGCGAGCACACGCGCGGGATGACCGTGGTCGACTGGGCGGGCCGGACGGGCCTCGCCGCCAACGCCTGGATCGCGCGCCGGATCGACCAGGCCGGCTTCGAGCGGCGGATCGAAGGCGCGCTGATCGGCCGCTGACCCGCCGAAACTCGCCGCGGGCGACAGCTTGTGCCGCCCGCGGCGCCGGGATAGACTACGCGACTTTTCCGCGGGGCCCCACGTCATGAAGGCCGACATCCATCCGAAGTACCAGCCGGTCGTGTTCCACGACGTCACCGGCGATTTCAAGTTCCTGACCCGGTCGACGATGACCAGCAGGGAGAAGATCACCTGGGAGGACGGCAACGAGTACCCGGTGGTCAAGGTCGAGATCTCGAGCGCCTCGCACCCGTTCTACACGGGCAAGCACAAGATCGTCGACACCGCGGGCCGCGTCGACAAGTTCCGCAAGCGCTACGCCAAGTAGGCGCGCCGCGGCGCGGGCGCCGATCCTGCGCGCGGATCGGGGGCTGCCGTCGTCCGACGGCGGCCCCTGTTCGTTTGGGCGTCCCGCGACGGAGACGGCGCATGCGCGCCGCGCCCACCGACGTTCCGCCGACGGCGCGACGACATCATCGCGTGCCATAATCCCGCGGTTGTCGAACGGGCGTTCGAGACTGCGGCTCCCGCTGTCGGGACCTCCGCGGCCCATCCGCCCCGGGCCCACCGAAGCGAACGAGGATCCGCCGTGAGCGAGAGCGTCTCCCTGACCGATGCCGCCAACCACACCGTCGCCCTGCCGCTCGTCACCGGCACGATCGGGCCGAAGGCGATCGACATCGGCAGGCTGCACAAGGAAACCGGGCTCTTCACCTACGACCCGGGCTTCATGTCGACGGCGAGCTGCCGCAGCGCGATCACATACATCGACGGCGACGCGGGCGTGCTGATGTACCGGGGCTACCCGATCGAGCAGCTCGCGAAGCACTCGAACTTCCTCGAGGTCGCCTACCTGCTGATCCACGGCGAGCTGCCGACGAAGGCCGAGTTCGCGGCCTTCGACCACGAGGTCACGCACCACACGATGATGCGCGAGTCGATGCGGAGCTTCCTCAACGGCTTCCACTACGACGCGCACCCGATGGCGATGCTGTGCGCGATGGTCGGCTCGCTGGCGGCGTTCTACCACGACTCGACCGACATCGACGATCCGAAGCAGCGCTACCTCGCCGCGATCCGCCTGATCGCGAAGATGCCGACGATGGCCGCCGCCGCGTACCGCTACTCGATCGGCTGGCCGATCCGCTTCCCGCGCAACAACCTCGACTACTGCACGCGCTTCCTGCACATGATGTTCGAGGTGCCGTCGGAGCGGCTCGAGTTGCCGGAGGTGGCGGCGAAGGCGCTGGACCTGCTGTTCATCCTGCACGCCGACCACGAGCAGAACGCCTCGACCTCGACCGTGCGCCTGGTCGGCTCGACCGGCGCCAATCCCTACGCCTGCATCGCGGCCGGCATCGCCGCGCTGTGGGGGCCGGCGCACGGCGGCGCCAACGAGGCGGTGCTGAAGATGCTCGAGGAGATCGGCACGCCCGACCAGGTCGGCCGCGCGATCGACAAGGCCAAGGACAAGAACTCGGGCTTCCGGCTGATGGGCTTCGGCCACCGCGTCTACAAGAACTACGACCCGCGCGCGGCGATCATCCGCGAGATGACGCACAGGGTGCTGGCCGACCTCGGGGTCTCCGACCCGCTGCTCGACGTCGCGATGAAGCTCGAGGAGGCGGCGCTGAAGGATCCGTACTTCGTCGAGCGCAAGCTCTATCCGAACGTCGACTTCTATTCGGGCCTGATCTACAAGGCGCTCAACATCCCGACCGAGATGTTCACGGTGATGTTCGCGCTCGGCCGGACGCCGGGCTGGATCGCGCACTGGCTCGAGCAGCACGTCACCCCGGACGCGAAGATCGGCCGTCCGCGGCAGGTCTACACCGGCGCCGCGACGCGCGACTACGTGCCGATCGACCGGCGCGGCTGATCGCGGCGCGGAACGCCTCAGCCCGGGGCGAGGAGCGCCTCGACCTCACCGACCGTGGCCCGTCCGAGGCCGGGCGCCGTCGTCCGCCGCCGCAGTTCGATCGCCCGGAACAGCGAGAGCCGGATCGGGTGGCCGCGCGCGACGAAGTCGAGCCTCTCCGGAATCGCGTCCTCGCGGCCCGATCGCCGGCCGGGCAGGGTCCGCGGCCGGACGCCGATCTCTCGCAACCTCAGCAGCACCGCGTCCGGTTCATCGGTGAACAGCTGGATCTCGATCGCGGCGCCAGCGCCGGCCCAGCCGTCGAGGACGCCGCCGACGAGGCGCGGCTCGAACGCCGACAGGAAGCGCATCGCCTCGAGCGCCTCGCGACGCAGCAGCGCGAGCCGGGCCTGGTGGCGCGGACCGTCGAACAGGCGGCGCTCCGAGAGGGCGGCTTCGACCACCTGGGCGGGCGGTGGGTGGCGCGCGGAATCACGCCATCCGGCGGCCTGCGCGGCGCTCCGCAGCGCCGATTCGGGATCGGGCTCGCGGCCGTCCAGCAACCTGCGCGCGGCGTCGGCGAGCACGCGGCTCGCGTCGGCGCCACGCATCGGGGCCTTGCGCCGTCCGGTCATCGGGGTCAGAAGATGTCGATCAGCTGCTGGTCGGCCGCCTCGCTCTCGGCGGCGGCGGCCTCGGCCTCGATCCTTGCGAGATCCTCGACGCGCACCCAGTCGGCCGGACCACCGCCGAGCGCGACCTGGATCAGGCCCGGTGGCGTCTCCAGCGGCAGTTCCGGAACGCCATCGAGGGCGACGCGCATGAACTCGGTCCAGATCGGGAGCGCGGTGCGCGACGCGAACTCGCCCCGCCCGAGCGACGAGAAGTCGTCGAGCCCGACCCACGACACCGCGACCAGCGAGGCGTTGTAGCCGGCGAACCACGCATCGCGATGGTCGTTGGTGGTGCCGGTCTTGCCGCCGAGATCGTTGCGGCCGAGCGCCATCGCGCCGCGACCGGTGCCGCGCAGCACGACGTCGCGCAGCAGCGAGGTGACGAGGAAGGCGTTGCGCGCGTCGAGCACGCGCGGCGCGGCCTCGCCGCCCGCGGGATCGGTCCGCGAATCGGCGGCGGCCCCTTCGACCGGGCGCTCCGTTCCGGCTGGCGCCGCAGGCGGCGGCAAGGTGCCGAGCAGCGCGCCCAGATCCTCGACGCTGAGACCGGCGACCTCGGCATCCGAGGCCACGGTCTCGTCGCCGCCGGCCGCGCGCTTCGCGGCCGCCTCGTAGATCGGCTGGCCACGGTCGTCATCGATCCGCGCCATGAACCAGGGGTCCACGAGATAGCCGCCATTGGCGAACACCGCGTAGGCACGCGCCATCGACAGCGGCGTGACCGAACTCGTCCCGAGCGCCAGCGACAGGTTGCCGGGCAGCGACTGCAGCGGGAATCCGAAGCGCGCCATGTGGTTGCGTGCGAACGCCATCCCGGTCGCGTCGAGCAGCCGGACCGAGACCAGGTTGCGGGATCGCACCATTGCGTCGCGCAGGCGCATCGGGCCCATGAACGTGTTGTCGTCGTTGCTCGGGCGCCAGACGCCGTCGGGTCGGGACGGATCGATCAGTTCGATCGGCGCGTCGTTGATCACCGAGGCCGGATGGAATCCACGCTCGAACGCGGCCGAGTACACGAACGGCTTGAAGCTCGATCCGGGGTTGCGCTGGCTCTGGATCGCGCGGTTGAACTTCGACAGGCCGAAGCTGAAGCCGCCGACCAGCGCCTTGACCGCGCCGTCGCGGGGATCGATCGCCACCACCGCGCCCTGCGCCCTCGGGATCTGTCCGAGTTGCCACTCGCCGTCGCGGTCGCGGAACACGCGGACGATGTCGCCGCGCGCGAGCACGTCGGAGGTCCGGGTCGGCGTCGGACCGCGGGCGTTCTCGTTGATGAAGCGCCGGGCCCAGGCCATCCGCGCGACCGGCAGCGAGATCTCCTGGCCGTCGGCGAGCCCGAGGCGTGCCTCGCCCGGGGCCGCCTCGAGCACGATCGCGGGCTCGAGTCCGACCACCGGGCGTCGATCGCCGAGCGCACGCCGCCAGTCGGCGGCCGCGGCCTCGGCCGGCAGCTCCACGCGGCCTTCGGCGCCGTGCCAGCCATGGCGCCGGTCGTACTCGATCAGCCCGGCGCGCAGCGCGCGGTTGGCGGCTTCCTGATGCCGCGAATCGATCGTCGTGTGCACGGAGTAGCCACCGGTCAGCGCGTCGGCGCCGAGCCGCTCGATCGCGGCGACCCGGACCATCTCGGCCAGCCACGGCGCCTCGACCTCGATCGCCGGCTCGTGGGCGCGCGCGGTGTCCTCCTCGGCGACCGCCGCCTCGAAGGTGGCGCGGTCGATGAAGCCCTCCTCGAGCATCCGCTGCAGCACGTAATCGCGGCGGAGGCGCGCGCGCGCGGGATTCGCGATCGGATTGGCGGTCGACGGGAACTTCGGGATCGAGGCCAGCATCGCGGCCTCGGCGAGGGTCAGCTCCTCGAGCGGCTTGCCGTAGTAGAAGTCGGCCGCGGCGACGATGCCGTAGGCGCGGTGGCCGAAGAAGATCTTGTTGAGGTAGAGCGCGAAGATCTCGTCCTTGGTCAGCTCCCGCTCGAGCTTGAGCGCCAGGAAGATCTCGGTCAGCTTGCGCGTGAACGAGTACTCGGGGCTCAGGAAGAAGTTCTTCGCGACCTGCTGGGTGATCGTGCTGCCGCCGGGCACGCGCTGGTCCTCGGTGGTCAGCAGCAGCCACACCGCGCGCGCGATGCCGACCGGATCGATCCCGCGATGCTCGTAGAAGCGCGCGTCCTCGATCGCGATGAACGCCTGACGCACGTGCTCGGGAATCCGGTCGATCGCGACCGGCGTGCGGCGGCTCTCGCCGAACACCGCGATCAGCTTGCCGTCCGCCGACAGCACCCGGAGCGGGACCTGCAGCCGGATCTCGCGGATCGTCGCGACGTCGGGCAGCCGTGGCTTGACCAGCCAGTAGGCGGTCGCGAGCGCCCCGATCCCGGCGACGATTCCGAGGACGAACAGGATCAGTCCCCACGTGAGGATTCGACGCAGCCAGGGCATGTCGTTTCGGGTTCGCCGGCGGGAACACGGAAGTATACGTCCCGGGACCGCCGGTCCCCGGTCGCGGCGTCGGTGTCCGGTGGCGAAGCGGTCCGACGCGCCAGGGCGCGCTGGACGTCGGCCCGGTTCCCGGTCGTGGCGCCGCGGGCGACGAGCGCCGCCGGCGCGGCCCCGTTCGAGACCGTCGCGGACGGGGTGGCCGTGCGGGCCGGCCGCGCGCGTTCCACGAACCGTCGCGCGACCCGGCTAGAGTCCGAAC
>PVBP01000035.1 GCA_002995625.1 Lysobacteraceae bacterium | reverse complement strand
CCCGGACCACCCGTGAGCACGAACAGGCCGCGACCGACGACGCGGCGCACGGCCTCGGCCTGGCGCGCCGCGACGGGGCGCACCTCGCCGCCGAACAGGGCCACCAGGTCCTCGTCGGTGACGGGCGCCGCGGCCTTCGTTCCGGCGACGCGAGCGCCGAGCGCGAGCGCGATGTCGCGCTCGTGACGGTGATTGCGCGCCAGCTGGAAGCGGTCGCCGTCGACGACGAAGGCGTGGCGCGACGGGTCGAAGGTCTCCGGCGTCCCAACCAGCGGCTCCGCGGCGATCACCGCGGCCACGTCGGCGCCGATCTCGATCTCGCTGTGGCCGTCGAGGTCATGCGCGCACGCGCGGGCGGCGAGCCTCGCCAGCGCCCAGCCGCCGCCGCGCGCCAGCACGAAGCGCGCGACCGCGCGCGGCAGCGGCGCGAATCCGGCCAACCGGGGGTCGAGCGCGGTGCCGTCGAAGCGCAGGCTCATGCCGAACCCCCGGGCGGATCCCGCCCGTCGAGCAGCGCGTCGACCGCATCGAGCAGCGCCGGGTCGAAAGGCCTCGACCAGATGCCGGCCCCCGGTGCGAGACCCGCGCCGCGCACGAACACGTAGACCGGCGCGCCGAGATGCCTCGCGCGCTCGTAGCCGCCGAGGCGCGCGCGCAGGTGCCGGTCGAGCGCGAGCGTGTAGAGCAGCGCCTGGAAGCGGTAGTGGTGGCCGTCCATCGCGCGGTCGAGGCTTTCCCCGAGGTAGTCCGCAACGCGGACGCCGAGGCGGCTGGTCTTCCAGTCGAGCGCGCGGTAGCGGCCCTCGTGACGGAACACGAGGTCGATCTGGCCGCGCAGCAGGCCGGCCACCTCGCGGTCCGATTCCGGCACGAGGTCGGGCTCGCCGAGGTCGATCGCGATGCGCCGCAGCGCGGCCATCGACAGGCGCGGCAGCGGCAGCACGAACGCGAACTCGATCGACTGGTCGCGCGGCGCGAGATCGGCAGCGGCCGGCCCGCCGGGCCACAGTGGCGTGGCCAGCGCGCGATCGAGCATCTCGGCGACGAGGGCCTCGTGCCCGCCCGGGATCCCGTGCTGCGCCAGCGCCCGCCACACCAGGTCCGGCTGGTCGACGATGGCGCGCCCGTGGACGCGCCGCTCGAGGATCGCGTGCACGGCGTCGCCGAAGCCGATCCCGCGCAGGGGTTCGAGGGCGAGCAGCGCCGGATCCGCGTCGTCGGGAACGGCCACGTCGGCCTCGCGCCCGGCCGCGACGGCTGGCGCGGCCGTGATCGGGCCGTCCAGTGCGTCCGCCTCGGCACCTGCCTCGTCCTCGGCTGCGGATTCGGGCGCGACGCCGTCGCTTGCCGAACCCGATGCCGACTTCGACAGCGACGTGAAGCTGTGCCGCCCGGGCCTCGGACCCGGCGCTGGCGGCGGCAGCGGCCGCGCCCGGCGCGGTCTGGCCTCCCCGCCAGCCGGATCGAGCGAGGCCGCCTCGGGCATGCCCTCGCACCACGCGATGCCGTCGATCGCGGGACGCGCACCGGCATCGTCCTGCGCCTCGCGCGGCGCCGGCGCGTCCGTCCGCATCGATGGCGACGTCGCAGCGGCCTGCACGCGCGCAGGATCGGTCACGACGAAGCTCCGGACGGGATCGCGGCCTGCGCGTCGGGTCGTCGCCGACGCGACCGCTCCCGGAGCCTTCCTGCGCGCGGCCGCCGCGCGGCGATGCCGCGCGATCAGCGTCGCGAGAGGCACGTCCGTCATCTTCTGCGGCGCCGGGGCGTCGTAGATCACGCAGGCGTGGATCGCGCGGGTCACCGCGACGTAGAACAGGCGGAAGCGTTCGTCGGACTCGGCCCGTGCCGCCTGACTGCCCACCGCAGCCGGCAGGTCGAGCAGGCCGGCCGGGTCGTTCGGGCGCGACACGCGCACCAGCGGCGCCTTGGCCCAGTCGTTGCCCAGGCCGTGGCGGAAGGCCAACGGCAGGAACACGATCCCGAACTCGAGACCCTTCGCGGCGTGCACCGTCATCACCTGGACCCGGCGGGCGTCGGACTCGAGCCGCATCCGGCGGGCGTCGACGTCGGCCTCGCTGCCGCCGGAGATCCGGCGCTGACGCTTGAGCCACGCGAGCAGCGCATGCGGGCCGTGGTGGTCGGCGGCCGCGAGCTCGAGCAGCTCGCCGAGATGCCGCAGGTCGGTGAGGACGCGCTCGCCGTCGGCGTCGGCGAGCACGCGCGGCGCGATGTCGGCGCAAAGCGCCCGGATCGCGGCGCCGATGCCGAGCCGCCGCCAGATCTCGCGCCAGCCGTCCAGCCGCGACTCGGTCGCCGCAGCCAGCGACGGATCGGCCACGATCCGGCGCAGCGTCGCCCAATCCCGGCCGAGCAGCCGCGTCGCCAGCGCGGCGCGGCGCGTCGACTCGTGCGGCTCGACCAGCGCCGCGAGCACCAGCACCAGATCGCGCGCGGTGTCGGTGTCGAACACGCTGGACTGCTGGCTGCCGACCGCGGGCACGCGGCGCGCGGCCAGCGCGTCGAGCATCGCCGCGACGTGCGCGTTCGCCGGGACCAGCACCGCGATGTCGGCCGGCTCGAGCGGTCGCCCCGCGATCGTGTGCCGACCGCATCCGAGCAGGCCGGCGATCTCGTCCGCGGCCGCCGTGACGGCGCGCGCGATCAGGTCCTCGGCCCCGAGTCCGTCGGATGGCGTCGCGATCGTCCGGATCGTCAGCGGCGCCGCAGGCTCGGCGCCATCGAGGCGCAGCCCCGCGGGATGGTCGGGCGTCCGCGCCGAAGCGACCGGCACGTACCGGATCTCCCCGTCGTCGCGCGCCGACAGCGCCGCCGAGCCGGCGCCGAAGAACGCGTTGCACGCGGCGACGAATCGCGCCGCCGAGCGGTGGTTGGTCGAGAGCGTGAGCGTCGCCGTCGACGAGTCGCGCGCGCGCAGGTAGGTGTCGATGTCGCCGCCGCGGAAGCGGTAGATCGCCTGCTTGGGATCGCCGACGATCGCGAGCCAGCCGCGCGGCTGCCGGTCGTCGCCGCGCCAGATGCGGTCGAGGATGCCGTACTGGACCGGATCGGTGTCCTGGAACTCGTCGACCAGCGCCGCCGGCCACAATGCGTGCAGCGCGTCGGCGAGCGGGCGCCCGGACGCGCCGTCCTCGGCCGCGAGCGCGTCGTGGACGGTCTCGAGCAGCGCATCGAAGCTCGACTCGCCGCGCGCGTCGAGACGGCGCCGCGCCTCGGCGCGGGCCCACGCGCCGACGGCGCGCCAGAACGCGCGCAGGGGCCGGAGCCTCGCGATCTCGCGGACGGCGGCGGCCAGCCGCTCGGCGTTGATCACGAACCACTCGAGGTCCGGATCGCCGTCGGCGCCCTTCCTGAAACCGGTGCGCAGGCCGAACTTGTGGAGGCACTCGAGCGCATCGCCGACGTCGACGTCCCGCCACGGCGCCGCATGGTCGAGAACCGCCGAGAGCGCCTCGAGCGCGCGCGGTGCGGCCGCGTTGCTCCGGAACAGCGCCTCGCGCCGCGCAAGGACGCGTTCGATCCGCGCCCGCAGCGCCGGGTCCGTCAGCCGCGCATCGGCCGTCGGGTCATCGTCGGCGACCACGGCGCCTGCCGCGAGCAGCGCCGACAGGGCCCGGCCGAGATCGGTCGCGCTCGGCCCCGTGCCCGCGGCGGCCGCCAGTTGGCTCAGCGGGTGGCCCGGATCCTGGAGCAGGATGCGACGGAGGTCGCGCGCCAGCTCGTCGCGCAGCTCGGCGCCGTCACCGGCAGCGCCGCGACCAAGGCCCGCGCCGGTCGCGAATGGCTGCTCGCGCAGGATCCGGTCGGCCAGCCGATGCAGCGTACCGATCGGCGCGCGGTCGAAGTCGCCGAGCGCGGCATCGAGCCGATGGCGGTCGTCCGCGCGCCGCGCCGGATCGACCCAGCGCGCGGCCAGCCACTCGCGATCCGGGCTTGCCGCGGGGTCGACCACGGCGTCCGGATCGGCGAGCGCGCGCGCGCCGCGCAGCCGTTCGCGCAGGCGCTCGCGCAGCTCGTCGGCGGCCTTGTTGGTGAAGGTCGCGACGACGATCCGGCGCGGCGACAGCCCGCGCTCCAGCACCAGCCGCAGGTACAGCGCCGCGATCGTCCAGGTCTTGCCGGTGCCGGCGCTGGCCTCGACCAGCAGCCGGGTGCCGTCCGCGATCGGTGCCGCGCGCCAGTCGCCGACCGCGATCATCGCGCGCCCTCCGTCACCGGGCCGAGCGTGATCGCGGCGGCGACGCGCTGCGCCGTCCGGGCCAGCGCCTGGTGGCGAGGCGATCGCGGATCGTCGAGACCGAGATCGAAGCCGAGCACGCGGGCATGTCCGGGCTCGTAGTCGAGCTCGCCGGTGCCGCCCCAGCCGCCGAACAGCTCGCTGACGCCGTCGCCACCGTTCGCGATCGCGAAGGCGGCCCGCGGGAACCACGCCCACGGCGCGTCGGGCGCGCGCAAGTAGATCTGACGCAGGTCTTCGAGGCGCGTCACGAGGTCCTCGATCATCCGGGCGCGCACGGCACGATCGGCGGCGGCGAACCCGGCGTCCCACGCGACGAGCCTTTCGAGCCACGACTGCCGGGGGTCGGGCGCTACGCCGAGCGCCACCGGATGCACGCGGTGCGCCGCCGCGTCGCCGTCGGCGCGCGCGAGCCGCAGCAGCGCCCACTCGATGAACAGCGGCACGCGCTGGCCGAAGTGCAGCGCCTGTTCCGGGCGGATCGCGTCGCCGTGCGGATACAGGCGCAGCAGCGCGAGGCCGTCGGCGACCTCGGCGACGCCGTCGATGCGGCCGGCGATCGTCTGGCCGCCGAGCGTGATCGAGACCGTCTCGGCGTGAACGCTCGACACCGTCAGCGGCAGCTCCCGGCACGCCTCGAAGCCCGCGATGACGACCGCGCGCAGGTCGGCCCACGTCGCCTCGCCGGCGAGGCCGGCCGGCAGCACGCCGGCGGCCTCGAGCGCGGGTCGCGCGTGTCGATCGAGCGCATCCGGCGTGCCTGCGGGCAGCACCACGTCGAACAGCAGGCGCTGCGGCCAGCGCTCGATCGCGGCCAGCCCAGGCTCGAGCGGTTCGTCAGAGGGGACGCCATCGTCCTCGAGCACCGCCATCGACAGGCCGAGGCGACGCTCGACCAGTTCGCGCATCGGATCCCGGAACCAGCGCAGCCAGCGGGCCAGCGGCAGCGCCTCCGGATCGGGCGCGGTCTCCGCGCCGGCGGGGCAGCCGGCGTCGAGACCGGCCATCGGCGTGGCGGAACGTCCGTCACCGGCCGCCGCGTCGGCGCGCATCGCCGCGAACTCGGCCGAGAACGACTGCAGCCGTGGGTCCTCGCCGTCGAAGCAGCGCGCATCGAAGGGCTGCAGCGGATGCTCGACCAGCCAGGGCCGCTCCGCGTCGGACCCGCCGATGCCGCGCATCGCATCGAGCGTCGCCATCAGCTCCGCGAGCAGCGCCGACGGGCTGCGGGGACTCCCGTCGCGCTCGTCGCGGCCGATCCACGACAGGTGCAGCCGCGCGCGCGCCGCCATCAGCGTCTCGAGGAACAGGTAGCGGTCGTCGTCGCGGGTGTCGCGGTCGCCGAAGCGCGGCCGCGAGGCGATCGGGTCGAGCCCGCCGTCGATCGCGATCCGCGGCAGCGCGCCCTCGTCGAGCCCGAGCACCGCGATCATCCCGAACGGGATCGCGCGCTGCGGCACCATGCCGCAGACCGTGATGCCCCCGGCGAGGAAGGGCTGGCGCTCCGACGCTGCCGCGAGGCGCTCTTCCAGCAGGTGCCGGACCACGTCGAAGCCGATCACAGGATCGAGTCCCGCCTCGCCGGGCTCGGTCCCGATCGCGGCAATCGCGGCGAGGATCCCGTCGAGTGCCCTGCGGCCGTCGCGATCGTCGGGATCGACCGCGAACAGCGCGTCGACGCGACGCGCGAGCTCCGCCGCCCAGGCCGACGCCGTGCGCTCGCTGCCGTCGAAGGCGCGCCAGCGCGCGAGTTCGCCGAGCAGCGCATCGAGCGCGCCGAGCGCCGCCGCGCCCGGCCCGTGGATGCCGCCGATCGGTGCGGTCGGCGCGTCGCCGGCCGGCGTGAACAGCGGCGGCAACGTGCCGTCGGCCTCGGCATCGGTCAGGTAGCCCAGGACCAGCCGCTCGACGCCCCACGCGAACGTCCAGCAATCCGTCGCCGGCACCCGTTCTCGCGCGCGGTCGTCGGCGTCGAGCCCCCAGGCGACGCGCGCCTCCGAGAGCCACCGCTCGATCGCGGCGACATCGCCGTCGCCGAGGCGCAGCCGGCGCCGCACCTCGGGCATCGCCAGCCAGTCGAGCACGACCGGCACGTCGACCCGCCGGGTCGGCAGCGCCAGCAGGTCCAGCAGCGCGCGATACAGCCGATGACCGCGCGCCAGCGGCACGTCGGCGAGCCGGTACGGCAGCAGCGCGTCGTCGCGCACCCCCGGCTCGCCGAACACGCCGGGGAAGAGCGGCGCGTACTCGCCGATGTCCGGCGCCATCACGCAGATCGCCTCGGGCGCGATGCCGGCGGCGATCGCATCGAGCAGCGCGTCGCGCAGGACCTCGAGCTCGCGCACGCGGGTGTGGCAGACGTGGATCCGCAGCGTCGGGTCCGCGCGCGATGCATCCGGCGAGTCATCCGGCAAGCGCGTGAGGCGGTTCGCACGGATGTCGGCCTGGAGGTGGCCGAGCAGGCCCGGTCCCGGCGCGTCGTTCCGGTCCGTCCCATCGCGCACGTCGAAGACCACGTCGTCGCCCTCGAGCAGTCCGGCGAGGAACTGCTGGCCGAGCCGACCCCAGCGCGCGAGCAGCGGATGCGGGTGGTCGGGCGGCGCGTCGTCGTCCCCGGCGTCGATCCGGGCACGCGCGTTCGCGGCGAACGTCGCGAAGGCGTCCCGTCCGGACGGTAGGCCGATCCAGTCGTCGCAGCTCGGGTCGAAGAGATGGACGCAGACCGGCGCCGATCGCGCGACGGCCTTCAGCACGCAGAGTTCGGACGGCGCGAGATGCGACACGCCGAAGACGTGCAGCACCGGCCACGGCGCCGGCCGCGACGCGAGGGCCGCGACCAGATCGTCGACGACCTCGGCGCGATGCCGGCCCAGCCGCGCCACCAGCGCACACCAAAGCGGCGCCAGCAGTTGCCGCTCGCTCGCGGTCCCGAGCGGATGCCGGCGGTGCTGCCAGGCGCGCAGCACGTCAGGGCGGTAGACGAGGTGGCGCGCGTAGATGCGGGCCAGGCGATCGGCCAGTTCGAAGCGCGGCAGGCCGCGCCGCGCCGCGGCGCCGCGATCGAGATGGCGCCGGATCGACGGCTCGGTGACCTGGATCGCATCCGGTGCGCGCAGCAGATCGTCGATCGTCCAGCGCAGCCGCTCGTGGCGCCAGGCCGGCAGGCCGATCGCGCGCTCGCCGAGCATCGCCTCGGCCAGCCGGTCGATGCATCGGCTCGGCAGCATCGGCTCGATGTCGGCGACGATCGCGCCGGCGCCGCGATCCCGGGCCAGCGCGCCGAGCAGCCACTCGCGCATGCCGGGATGACCCGCGACGACCGGGACCCGCTCGATCGGATCGTCCGGCGCGAGCGCCCGGAGCAGCGTCTCGAAGGGCCCGGTCAGCGCCTCGATCCGGCTCGCGCGGGTCAGCACGATTCCGTCCCGCTTCGGCTTCCCCCCCTGCCCTGCCACCATATCCGTCCTGCGTGCCGCCATGCGCTGCCGAAGCTCCCGCGCCGCGCCCGCGATCATGCCGCGGGTCGATGGTGGATGATCCGATGCGGCCGTCCCAGATCGTGGGACTGCGCTCGGGACCGGACGCGATGCGTCCACCCGTCGATCGTTCTCGCCGGATCCCTGGCTGGCCGGGTCGCGAGGATCGGCCGAAGGCCGCGAACCGGAGACGCCAAGCGCCCGGCCGGAAAACCGATGCGAGGATGCCGTTGCCGATGCCGTTCAGCCCGTCCCGCCCAATCCAGATGAGCAAGGCACCGAAGGATCCGGACATGCACGGGAGCTCGACCGCCGCGATCGGAGCGCCGGTCCGCACCGACTCCGGCGCGGTGATCCTGCCGCTGCCGTGGTCGGTCGCGCCGGACCTCGCCCCGCGGCTGAGCCTTCCCGAGATCGAACTGGTCGCCAAGGACGAACTGCACCTGACCCTACTCTCGTCCGCCGACGCGGATCGCCTCGATTCGGCGACCGGGGGACGGGATGCCTGGCGCGCCCTTCTCGGCGCGGGGGATCCCGATGCGTGGCGGGTCACGCTCGGCGACGCATGGTGGCTGCTGCGCGCGGACAAGGCCGAGGGTCCAGCGTGGTCGGTGGTCGCCCTCGCGGACTGCCCGGCCTTCACGCGGTTCCGGGCGCGCGCCGCGCAGGCGACCCGTGACGCGATCGCCGCCGACGCGCCGGCCCACGTGACGCTGTACGTCGCCGGCGACCCGCGCGGGATCGGGCTTCCCTCCGGGGCCGAGTTCGAACGCTGCCGCGTCCGGCGCCTGAGCGCACGCGAGCGCATGTCGCCGGATTGACCCAGGGCCGCACGGTCGCCGAGCGATGCCGCGGGCCATGGCACCGCCGCGGCCGCGCGCGCGACCGATGATGCATGACCCGAGACGCCGACGGCGCCCGCAGGCGCCGTCGGTCGTGACCCGCCTTGCGGACGGCCTCAGCGCAGCGGCATCGCCGGGTCGCCGAGCAGCGTGACTCCGGCCAGCACCTCCGAGCCGCCGTGGAGCGGCAGTGCCGGCGCCAGCGCGCGTCGCGCCGCCTCGACCGCGTCACCGAGCCGCTGGCCCGACTGCAGCCGCGGACCGAGCGCCGCCGCCAGCGCGTCGTGGTTCGGCTGGTCCAGCAGCACCGTCGCGCCCAGCACCCCGGAGGCCCCCGCGTTCGGCGTCAGCATCCACGCATTCCCCATCGTCAGCGTCACCGGCGACGCGAAGTACGTCGTCCAGCACCCGAACTGCAGCAGGAACGGCTGGTTCGCATTCGCCGGCAGCCCCGACACCTGGCTCGCCGTCAGCAACGGCTCGAAGCCCCACTGGATCGGCCCCGAGTGCCCGGTGTAGCTGATCACGCTCTGCCCGAAGTTGAGCCCGTCGATCAAGGCCAGCCGCGCCGCCGCCGCCCCCAGCGTGTCCACGTCCACCCGCGTCTGCGCCCACGCCGGCGGCAGCGTCGCCGCAAAGCCCGTCGTCGCCGCCCGGAAGTCGAGACCCAGTTCAAGGTCCTGACCGCCCGAGGCCAGCAGGAACCGGCCCGTCGCCGGCTGCGCCTCGTACGCCAGGATCTTCCGCACCGCCTCGCTCGCCTCCGCCACCGTCCGCACCGGCAGCCGACCCACCGCGACCTCGGCCACCGAGTCGCCGGTCAGGTCGCCATACAGCGCATCGGCCGGCGCGAAGTTCACCAGCGGGTTCACCGCGACGTACGGCGTCGGGATGTGGCTCAGCGTCGCCGTGCCCGGCGGCAGCAGACCGACCGAGTTGTAGTTCGCGCCTCCGGCCAGCACCAGATACCGCGTCCCCAGCGCCCGCGCGTGCTCGCGCATGAACGCCCGGATCGCCTCCGGGTGCGCATTGCCCGCCGTGTACCGCCGGTACAGCTGCTCGACGTCGATCACCGCCGTCGACAGACCCTGGCTCTGGCGCCGCGCGACCAGCGGCGCGAGCGCGTCCCGGAACGCCGCGTGCGTGATCACCACGTACTCGGCCGACCCCGTCGGCAGCGACTCCAGCGCCGGCGCCGCCGCGATCTCCGGCATCGGCAGGGTCGCGCGGTTCGCGACGACCAGCGTGCTGCCCGGACTGTGCGCCAGATCCCCGGACAGACCCGAGGTCGGCGCCGCCTGAAGCTCCATCACCGAGCCCGCGCCCACGACCCAGATCGACTGGTCCGCCGTCCGGCCCGCGATCGCCACCTGCGTCCGCTCGAAGTTCACCGGGATGCAGTTCGGCACATTGATCTCGGTCGACTGGTACGGGATGCAGGTCGGGATCGGCTCGCCGATGCCATCGGCGAAGATCCGCTCCTCGAGCGTCGCCACCGTCGTCACCCCGCGCGCCTCGAACCTGCCATCGCGCACCTCGGCCGCCGTCCGGTACGTCAGCGCCACGCCCTCGACCACCACCTGGTCGACGTCATACCCGGTGTCGAACGGCAGCTCCACCCGGACCACGTTCGTCCCCGCCACCACGTTCGTCACCGGGATCTCGAAGCGCTGCGCCGTGATCCCGTCGAACCGCCGGCTCGCCACCTCGACCCCGTTCAGCCGGATCCGCACGTGATGGTCCGGCGCCGCGCCGTCGAGATCGATGCCGCCATACAGCCTGACCGTCAGCGTCCCGTCCGACCCCGCCGGATGCGACACCACGACCGGCAGGTCCTGACCCACGCCCGGCGCGGTCGCCGTCAGCTGGTACTGGTACCACGGACTGTCGCTCGGCGAGGCCGGCTCGTAGTACCAGCGCGGCGGCACGTGCTCGGCCCGCGCCTCGGCGAGACTCGTCCCGCGCGCCCCGCCCCAGTCGGCCGCCACCACCGGAATCTCGCGCACCTCGTTCGGATCGCTCGCGCGCTTCAGCACGTAGCGCTCGCTCCGGCTCCACAGATCCGGGCTCGGATCGCCATGGAACTCGACCACGCTCCCCGGACCGAACACCGACGGACCCCGCACCGCCCGCGCCACCGCGCCCGCACGCGACACGAGCGCGATCTCGCGCGCCGGCACCCCGGCCAGGTTCACCCCCGCCGCCACCAGCGCCTCGTGCGTCACCCGGTGCATCCCCGCCGTCGTCACCGTCAGGTACGCGACATCGCCCGCGCTCGCTCCCCGGCCCCGCGACACGTCCAGCAGCGCCTGCGTCCAGTCATACGACCGCGTCTCCGGACGCGACCCGTAGCGCTCGCCGACCGCGTACGGACCCCGCCGCGTCGAACGTCCCTGCGCGTCCAGATCCACCAGCCAGAGATGCGTCGCTCCCGGATCCGGGAACGCCACCTCATAGAAGCGCGCGCTCGACGGGTCCGCCGCCTGCGCCGGAATGAACTGCGACACCCGCTCGCGACGGCTCGCCGTCGCCGTCGACGCGCCCTCGATCCAGAAGCCGGCATTGCCGACCTCCGCCGACGTCGCAAACCGCACCTGCAAGGTCCGGCCGTGCCGCTCCGACTCGAACCACGCACTCGTCACCGGCGTCGGGAAGCAATCCGCCGTCGTGCAGCCCGCATTGACGCACTGGAACATCGGTCCATTGCGCGACGGACCGAGGATCGACTCGCCCGCGCCGCCCGCCGTCGCGCCGTTCGGGGGGAAGGGATTTGCGCCGGCCGTGTTCAATGCCGATGAGGTCGTCGTGCCGTTCGAACCACCCGCCACTGTCACCGACGGCGTGCCGCCCAGCGAACGGATCGCAACGACCCCGCCGCCGCCGCCGCCGCCGGGGCCTTCGCTTTCACCGGATGTGATCAACTGGTTGCCGCCTCCGCCGCCGGCGGCGTCGAATCTCATGTCGGTCGGAATCGCGAGGGATGTGGTCAACACGATAGTTCCACCACCACCCCCTCCACCCGGGGCATCATTGTGCGATCCTGACGTGTTCTGGCCGGCAGCGCCTTGCGCAACGAAGCGCGGATTCGACGCGCTCGGCGACCCATCCGTGATCTCGTAGGCCATCGCGAAGATGAGGCCACCGCCATTGCCACCCGCCCCCCCAGCGTTGCTGTTGGCGTCTCCCGCTCCACCTCCGCCTCCAAAGAACAGTCGCTGGACGCCATTGGTGCCACGGTCAAGCGGGCGACCGCCGACTCCGCCGACATTCGCGCGACAATTGCCGGACCACTGGCGCGCGGCATCTCCGGTACCGCACTGGTTGGTCCCGTCCCTGGGAGGCACTTGCGGTCCCTCGGTCAGGGGATTTCGCGCTGGACTCGCCGCCGAACCGTTCGCGCCGAACGAGTAGCCGCCCCGACCACCACCGGTCGAATTCGCGAGCGTGGTCGATCCAAGCGCCGGGGGAACGACCGCGAGTGGACCGGTCGTTGCCTGAACGCCTGGGGTACTCGGGTCGTCGCCGGCCGACGTGAGGTTCAGTTGGGTCGCCGCCTCCCTTGCCCAGATCGCGGCGAACGACGCATTCGGAACACCGGCACCGGTCCAGTTGGCGATCGCCCCGCCATTGGCGCCGCCGCCACCGCCTGCGTTGTGCGCGTTGCCGCCGCCACCGCCATTGGCGAGCGCACCGCGGGAAAGCGCCCGACCGACATGCAGGCCCGTCGCGCCGACACCGCACGTCGTGGCCCCGTTCCAAGTACCACTCCAGCCGAAGATGCTCTCGCCCTTGTGGCCCCCATCGGCGCAGGCCGCCGAAAAGAAGGCCGTGATGTGGCTCGGCCCGGAACCCGCAGAAATATCGTCGAGCGCTCCGCCCCGGAACCCGAGCCCGCTGACGTCGAAGCGCCCGTTGTTCGTGGCGCCCGGGAACGACAGCACGCCGCCCGTGTCGGGTGAGCCCGCTCGCCGCTCGACCGCCACCGCCACGACCCCACCGGTCGACCCGTTCCACGCCGGCGCCGTGATCCGCCGGTTGTTGTTCACCGTCAGGTTCCGCAGCTGCGGCACTCGGATCACCATCGCGCCCGCGTCGTAGCCGTTCGTCAGCCCACTGCACGCCGACTGCCCACCGACCCCCGCGGTCGAGGTCACGATCGTGATCGTCGAGCCGCTCACGCTGCGGACGTAGACGAACTCGTACAGCCCCGCCTGCTCGTAGCTGTTCACCGCCCCGAACGACGCCGTGTCCGACGTGTTGATCGCCGAGGCCGGCGCATCCGTGTCCTGCGGCTGGTAGATCATCAAGAGATCGCCCGGCCCCAGCGCCGAGCCCATCCCGGCCGTCGCGCCGGTGATCGGCGGATCCGGCGCCACCGCGCCGGTGCAGCTCGACGAGGGCGGACACGCCGGCAGCGCCAGCGCCGACACGCTCGACACCGTGAACGTGCTCGACCCCGCCGACGCCGCGGCCGACAGCGTCGTGTAGCTGTTCAGGATCGCGTCCGAGGTCGAGGTCGTCGCGTTCAGCGTGATGTCCCCGTCCTCGCCCGGCGTCGCCAGCGCCGCCCCGGCGAACAGGCCCGCCCCGGCCAGCAGCAGCGCCGCCGCCCGCGCCGCATCCCGCGCCCGACGGCCCCAACCAGCCGCCGGTTCCGTGCGAACCGCACCAAGCCTCGTCACCGACTCGCGCATGATCCTGTCTCCCGCGCCCGTGCCTTCGATCGTGATCGCCATGTCAGGGCCCTCCGACCCGTGACTGCCGGGTCGGCCCGCCCGAATCGCCGCGGCCGACCGAGCCGCCGAGCGTCACGTCGCGAAGATCGCCAAGGCAGGTCAGACGCGGCGGCTCGTAGCGCGCGCGCGGAACGGTCGCGAAGCCGTGTGACATGGCGCACGCGGCGCCGCTCTGGCGGCGCGACGGCGCCACCGGTGCCTGATCGGACATGGACTCCCCCGGATTCTGTGAACTGAATCACACTTAGGTTAACGCCTCGCCGGCCCGAATGGGTCGGTCCGCGAGACCGTCCATCGGTTCTTCGGCACGCGCCGTCGCCGGCGGAACCCGCTCCCGCAACCGCTCAGCCGGCGCGCCGCGGATCCCCATCGCTCGCTGCGAGCCACTGGCCGACCGACGCGGCGAGCCAGGTCAGGTCCCCGGACCGTGCCGTCGCGACCGCCCGCGGCGCCGCGAGGACCGCTTCCAGCAGTGGCCACGCCGACGCAGCCAGCGAATCGAGCGTCGCACGCTCGCTCCGGTCCGCCGCCTCGGCGAACGGCGTGAGATCCCCGCCCTTGGGCCGGTCGACCTCGGCGTCCGGCAGCCGGCCCCGCAAGGCCGCCCGGGCGAGCCACTTCGCGGCCACGCCGCGGGTCGAGTGGTGCGCCGGCAGCGAGAGCATGAAGCGGACCAGCGCCGGATCGCGCAGCGGCTGGCGGAATGCGAGCCGATGACGCGCCGCGTACCAGTCCTCGCCGCTGGAATCGAACGCGGCCAGGGCATCGAAGTTCAGCAGCGCCTGGGTCGGTCGCGGCCAGGCCGCCATGGACTCGAGGCGAGCGCGCCAGCGCGCCTCGAGGCGAGCGCGAACGGGTTCGGCGAGGCGCGCGAGACCCGTCGGCGCCGCGGCATGCCGCAGTCGCCACGGGCGCGCGAGGATCCGCAGGCCCGGGTCACGCGCGAGGTCACCGATCCTGCTCGTCAGCAGCGCGCGCACGACGAGATCCCTGCGCCCGTGGCGAAGTGCATCGACGAGCCACCGTGCGGGATGCGCGTACAGGTGGTCGCCGAAATTGCCGGACAGCACTGCATCGCAGCCGGCCTCGGCCGCAATCCGGTAACCGGCCTCCTTGATCTCGCGCCAGGGCGTCGCGAATGGCGTGTCCGGGCACACCGGGCGCTCGATGCCGGGCCGCATCGGCACGAGATCGTCGACCGCGTGGTCGCGCCAGTCGAGGCCGAGCCGGTCGGCGATGCGCCACGCATGGATGCGCTCGTCGATGCCCTTCCAGCGGTCGAAGCCGTAGGTGATCGCGAGCGGCCGCTCGCGACCCTGCCACTGGCGCGCCATCGATTCGGCGATCAGCGCCGAATCGAGCCCCCCGCTCAGCAGGATCGCCGGCCGGCGGACGCCCGCCAGCGCCCGCGCCACCGCATCGTCGACCAGCTCGCGGAAGCGCGCGATCAGGTCGAGGTCGGGCAGCGAGCGCGGGCCCGACTCGGGTTCCAGTCGCTGACGCTCGAAGCGCCAGCGACTGCCCGCCCAGGTCGCGGTCGCGCCGGCCGGCAGCAGGCGAATCGATCCGAACGCGGACTGGTCGTCCTCCGGTGCGATCCCGGCCACCAGCGCCGCGAACCAGTCGAGGTCGAGATCGCCTGGCACCTCGGGGTGCGCCCGCAGGATGTGCTCGCCCGATGCGATCACGACGCCGCCGCCGGTGGTCGCCCACGCCAGCGGACGCTGCCCGAGCACGTCGCGCGTCAGCTCGACGTGCCGACCCGAGGCGCCGATCCGCACCGACGCGCACGGCGTGCCGTCGAACAGGCGCCGATCCGACCAGCGCAGACGCTCGCGCGAGGGCCGGTCGCGCTCGCTGACGGCGCGATCGAGCAGCAGCACGCCGGCCGGCTCGCGCCCGTCGGAGCCCAGATCGACGAGCGGATCCGGCTCTCCCGGGACGGTCCGCGCGGCCCACGCGCGCCAGCCCTGGCCGATCCGATCGACGCCGTCCTCGCAGGCCCGCTCACGCGCGCGCCGGCGCAGGACCCGCCAGGCCGCGTCGGTGGCGCTGTCGTCAGCGGCGTCGATCAGTGCCAGCAGGACCGCCATCGCGAGCGTCGTCCGACCAGGGGCCCGGACGCCCCCTCCACACCCATGCTGACAGAAGCTGACGCGCGCCCGCTACCTCGGCCAGACCATCCGCGATCCGCATCCGGTTGGCTGGCATGCGTCCGGCGCGCTGCGCGAGCCGGCCGACGGGGCAAGGCCGGGCCACTCAGAAGCGTCTGTCGAGGAGCGGACACCACGGCCCGAGCGAGGCGACGACGCGCTGCGCGAAGGCCCGTACGGGCTCCGGCACCGGCCGGTTCAGCAGTCCGCGGACCTCGACCAGCTGCGGCCGGTACCTCGGCCCTCCCTCCCAGTCGATCTGGAGGGTCGCGACGCGCGCCCCGTCGTCGCGACGGCGGATTCCGTAGAGCCGCGTGCAGCCCGTATCGCAGTCCGTGACTCGGGTGTCGGCGCAATGATGGAGGGCGAACGCCTCCTCGACGAGGTCGAGCGGGGTCGTCAGCGGCACCGCGACGAACGGCCCGTCGAGCGCAGGCAGTCTCGGGAACTTCCACGGTGCCACGCCGGCGGTGGCCGCCGCGGCGCGGCGACCGCGGTCGTGCGCGCGCGCGCGGGCGACCGCGTTCCGCCAGCTGTTGAGCCGCGGCCGTCCCGCCTCGCCATAGTCCGCGGCCCAGCGCACCAGCAGGCCGAAGTGTCCCGCGACGAAGTCCGCGCCCTGGCCCGCGCGCGCGGCCGCACGCCAGCGACGGATCGCCTCGGCCGTGACGTCGGGACCGAACGGCCAGCGCACCGGCGGCTGGACGAGACCCCGTTCGCCCTCGACCCCGGTCTGGCACAGCGGCTCCCACAGGGCCGACGGGAGCCGCAGGCCGGGCGGCAGCCCGCGATGCAGCCGTGCCCAGTCCGCGAGGAACCCCGCGATGTCCGCGAGGCCCCGGATCCGGCCGGCGCGCACCAGCCGCCAGACCGGCCGCGCGCGATCGGTCAACAGGAGACGCCAGTCCGCCGGCTGCGCGCCGGCGTCGCGAAGGAACCGACGCAGGCCCGCAAGCGGCTGCGCGGGCGGCTCGCGGTCGAGCAGTGCCAGCGAGCTGAGCCACATGCCGAAGAGCGGCAGCAGCGCCGGCGCGACCCGACCCATCTCGAGGGCCGCCGCGCGCTGCGCGGCGACGCAGGCGAGCCAGCCAGCGGTGCCGTCAGATCGGGCGGCGGCGTGCGGACGCATCCGCCGCGCGAGGGCAGCCAGCTCCGGGTCGATCGCGAGCGCCGCGCGAAGTCGCGCCCGCAGCGCGCGGCGGTCCCAGGTCCGGTGCGCCATCCGGGCGGTCATGGCCAGGAGCCAGTCCCTGGCCTGATGCGCGAGCCCGGTCGCCGCGCGCGCACCGATCGCACCGGTGCGCCGCCGATCGCCGAGTTCGCGCCGGATGTCCTTGAGCAGGCCGCGCTCGGCCTCGAGCACCTGTCCGACCCAGTCGCCGTCGGCAAATGGCCGCAGCACCTCGAGATCGCGATTCCGGCATCGGCCGCTGCCATCGCGCACGCCGGTCGCGATCGGCGCGCCGCCAGCGCGGATTCGGTAGACCAGCGCCCCGGCGAAGACGACCGCCCGCTCGCCGGACGCGATCCGCAGCTGGATGCCGCGCGCGAGCCGCGCTTCGAACGCGCGCCAGTATCGAAGCAGGGCCGTGCGCAGGCTCGGGGCGAGTCCTGCGGCGATGAGCGGCGCGGGCGGCGACAGCGTGCGCACCCAGCGCGCGAGATCCTCGGGCAAGGGTCGCCGCGGCCGGGCGATGCGGCAGTCGGTGAGCGAGATCCGTGCGATGCGGACGCCATGCTCGCGGCGACGCGAGGCCAGCTGTCGCGATGGCCGCGGAGACGTCGCGGCATCGGCGAGTGGAACCGGGACGGGTGGCTGGCTGGCGTCTCGCATGGCGGTCTCCGAACGAGCTCGGACACACCGGGGCCGCGCCCCGACGCTTTAGCGGCACTTGATCAGTCGCCCGCAAGTTGTCCGTTAAATCGGCGACCGGGCTGCCCGCCCGAGGATCGAATGTTCGGACATCACCGTCTCATGGACTGGGACGCAGCGCCGCGCGGCCATGCCGGTCCGCGCGCGGTCGCGACCGGAGCGATGGTCCGTCGCGGGACGATTCTGCGTTGGGCACCAGCTTGGCGAGCCATCGAGCGCGCGATCGGAGCAAGACCAGGGCATCGACCGAGACCGAACGACGCATCGCGATCGACGCCGGGCAGCGCCCGGCTGCGGCGCAACGCGCCGATGGCGCCGGCAGAGCAAAGCCGGGGGTGGTGCTTCGGGCAGGGTCTTCTCGTCGCCGAGCTGCTGCTCGTGGCGCTCGCCGGCATGGTCGGGCTGCTGCTCATCGGATGGCCGGCCGAGGCGGGGCTCGCCTGCCTGCTGCTCGGCATGGTGGCGCGGACGCTGGGCAACGTGCTGAAGAGGCCGATCGCCGGCCGCGCGGTGATGGCGATGGCGCGCGCGTCGGTGCCGACGCGAATTCGCCCGCCGCCTGGGACCGACCGGGCGAAGGCTCGTACACTGCGAGACCCCGACGCAATGCGAGCGCCCATGGCCAAGCCCAACTATTCCTTCGAGAAGCGCCAGCGCGAGCTCGCGAAGAAGAAGAAGCAGGACGAGAAGCAGGCGAAGAAGCGCGCCGGACGCGAGGCCGCGAGGCCGAACCCGCCGCCACAGGAATGAGCGGGGACGGGCCGCGCGCGCCGCAGATCTGGGTCGATGCCGACGCCTGCCCGGGCCCGGTGAAGGAAATCCTGTTCCGGGCCGCCGAGCGTGCGCAGGTCGCGGTGACCCTGGTCGCGAACCAGTGGCTGCGCACGCCGCCTTCGCGCTTCGTCCGCGCGCTGCAGGTGCAAGGGGGCTTCGACGTCGCGGACGACGCCATCGCCGAGCGTGCCGGACCCGGCGACCTCGTCGTGACGCAGGACATCCCGCTCGCCTCGCGCGTGCTGGCGAACGGGGCGGAGGCGATCAACCCGCGCGGCGACCGCTACACCACGGACGACATCGCCGAACGGCTCTCGATCCGCGACTTCATGGACGAACTCCGCGGCGCCGGCGTAAAGACCGGTGGCCCCGCGGCGTTCGGCGCGCGCGACCGGCAGGCCTTCGCCAACCAGCTCGATGGCTGGCTGGCGCGGCGTGCGCGGCGATAGCGAACGGGCAGTTCGGGTGAATGGCGGATGTCGAGCCTGCCTGCCGAACTGATCCGGGCCTACGCGGAGACCGAATATCGCGTGTCCGGCGATCCGGGCTTCGTGCTGCGGATCGACGTTCCCTCGCCGGAGCTGCTCGCGCTCCACGCCCGGCTCGGCGTCACGTCGAGCGCGTTCGTGACCGCGTGCAATCCGCGCAGCCGGCCGCTTCCGGCGACCGAGAACGCCGCGCGACAGGCCGGCTTGCTCGAGGCCATCGGGAAGCTCGGTCTGGTCGCGCTGCCCGGCATCGGCCAGCACCCGCGCGGCGACTGGCCCGGCGAGGAGAGCTGGCTGGTTCCGGGACTTTCGCTGGCGAGCGCGCAGGCGCTCGGCACGCGCTTCGGGCAGAACGCGATCGTCTGGGCCGGCGCCGACGCGATACCCCGGTTGGTCCTGTTGCGCTGAGTCCGGCCACTGCGCCACGCCGGTCGAGGACGCACCGCAAGCGATCTCGTCCTGTCCGGCGGCGTCCTCGTTCGCGCACAATCGGGCGGAGGTCCGGCACGGGGGACGCATGGCCAGCACCAGCGGCAACGACGAGCGACCGGGCATCGCCGAATCGCTGCGCGCCCGCTTCCACGACGGAGCGGACCGCCACCCCGAGCCGTACCGCGTGCGCCTGCATCGCGCGCTCAGCTGGCTCGGTCGCGCCGAGCGGGAGGCCGAGGACCCCGATGCGCGCTTCATCTTCCTCTGGATCGCGTTCAACGCCGCCTACGCGCACGAGTTCGGCGACGAGCAGGACGAGCGCAGTCTCCTGCAGGCCTTCTTCGCGCGACTGGTCGAGGCCGACACGGCCGGATGCCTGCACGCGGTCCTGTTCGAGCGCTACAGCGGCCCGGTCCGCACGCTGATCGACAACCGCTACGTGTTCGCGCCGTTCTGGCGCGCGATGCGGGACCACGACGGTTCGGGCCGCTGGGAGGAGCGATTCAACCGCGCCAGGCAGGCCGCGATGAGGAGCGTGCTCGAGCGGGACACGGTGCGGCTGCTCTGCATCGTCTTCGATCGTCTCTACGTCTTGCGCTGCCAGCTGGTCCACGGCGGCGCGACCTGGAACAGCCGGGTCAACCGCGCCCAGGTGCAGGACGGCGTGCGACTGCTCGAAAGCCTCGTGCCGCCGATGCTCGGGCTGATGATCGAGCACCCCGGCCTCGAGCTCGGCGCGATCGCGTATCCGGTGGTGAGCCGCTGACGGGTCGCCGGCACATGCCCGGTGCGACCTCGACGCCGTCGAACCCGATCCGGGCTGCGGGCCGCGATGTCCCGCGGTTCGGAGGAAATGGTGCCGGTGAAGAGATTCGAACTCCCGACCCACGCATTACGAATGCGTTGCTCTACCAGCTGAGCTACACCGGCATTTCCCGCGGCGACCGATCGCCGTGACCGCGCTGGTCGCGCGTCCCTTCGCTGGCCACGTCCGCGCGGCGCGGGTGGTGGGCGGTGCAGGGTTCGAACCTGCGACCCCTGCCGTGTGAAGGCAGTGCTCTACCGCTGAGCTAACCGCCCGCGAAGGGCCGGCAAGTCTAGCAGTTCCGGGCCGACTGCAAAGGGGTTCGGATCCGGGATCGTTGCCGCTGGCCGGGCCCGGGTGGCGTCTCCGCGTGCCTCGGGCCGCCCGCGCGCGCCGCGGTGGCGCGTGCGGCCGGCAGCCGACCGGCGATGCCCGAGTCCGATCAGTCGAGCAGGATCGCGCGCAGTTCCTTCGGCAACGCGAAGGTCACGTCCTCGACCTTGCCGTCGAGCTCGTCCACTTCGCCGGCGCCGAGGCCGCGCAGGTGGGCGATCACCCGACGCACCAGTTCCTCGGGCGCGGAGGCGCCGGCGGTGACGCCGATCGCCCGGCGCCCGGCAATCCACTCGGGGCGGATGTCGTCGGGGCCGTCGATCAGGTGCGACTCGACGCCCTGCTTCTCGGCCAGCTCGCGCAGGCGGTTCGAGTTCGAGCTGGTCGGCGAGCCGATCACGAGCACGAGGTCGCAGCGCCGCGCGAGCGCCTTGACCGCGTCCTGCCGGTTCTGGGTCGCGTAGCAGATGTCGTCGTGGCGCGGACCCTCGATCGCCGGAAAGCGCGCGACCAGCGCGGCGATGATGTCGCGCGTCTCGTCGACCGAGAGCGTGGTCTGGGTCGAGAACGCGACCCGGTCCGGATCGCCGACCTCGAGCCGGGCGACGTCGTCGACCGTCTCGACGAGATGGATGCGGTTCTCGCCGGCATGTGCCGGCCACTGCCCCATCGTGCCCTCGACCTCGACGTGTCCCGCGTGGCCGATCAGCACCACGTCACGGCCCTGGCGCGCGTGGCGGGCGAC
Organism: Lysobacteraceae bacterium; assembly: GCA_002995625.1. Classification (GTDB taxonomy): domain Bacteria; phylum Pseudomonadota; class Gammaproteobacteria; order Xanthomonadales; family Ahniellaceae; genus UDEA-SF1. The sequence goes on along the minus strand of PVBP01000035.1, from coordinate 8,071 downwards.
CTCGATGTGGACCTTGGTCACCAGTGGGCACGTCGCATCGAAGACGCGCAGCCCGCGAGCGCGGGCCTCGGCGCGAACCGCCTGCGAGACGCCGTGCGCGCTGAAGACCACGGTCGCGCCCTCGGGCACCTCGGCGAGGTCGTCGACGAACAGCGCGCCCTTGGCGCGGAGATTCTCGACGACGAAGCGGTTGTGGACGATCTCGTGCCGGACGTAGATCGGCGCGCCGAAGGCCTCGAGCGCGCGCTCGACGATCTCGATCGCGCGGTCGACGCCGGCGCAGAAGCCGCGGGGGTTGGCGAGGAGGACCTGCATGGGCGCGATTGTAGGGGCCGACGGACCCGGGACTCAGCCGCCGCGCGCCTCGCCCTCGCCACGGAAGCCGGCCAGCACCAGCAGGATCGCGCCGCCGACGATCGCCATGTCGGCGACGTTGAAGGCCGGCCAGTGCCAGGTGCGCCAGTAGAGCAGGATGAAGTCGATCACGTGGCCGTGGATGATCCGGTCGATCACGTTGCCGAGCGCGCCGCCGACGATCAGCGCCAGCGCGATCGCCGACAACCGGTCGCGCCTCGGCAGCCGGCCCATCCAGACGATGAAGACCAGCGAGACGATCACCGCGAAGCTCGACAGCAAGAGGCGCTGGAGCTCGCCGCCGTCGCCGAACAGCGAGAACGCGACCCCCTCGTTGAAGGTCAGGGTCCAATCGAAGAAGCCCTCGATCACCGGGATCCGGCCGTAGACCGGCACCGTCGCGAGGAAGTGCTCCTTCGTGATCTGGTCGAACACGATCACGAGCAGCGACAGCCACAGCCACTTGAGGCCCGGTCCGGCCCGGAACCACGCCCGCGCCGCCATCAGAAGGACCGCCGCGCTTCGCCGGGGCCGTCGACGTTCTCGACGCAGCGCCCGCAGAGTTCCGGGTGCTCGGCGTGGGATCCGACGTCGGCGCGGTGGTGCCAGCAGCGCACGCACTTCGGGGCCGTGGTCGGCGCGACCGTGACCTCGACGTCCGAGGCGCCGGGCGCGGTCCGCAGATGCACCGCCGAGACCAGGAAGAAGAAGCGCAGTTCGGGGAGATACGGGGCCAGCTCGGCTTCGAGCGCGGGTTCGACCGCGAGCGTGACCTCGGCCTCGAGCGAGCCACCGAGCCGTCCTTCGACGCGCAGCGCCTCGATCTGCTTCAGGACCCGGTCGCGCCAGTCGAAGAGCCGCGCGAGCAGCGCGTCCTCGGCCGGTTCGAGCGCGACCGCCTCGAGCGCGTCGAGCTCGGCCCAGGTCGAGAACAGCACCGAGTCGTGGCGGCGGTCCGGCAGTTCGGCCCAGATCTCGTCGGCGGTGAAGGCGAGGATCGGCGCGAACGCGCGTGCGAGGATCTCGAGCGTCCAGTACATCGCGGTCTGCGCGGCGCGGCGCGCCGGATGCGCCGCCGGCATCGTGTAGAGCCGGTCCTTGGTCATGTCGAGGTAGGCCGCGCCCAGGTCGACCGTCGCGAAGCGCATCAGCTCCTGGCACAGCACCTGGTACTGGTACGTCTCGGGCCCGTGGGCGACGCCGTCGCCCGCCTCGGGGCCATAGACCCGGCGCGCCAGCGCCATCAGCCGCACCGACTGCCGCAGCGCCCAGCGGTCGAGCAGCGGCAGCCGGTCGAGCGGCACGAGGTCGCGCTTCGGGTCGAAGCCGGCGAGGTTGCCGAGCAGGAAGCGCGCGGTGTTGCGCAGGCGGCGGTAGCTGTCGGCGACGCGCTTCAGGATCTCGTCGGACACCGCCATCTCGTCGCCGTAGTCGGTCGAGGCGACCCACAGGCGCAGGATGTCGGCGCCGAGCGTGTCGACGACCTTCTGCGGCGCGACCACGTTGCCGAGCGACTTCGACATCTTGCGGCCCTGCGCGTCGACGACGAAGCCATGCGTGATGACCTCGTCGTACGGCGCGCGGCCGTCGATCGCGGTCCCGGTCAGCAGCGAGCTCTGGAACCAGCCGCGGTGCTGGTCGGAGCCCTCGAGGTACATCACGCGCCGCGGCTCGCCGGGCCGCGTCGCGAGTTCCTCGCGCGCCGCGACCACGCAGGCATGGGTCACGCCGGAGTCGAACCAGACGTCGAGCACGTCGGTGACCTTGTCGTAGTGCGCGGCCTCGTCGGGCGGCAGCAGCGTCGCCGGATCGAGCGCGAACCACGCATCGACGCCGTCGCGCTGGACGAGGTCGGCGACCCGTCCGAGCAGCTCGACCGTGCGCGGGTGCGGCTGGCCGCTCTCGCGGTGGGCGAAGATCGCGATCGGCACGCCCCACGCGCGCTGGCGCGAGATGCACCAGTCGGGCCGTCCCGCGACCATGCCGGCGATGCGCTCCTCGCCCCAGGCCGGCTGCCAGCGCACGTCGCGGATCGCCGCGAGCGCGGCGTCGCGCAGGCCGGCGCGGTCCATCGCGATGAACCACTGCGGCGTCGCGCGGTAGATCACCGGCGTCTTGTGGCGCCAGCAGTGCGGGTAGCTGTGCTGCCAGGCCTGGTGCGCGAGCAGCTGGCCGCGCTCGCGGCAGAGCTCGACGATCGCCGCGTTCGCCTTCCAGACGTGCTGGCCGGCGACGTGCGGCGTGCCGGCGAGGTAGACGCCGTCGCCGCCGACCGGATTCTGCACCTCGATGCCGTAGTGGCGGCCGACGGTGAAGTCCTCGACGCCGTGCGCGGGCGCGGTGTGGACCGCGCCGGTACCCTGGTCCGTGGTCACGTGCGCGCCATTGATGAGCGGCACCTCACGCTCGAGGTAGGGGTGCGCGAGCCGTGCGTGCTCGAGCGCGGCGCCCTTCGCGCGCCCCAGCACCCGGACCTCGGGCACGCCATAGCGGCCCAGCGCATCGGCCGCCAGCGCCTCGGCCAGCACCAGCAGGCGGCGGCGCCCGTCGCGCGGCGGGCCCTCGACCAGCACGTAGTCGAGCTCGGGGCCGAGCGTGACCGCCATCGAGGCCGGCAGCGTCCACGGCGTCGTGGTCCAGATCGGCACTGCGACGAGCGCGCCGTCGGCGGCGACGCCGAAGGCCGCGGCCAGCGCGTCCGGCGCGAGCGCGTCGTAGGCGACGTCGATCGCCGGCGAGGTCCGGTCGGCGTACTCGATCTCGGCCTCGGCCAGCGCCGAGCCGCAGTCGAAGCACCACAGCACCGGCTTCAGGTCCCGGGTCAGGTGGCCGCGCTCGACGATCCGCGCCAGCGCGCGCAGCATCCCGGCCTCGTAGGCGTAGTCCATCGTCCGGTACGGACGGTCCCAGTGGCCGAGGATCCCGAGCCGGCGGAAGTCGGCGCGCTGGCCGTCGATCTGGCGCGCGGCGTACTCGCGGCACCTCTGGCGGAAGGTCGGCGCGTCGATCTTCTGGCCGACCTTGCCGTGCTCCTTCTCGACCGCGATCTCGATCGGCAGCCCGTGGCAGTCCCAGCCGGGGACGTAGGGGGCCCGGAAGCCGCCGAGCAGCTTCGAGCGCACGACGACGTCCTTCAGGATCTTGTTGACCGCGTGGCCGATGTGGATCTGGCCGTTCGCGTACGGCGGTCCGTCGTGCAGCACGAAGGTCGGCCGCCCCGCCGTGTGCGCCTCGAGCCGGCCGTGGAGGTCGGTTCCCGACCAGCGCGCGAGCGCCTCGGGCTCGCGCCTCGCGAGATCGCCGCGCATCGGGAAGCGCGTCTCGGGCAGGTGGATCGTGTCCTTGTAGTCGCGACTCACGAGACCAGGGCCTCTTCGAGGGAAACGTCTCGGCGGAGCGCCGCGCGCGCGTCGGCGGCGTCGCGATGCATCTGCGCGGTCAGCGCGTCGAGCGAATCGAACTTCGCCTCGTCGCGGATCTTGGCGACGAACTCGACCGCGAGGCGCTGGCCATAGAGGTCGCCGTCGAAGTCGAACAGATGGACCTCGAGCAGCGGCTCGACCCCGGCGACGGTCGGGCGCGTCCCCAAGCTCGCGACCGCGGGCCAGTGCCGGAGCCCCGCGCCGTGGACCCGGACCGCGAAGATGCCGTGGACCGGCGCGCGGCCCCAGCGCAGCGCGAGGTTCGCGGTCGGGTAGCCGAGCTGGCGGCCGAGCTTGCGGCCGTGCACGACGCGACCACTCATCGCGTACCGGCGGCCGAGCAGGGTCGCGGCGGCGTCGAAATCGCCCGCGGCGAGCAATTCGCGCACGCGCGTCGCGCTGGCGCGCTCGCCCTCGACCAGCACCGGCTCGATCTCGTGAACGCCGAACGCGTGCTCGGCTCCGAGCGCCCGCAGCAGCGCGACGTCGCCGCGACGCGCGCGGCCGAAGCGGAATCCCGGCCCGACCCACACTTCGCGCGTCGCCAGCCGAGCGACCAGCACCCGGCGCACGAAGTCCTCGGCCTCGGTCGCGGCGAGCCGCGCATCGAATCGCAGCAGCCCGACGAGGTCGGCGTATCGGCCGAGACGCTCGATCCGCTCGGCCGGCCGCGACAGCCGCGCGACGCCGCCACGGCCGAGGAAGTGCTGCCGCGGCAGCGGCTCGAAGCCGAGCGCGACGGCGGCGCGGCCGGTGGCGCGCGCCCGCTCGCGCACGCGCGCGAGCAGCGCCTCGTGGCCGCGGTGGACGCCGTCGAAGGCGCCGATGCACACGACCGAACCGTGCGGCGCAAGGCAGGAACCGTCGGTGTCGCGGAATAGGCGCGTCATGAAGCGCGGCAGTATAGCCGTGGCATCCCGGGGATCCCGAGCGGACCTGCGCCCGCGGGGCGCGTCCCTTCCGAGATCGCGCCGGGACTCCGGTGACGTCGGGTCGGCCGCGGACGCGCGGACGTTCGACGATCAGGCGACCGGGCGCGGCGCGGCGCGTGTCCCGGTGCCCACGGCGCGCGCCAGAGGCGAGACCTCGACCCGATTCCGGCCGCCGAGCTTGGCCATGTACATCGCCGCATCGGCGTGCCGCAGGAGCGATTCGTAGTCGAACGGTCCGTGGCTCACGCCGACGCTGACCGTGAAGCCGAAACGCCCGCCGGGCGCGTCGACCGCGAGCTCCGCGCACGCGACGCGCAGCTTCTCGGCAACGGCCAGCGCCTGCTCGAGGGTCGCGTGCGGCAGCACGACCGCGAACTCCTCGCCCCCGACCCGCCCGCAGACGTCCGAGCCCCGCAGCGACTGTTTCAGCAGGGTCCCGAAGGCCCGCAGCGCCTCGTCCCCCGCCGCGTGGCCGAGCGTGTCGTTGATCGTCTTGAAGCGATCGAGGTCGAGCAGCAGCAGGCCGACCGGCAGGCCGTGACGATGGCAGTAGTCGACCGCGGCGCGGCCGAGCTCGGTGAAGGCGCGGCGATTGCAGAGGCCGGTCAGGTGGTCGGTGCGCGCCGCTTCCTCGGCGATCCGCGTCGTCCGCTCGAGCTCGTGCCGGAGCCGGATGTTGCTGCGCAGGCTCGTCGACAGCACGTTGGTCGCGCGGGTGCCGCCGACCGCGAACAGGAAGCCGCCCACGGCCATGCTCATCGCGATCAGGTCGCCGCTCGCGAACAGCCACACGGTCGCCGGGGCGAGGGTCAGGTAGAACGCGACCAGCGCGGCCACGCGCAGGGCCGAATAGGTGGTCAGGGCCGAGCCGGCCATGCCGACGATGAAGACGTAGGCCATCGCCTGGTGGACCGGGCTCTCGCCCGCGACCAGCCACGGCACGCCGACGCCCCAGACCAGCGACGCGAAGCCCAGCGTGCCGAGGTAGGGCCACTTCCAGCGCAGGACGCCGGCGCCCGCCGGCTTCGCCGCGGCGTACCGCACGAACAGCCACAGGCGCGCGAGGAAGGCGAGCAGGACCAGCGCGCACCAGCCGAGCAGCGGGGCGCGGGCGGCCGTGTGCCACAGCGCGTTGGCCACCACCGCCGCCGTCATCAGGCTGAAGGCCATCGCATGCGGGGTCTGGCGGTACAGCAGGGCGACGAGCTCGGCCTCGATCGCGCGGCGGTCGTCCGCGCCGGCATCGACCCGCGGCTCGTCCGGCGCCTCGCGCATGCGTCTCCTCCGGTCGCGCGGCCCGACTGGGTGCGGACGATACCCGACATCGGTCGGACGCGGAGACGCCGGGCCGGCGCCACGGCTGCGGGGACCGGGCGTCGCCGCGAGCGCGTGGCGCTCAGGCCGGTCCGCGCAGCTCGCGCGGCCGGAAGCCGAGCGCGGCGAGGACGCCCGCATAGACGACGACGCCGAGACCGACGACCCAGGCGAGATTCAGGACCCGCGCGGCCGGCGCCAGATCGCCCCAGACCCCGACCTCGAGGCGCGCCGCCACGATCACGGCGAGCATCGCAAGGCACGCGAGCCCGACGCGCATTCCGAAACGACCCCACCCCGGCTGCCAGCTGACGCAGCCGGCACGGCGCAGATAGCGCCACAACAGGAAGGCGTTCAGCGTGCCGGCCAGCGCGGTTGCGAGCGCGATCCCGGCATGGGCGCCCTCGACGTCGAACCATGCGAGGGGCGTCACGATCAGCGCGCACAGCGCCACGTTCGCGAGCACGGTCAGCACCGCCGCGCGCACCGGCGTCCGCGTGTCCTGGCGCGCGAAGAACGCGGGAGCCAGAACCTTGGCGACCATGAAGCCCGGCAATCCGATCGCGAGCGCGACCAGGCTCGCAGCGGCCATCCGCGTGTCGAAGGCGGTGAAGCGCCCGTACTGGTAGAGCGTCGCATTGAGCGCCTCGGCCAGCACGACCAGTCCGATCGTCGCCGGCAGCGCGACCAGCAGCGCGATCCGGAGCCCCCAGTCGAGCGTCGCCGAATAGCGCGCCGCGTCCGCGGTCGCGTGGCTCCGCGACAGCGCCGGCAGGATCACGGTCGCGAGCGCCGCGCCGACGATGCCCTGCGGGAACTCCATCAGCCGGTCGGTCAGGTACAGCCAGGTCTGGCTCCCGCTCGCGAGCAGCGACGCGAACACGGTGCCGATCAGCAGGTTCACCTGCGCCACCGAAGCGCCGAAGATCGTCGGCAGCATCAGCGCGAAGACCCGGCGGACGCCGGGGTGGGACGGATCGAAGCGCAGCCTCGGCAGCGCGCCGAGCCGCGCCAGCGCGATCCATTGCACGACCAGCTGCACCGCGCCCGCCAGCAGCACGCCGTAGGCCAGCGCATGGACCGGGACGCCAAGCAGGCCCGGCAGGGTCAGCATCGCCGCGATCATCGCGACGTTGTGCAGCACAGGCGTCAGCGCCGGAACCGCGAAGCGGCCGTGGCTGTTCAGCACCGCGGCGGCCAGCGCCGTCATCGAGATGAAGGCAAGGTACGGAAAGGTGATCCGCAAAAGGTCGGTGAGCAGGGCGAAGCGCTCGGGATCGGCCAGCGTGCCGGGCGCGAACACCCCCGCGATCAGCGGCGCCGCCAGCATCCCGAGCGCGGTGACCAGCAGCACGGCGGCGCAGAGCGCCCCGGCGACATGGTCGAGCAGCGCCCTCAGCGCCTGCGGATCGCCGCGTTCCCTGACCTCGGTGAACACCGGCACGAACGCGGTCTGGAACGAGCCCTCGGCGAAGATCCGGCGCAGGAAGTTCGGGATCCGGTAGGCGACGACGAAGGCGTCGGTCGCGGCCGAGGCGCCGAACACGGCCGACTGCACGAGGTCGCGGGCGTAGCCCGCGATCCGGGACAGCAGCGTCAGCGCGCCGAAGGTCGCCGTGGAACGCAGCAGCCTCACGCCGCGCCCCGGACCGCGTTCCTCGGCCGGCAGCCGGAACGCCTCGCTGCTGCTTGACGCACGGATGGTGTCGGGCGATACTTCGCGGCTCTCTCGACCGGGGCTGCGCCCCGACCCCCCGTTCCTGGAGTCCTCCCGTGGCCAACATCAAGTCCGCCAAGAAGCGCGCCCGCCAGGCGGTGAAGCGCAACGCCCGCAACAGCGCGCAGCGCTCCGAGATGCGTACCGCGGTCAAGAAGGCGATCAAGATCATCGAGTCCGGCGACAAGGCGGCCGCGCTCGAGGCCGTGCGCACGGCCGAGTCCAAGCTGGCCCACTTCGCCGGCAAGGGTCTGGTGCACAAGAACAAGGCCGCCCGCGCGACCAGCCGGCTGGTCAAGCGCGTGCGCGCGATGGCCTGATGCGTCGATGAG
>PVBP01000034.1 GCA_002995625.1 Lysobacteraceae bacterium | reverse complement strand
CCGAGGCAGCGGGCGTGGTCGAGGTCGAGGCGCCGGTCGAATCGACGCCGGCGGCGCGGGCCGAGGCGGCGCGGCGCAAGGACGAGAAGGCGCGCGAGAAGCCGGTCAAGGTCACCGAGTCGCCGAAGGTCAAGGAACGCGACGAGCCGCGCCGGCACAAGGGCGTGCACGGCTCGAACCGGATGCAGGACACCGAGGTCGCGGACGAGGGCGGCGCCGTCGGGCGCTACGTGCGCGGCGAGCTGCACCTGGCCGAAGGCCACGGTCGGCGCCGCGCGCCGAAGCGGTCGAAGCCGCGCATCGAGCAGCGCCACTCGGGCCACCAGGGCCAGGGCAGCTTCTCGCGGCCGACCGCGCCGGTGGTGCGCGAGATCGCGATCGGCGAGGGCATCACGGTCGGCGACCTCGCGCAGAAGCTGGCGCTGAAGGGCGCCGAGGTGGTCAAGACGCTGTTCAAGATGGGCGTGATGGCGACCATCAACCAGGTCCTCGACCACGACACCGCGGTGCTGGTGGTCGAGGAGCTCGGACACCGCGCGGTGCGCGCGACCGAGGAGGACGCCGAGAGCGTGCTGACCGCGAAGCTGGTCGACTCGAGCGCGCCGGCGGTCCCGCGGCCGCCGGTGGTGACGATCATGGGCCACGTCGACCACGGCAAGACCTCGCTGCTCGACTACATCCGCCGCACCAAGGTCGCGGCCGGCGAGGCCGGCGGCATCACCCAGCACATCGGCGCGTACCACGTCGAGACGCCGAAGGGCGTGATCAGCTTCCTCGACACGCCGGGCCACGCCGCGTTCACGGCGATGCGCGCGCGCGGCGCCAAGGTGACCGACATCGTGGTCCTGGTGGTGGCCGCCGACGACGGCGTGATGCCGCAGACGATCGAGGCGATCCAGCACGCGAAGGCGGCCAAGGTGCCGCTGATCATCGCGGTCAACAAGATCGACAAGCCCGAGGCCCAGCCGGAGCGGGTCAAGCAGGAGCTGATCCAGCACGAGGTCGTGGCCGAGGAGTTCGGCGGCGACGCGATCTTCGTGCCGGTGTCGGCGAAGACCGGGCAGGGCGTGGACGCGCTGCTCGACGCGATCCTGCTGCAGTCCGAGGTCATGGAGCTCAAGGCGCCGGTCGAGGGCCACGCCGCGGGCGTCGTGATCGAGGCGGCGCTGGACAAGGGCCGCGGCCCGGTCGCGACCGTGCTGGTGCAGCAGGGCACGCTGCGCAAGGGCGACTTCATCGTCTGCGGCGTCGAGTACGGCCGCGTGCGCGCGATGTTCGACGAGAACGGCCAGGCGGTGGCGTCGGCGACGCCGTCGATCCCGGTGCAGCTGCTGGGCCTCTCGGGCGTGCCGAACGCCGGCGACGACTTCGTCGTGGTCGAGGACGAGCGCCTCGCCAAGGACGTCGCGCAGCAGCGCGAGATGAAGAAGCGCGAGACGCGGCTGGTCAAGCAGCAGGGCGCGCGGCTCGAGGACTTCATGGCGCAGATGGGCCAGCAGGGCGAGGAGCAGCGCGTGCTGAACCTGGTCGTGAAGGCCGACGTGCAGGGCTCGGTCGAGGCGCTGCGCGAGGCGCTGACGCGCGTCGGCAACGAGCAGGTGCGGGTCAACGTGATCGGCTCGGGCGTCGGCGGCATCACCGAGTCCGACGCGATCCTGGCGCAGACCTCGCGCGCGGTGATCATCGGCTTCAATGTCCGCGCCGACGCCTCGGCGCGGAAGATCATCGAGGCCGCGGGCCTCGACCTGCGCTACTTCTCGATCATCTACGACGTCATCGACCAGGTCCGCCAGGTGGCCTCGGGCCTGCTCGGCACCGAGATCCGCGAGGAGATCATCGGCGTCGCCCAGGTGCGCGAGGTGTTCCGCTCGTCGAAGTTCGGGCAGATCGCGGGCTGCATGGTCGTCGAGGGCACGGTCAAGCGCAACAAGCCGATCCGCGTGCTGCGCGACAACGTCGTGATCTTCGAGGGCGAGCTCGAGTCGCTGCGGCGCTTCAAGGAGCCGGTCGAGGAAGTGCGCAACGGCATGGAATGCGGCATCGGCGTCAAGCAGTACAACGACGTCCGCGCCGGCGACCAGATCGAGTGCTTCGAGCGCATCGAGGTCAAGCGCACGCTGTGAGCCATCGCGAGTACAACCGCACCGACCGCGTCAACGCCGAGCTGCGCCGCCAGCTCGGCCTGCTGGTGCACGCGGTCGTCCGCGACGGCCTGCTGCCGGAGGTCTCGGTGTCGGACGTCGAGACCACGCGCGACCTCGCGCACGCGAACGTCTACGTGACCGCGCTGATCCCCGAGCAGGCGGCCGAGGCGGTCAAGGCGCTGAACGCGGAGGCCAGGGCCTTCCGGCGGGAGCTGGCGAAGGTGATGCGGATGCGCACCGTGCCGGAGCTGCACTTCCGCTACGACGATTCGGTCGACCGCGGCGAACGCATCGACGAGCTGCTGCGCGGCATCGACCGCTGAGGTGGGCCGTGGACGGCATCCTGCTGCTCGACAAGCCCGAGGGCCTGTCGTCGAACCAGGCGCTGCAGCGCGTGCGGCGCGCCTTCGGCGCGGCCCGGGCCGGGCACACCGGCAGCCTCGATCCGCTCGCGACCGGGATGCTGCCGTGCTGCCTCGGCGAGGCGACCAAGGTGGCCGGGTATCTGCTGGGCGCGCGCAAGGCCTACCGCGCGCGGGTGCGCTTGGGCACCACCACGACCACCGGTGACCGCGAGGGCGAGGTGGTCGAGCGCTCGCCGGTGCCGGCGCTGGATCGGGCGGCGGTCGAGGCCGCGGTCGGGCGCTTCGTCGGACGCATCCTGCAGCGGCCGCCGGCCTACTCGGCGCTGAAGCGCGGCGGCGTGCCGCTGTATCGGCTCGCGCGTCGTGGCGAGACGGTCGAGGTCGAGCCGCGACCGGTCGAGATCCACGCGATCACGGTGCTGGCGGTCGAGGACGGACGCATCGACCTCGACGTGGTCTGCGGGGCGGGCACCTACCTCCGCAGCCTCGCGGTGGACCTCGGCGTGGCGCTCGGCTGCGCGGCGCACCTCGAGGCGTTGCGGCGGACCTGGGTCGATCCCTTCGAGGGGCGCCCCATGCGTACGCTCGCAGAGGTCGAGGCGCAGGCCGGGCGCGACCGGACGGTGCTCGCGACCTCGCTGCTGCCGGTCGCGGAGGGCCTCGCCGGCCTGCCGCCGGTTCGGCTGGACGCCAAGGCCGCGGAGCGCTTCCGCCACGGACAGGCGCTGCCGATGGGGCTCGATGCCGCGGAGGCGGTGCGGGTCGAGGGGCCGGGCGGCGCGTTGCTCGGGATCGGTGCCGTCGACGCCGACGGCCGCCTGCGTCCGCGGCGACTGATCCACGCAGGTTGAGCGCGCCGGGGTCCGTCCCGATGCAGTCGGTGACGCCGCGCGATCGCGAGCTGCGCTCGCTCGTACGGCGGACAACGAATCGACCCGTAGGAGCGACCGAAGGTCGCGAGCTGCGCGACCGGCGGTGCGGGACGCGATCACGGGCTGCCTCGGAATCGCGAGCTGCGCTCGCTCGTACGGCGGACAACGAATCGACCCGTAGGAACGACCGGAGGTCGCGAGCTGCGCGACCGGCGGTGCGAGACGCGATCATGGGCTGCCTCGGAATCGCGAGCTGCGCTCGCTCCTGCGGCGGACAACGAATCGACCTGTAGGAGCGACCGGAGGTCGCGATAGGCCAGGCTGGGCGAGGTGCCGGATGGCAACGGATCGACGCCGGCCTCGTGGCAGGTCCGGCGCCGATCGGCCGTGCTCCGGCGATCGACCGGCCGCCAGCAGGCCCGCGGGCGGGCGGCCGGACTCCCCGGGAGATGTCCGTTCAGCCCGCGCTTGTCGCGCGGGCGCCTCGAACGCTACACTTACGGACTTTATTGAACGTACACACATCGGCCGACCGTCGTCCGACGAGCGGCCATCCACGGACGACCCACATGGCTCTCAGCAACGAACAGGTCAGCAAGATCATCCACGAGTACCAGCGCGCCCCGAACGACACCGGTTCGCCGGAAGTGCAGGTGGCGCTGCTCTCGGCGCGCATCGATCACCTGACGCAGCATTTCGGCACGCACGCCAAGGACCACCACTCGCGGCGCGGCCTGCTCAAGCTTGTCAACCAGCGCCGGCGCCTTCTCGGCTACCTGCGCGAGAAGGACGGCGAGCGCTACAAGGCGCTGACCAGCCGTCTCGGCCTGCGCGTCGCCAAGTAAGGCCAGACCCGGTGCGTCGCGCGTCCGCAGAGCTTCCGGCTGCCAAGCGCCGGGTGAAGCCGATGGACGCCTGAGCCACGCACGATTCCGCACGCCCCCGCGAACCGGGGGCGTCTTTTTTTCCGTCGAGAGCAACGAAGAGCAGGCAGGCAGACAGTGAAGAAGATCAGCAAGACGTTCCAGTACGGTGGCCACCAGGTCACGCTCGAGACCGGCGAGATCGCGCGACAGGCGACCGCCGCCGTGATGGTCCACATGTCCGGCACCGTGGTGCTGGTCACCGTGGTGTGCTCGCCGAAGCCGCTCGAGGGCAAGGACTTCTTCCCGCTGTCGGTCCACTACGTCGAGAAGTTCTACGCCGGCGGCCGGATTCCCGGCGGCTTCTTCAAGCGCGAGGGCCGACCGACCGAGCGCGAGACGCTGACCAGCCGCCTGATCGACCGACCGATCCGCCCGCTGTTCCCGGAGAACTTCCGGCACGAGGTGCAGGTGATGGCGACGGTGATGTCGATGAACCCGGAGGTCGACGGCGACATCCCGGCGCTGATCGGCGCCTCGGCGGCGCTGGCGCTGTCGGGCATCCCGTTCAAGGGCCCGGTCGGCGCGGCCAAGGTCGGCTACGCGAACGGCAAGTACCTGCTGAACCCGGGCGCGAGCGAGCTCAAGACTTCGCAGCTGGATCTGGTCGTCGCCGGCACCGCCAACGCGGTGCTGATGGTCGAGTCCGAGGCGAAGATGCTGAGCGAGGAGGTGATGCTGGGCGCGGTGATGTTCGGCCATCGCGAGATGCAGGCGGTGATCAACGCGGTCAACGAGCTGGTCGCCGAAGCCAGCCCGAAGCCGCTGGCGTGGACGCCCCCGGCGCGCGACGAGGCGCTGGTCGGCGCGCTCGAGGGCATGCTCGGCAACCGCCTGCTCGAGGCCTTCCGCATCCGCGTCAAGAGCGAGCGCCGCGACGCGATCGCAGCGCTGCGCCGCGAGTGCATGGACAAGCTCTCGGCCGATCCGCTGAACCCGACCCAGGGCGGTTGGCCGCCGGCGGAGATCTCGCGCGAGTTCGCCGAGATCGAGTACGCGACGATGCGCCGGATGGTGCTCGACAGCAAGACCCGCATCGACGGCCGCGGTCTCGCCGACGTGCGTCCGATCTCGGTCCGCGTCGGCGTGCTGCCGCGCACCCACGGCTCGGCGCTGTTCACGCGCGGCGAGACCCAGGCGCTGGTCGTGACCACGCTCGGCACCGGCCGTGACGCGCAGATCATCGACGCGGTCGAGGGCGAGTCGAAGGACACCTTCCTGTTCCACTACAACTTCCCGCCGTTCTCGGTCGGCGAGATCAGCAACATGCTGGCGCCGAAGCGCCGTGAGATCGGCCACGGCCGGCTCGCGCGCCGCGGCGTGGCCGCGGCGATGCCGTCGATGGAGGAGTTCCCGTACGTGGTCCGCGTGGTCAGCGAGATCACCGAGTCGAACGGCTCGTCGTCGATGGCCTCGGTGTGCGGCTCGTCGCTGGCGCTGATGGACGCGGGCGTGCCGGTGAAGGCCGCGGTGTCGGGCATCGCGATGGGCCTGATCAAGGAAGGCGACGAGTACGTCGTGCTCTCGGACATCCTCGGCGACGAGGACCACCTCGGCGACATGGACTTCAAGGTCGCCGGCTCGGCGGACGGCGTCACCGCGCTGCAGATGGACATCAAGATCGACGGCATCACCGAGGAGATCATGCGCGTGGCGCTCGAGCAGGCCAAGGCCGGCCGCCTGCACATCCTCGGCGAGATGGCCAAGGGCCTGTCCGCGCCGCGCGCCGAGATGAGCGAGTACGCGCCGCGCCTGCTCACGATCAAGATCCACCCGGACAAGATCCGCGAGGTCATCGGCAAGGGCGGCGCGACGATCCGCTCGATCACCGAGGAGACCGGGACCACGATCGACATCAACGACGACGGCACCGTGATCATCGCGTCGGTCAACCGTGCCGCGGCCGAGGCCGCCAAGCGCCGGATCGAGCAGATCACCGCCGACGTCGAGCCCGGCCGGATCTACGAAGGCAGGGTCGCCAAGCTGATGGACTTCGGCGCCTTCGTCACGATCCTTCCGGGCAAGGACGGCCTCGTGCACGTCTCGCAGATCTCGAGCGAGCGGGTCGAGAACGTCTCGGACAAGCTCAAGGAAGGCGACATCGTGCGCGTCAAGGTGCTCGAGGTCGACAAGCAGGGCCGCATCCGGCTTTCGATGAAGGCGGTCGCCGAGGGCGAGTGATCCGCTGCCGCGCCATGCAAGTCACGCGAACGGGCCTTCGGGCCCGTTCGTCGTTTCGGGGGCTTGCAGGATGGCGGTCTGGACGCCTGCCGGTCTCGTCCGCCGATCGCGACCTGCGGTCGCTCCTACGGTGGCATCGGTCTTCTGTCGTAGGAGCGAGCGCAGCTCGCGATTCCGAGGCGGCGCGTGATGGCGTCGCCCGCCGCAGGAGCGCCGTTCGCGACCTGCGGTCACTCCTACGGGGGCATCGGTTTTCTGTCGTAGGAGCGAGCGCAGCTCGCGATTCCGAGGCGGCGCGTGATCGCTTCGCCGCTGCAGGCCTTGCCGTTCGCGACCTGCGGTCGCTCCTACGGTGGCATCGGTCTTCTGTCGCAGGAGCGAGCGCAGCTCGCGATCCCGAGGCGGCGCGTGATCGCCTCGTCGCTGCAGGCCGTGCCGTTCGCGACCTGCGGTCGCTCCTACGGTGGCATCGGTCTTCTGTCGTAGGAGCGAGCGCAGCTCGCGATCCCGAGGCAGCGCGTGATCGCTTCGCCGCTGCAGGCCTTGCCGTTCGCGACCTGCGGTCGCTCCTACCAACGGATTCGCTTTCCGCGGTAGGAGCGAGCGCAGCTCGCGATCATCGAGACCTTCGGTCGATCCAAACGGCATCCCAGTACGCATAGTCGCCACAGCGACGCGCAAGACCGGCGCGGACCGGATTGCGGACGATGTAGCGTGCTGCGGCGACGACGTCCTCGTCGGCCCGCAACGCGTGATCATGATAGGCGCGCGCCCAGAGCGGGCCCCGTCGGCCGAGGATGCGATTCGCAGCAAGCGCCATCGCCGCCTTCACTGACTGGACGATGCGTTGCAGCGGCCAGCGCGAGCCGAGCTTGAGCAGAAGGTGCGCGTGATCGGGCATCAGGACCCAGGCAAGCAAGTCGGCGTCTGTCGCGCCCACGGTCGCTACCAGTGATGCCGAAGCGGCCCGAGCAGTCGCAAAGTCTCGAAACCAGCCGATGCGGTCGCGCGTGACGAATGTGACGACATAGACCTGGTTCGGCAGGGAGACGCGCCCGATTCGGAGGGCACGGTGACCTCGGCGGGGGTGCGGATGCAGCATGGAGTGATGCTGCCCCGCGTATTCCTCGGATCCATCGGTGCGGATCGGAATCCGATGTGCGAAATCGTCGCATGGCGTCCGGTCGCGCGTACGGCTGCTGGTGGTCGCAGGGATCGCGACCTGCGGTCGCTCCTACGAACGGATTCGCTTTCCGCGGTAGGAGCGAGCGCAGCTCGCGATTCCGAGGCGGCGCGTGATGGCGTCGCCCGCCGCAGGAGCGCCGTTCGCGACCTGCGGTCGCTCCTACGGGTGAATAGGCTTTCTCGGCGTAGGAGCGAGCGCAGCTCGCGATCCCGAGGTGACCCCACTTGGCGGAGTTGGCTCGGCAACGGCTCAGCGCCAGAACGGAATCCGGTACAGGCCGTCGTCGTCGGCGGATGCTGGCGGATCGGTCGACAGCGCGGGGACGCGGAGCGTGAGCTCGTGCCGGCCGGGCGCGAGCGTCGCGGCCGGAAGGTAGGCGACGAATCCGCCCTGGCCGCTGGCCGGGTCGGTCGCGAAGTCGAAACGCAGGCCGTCGATCGCCTCGCCGTTCAGGGTCGGTGCGAAGATCGTCCCGACGCAGGCCAGCAGGGCACTTCGCCGTGCCGCCTCGCTCTCGGGGTCGCGCGCAGCGGGGACCGTGGCGTCCGGGCAGCGTTCCTCGAACGCCGGGTTCAGGCGGCGTGCGACGTACGGGATGAACAGCCGCACGTAGGGATCGCGCACGATGTCCGACTGGACAAAGGGCCAGCCGCTGTGGCGGTGGGCATCGGACAGGCGCTGGTCGGCGTAGTGGCGCGGATCCACGATCCGGACGCCGCCGTTGCGGCCGAAGTGGCGGTAGCCGTCGATGTCCAGCCGACCGCGCATCGCGAGCATCTCGACCGCGACGATCCCGATCAGCCCGTAGAGCGTCAACAGCACGACGATCACGCCGCGCCGGCGCCCCATCCGCGTCATGATCGTCATCATCAGCGGTCCGATGACCGGCCAGCTCATGACGCGATTGCCGGTCGCGAGGATCGGCCGCAGCACGACTTCCAGCCGGCCGCCGGCCGGTACCCAGCCCGGCAGGAAGCGGTCGATGGCCTGCGCCAGCAAGAAGGGGACGAACAGCAGGCCCATCAGCGCGAAGCCGACGTCCATCGGGTTCAGTCCGGGGACGAGGATCGCGATCGCGATACCCCCTGCGGTGCTGGCGAGGGTGATCGTGAGGATCGTCAGCGTCACGCCGAACAGCACGAAGCCGAACGCGAAGATCACACTGGCGGCGTTGTCGCAGCGTTCGGCGACCTCGCCGAGCGGGGTGGCGTGCCGGCGCGCGACCTCGGTCGCGAGACGCCCGGCGCGGACCGCGTTCCAGTCGACGCCGTTGGGAAACACCGCCCGCGTGCCGAGCACCGCGACCCAGAATCCGCGCAGCAGCAGATGCACGACGAAGGTCGTCACCAGCGCATAGATCGCGGTCTTGGAGTACAGGAAGCCGAAGATCAGCATCGGTTGCAGCGCCTCGCCGAAGCGCGGCAGCGCCACCAGCACCGCGTCGTCGATCAGGCCGGGCAGCTGCAGCAGGCCGATCACGAGGCCGATCGACAGCAGCAGCTCGGATTCCCAGACCGGCGTGGTCTCGCGCGGGACGCGCCACGGCTGCTCGGTCGGAGCCGTGTTCGGGGTGTCCTGGGTCGGCTCCGAGGGCATGTCCGGCTCGTCGTGGCGGGTCGAGCGCATGGTCGCGGCTCGGCGGCCGCGGGTCCAGCGCGGCGCGCGTATCGCGCATGGTCACGGTGTTTCGTTGCGACGCAACATCCGGGGTGGCTACCATCCCGCGACCGATGGGAGGGCGCGATGGCCGAACGGGATGCAACCGCGGGATGGGTGCGCGAGTGGCAGGCGATGCAGGAGCAGTTCCTGTCGTCCTGGCGCGACGCGATGCGCGATTCGGGCGCGGCGAAGGGCATTCCGCTGCACGAGGGGCTCGACCTGTGGACGCGGCTCGCGAGCGGTCAGGCCGGCCACGACGAGGTCACCGAGCGGATGCTGGCGAGCGCGCGCCAGGTGGTCGCGCTGATGCAGCAGTCGCTCGAAGCAGCCGGTGCGGCCGGGCGCGCGGCGGGAAGCGGCGATGCCGAATCCTGGCGCCGGGCGATGGCCGAGACGTTTGGCGCGCTCGACCTCGGCCGCAATCCGGTGCTCGATGCGCTGCGTTCGGCAACCGGCACCGGGGCCGAGAGCTTCGAGCAGATGGCCGCGCAGGCTCGCGAGGCCATCGGGGCCTTTGCGGCGCCGATGCGCGGATGGCTGTCGGCGCCGACCTTCGGGCTCGCGCGCGAGGCACAGGAACGCCAGCAGCGGCTGGCGCGCGCGCTGGCCGAGCAGGCCGAGGCCGAGCGCGGCTACCAGGCGCTGCTGCTGAAGGCGAGCCAGCTCGCGCTGTCGAAGTTCGAGGGCAAGCTGGCCGAGCGCGACGCGCCCGGCCGGCAGGTGCGCTCGGGGCGCGAGCTCTATGACCTCTGGATCGACGCCGCCGAGGAAGGCTACGCCGAGGTCGCGATGTCGCCCGAGTTCCGGAGCGCCTACGCGGCGATGGTCGGCGCGCAGATGAAGGTGCGCCAGGGCATCCAGAAGGAAGTCGAGCTGCTGTCCGGCCAGTTCGGGATGCCGACGCGCTCCGAGCTCGACTCGGCCCATCGCCGCATCGCCGACCTGACCCGCCGCCTCGTGGCGCTCGAGGAACGGGCCGGGACGGGCGGGGACCCGCTGGGGCGGCCTTCGGATCCCGCGTCTTCGGCCGCGGCAACGGCGGCGCCTTCGGGTTCCGGCTCGGCGGGCACGGCCGTGCCACGGGCGCTGAAGGCGAGTGCCAGCACCAAGATCAAGACCAAGACCAAGACCAAGACCAAGACCAAGACCAAGACCCGGCCCCGGACGAAGGCCGAGGCGTCCGCGACCAAGGCGCCGGCGCCCGCCAAGGGCAGCTTCGCCGAGCGGCTGGCGGCGTCGCGCGCCGCCTCCGGCCAGCCGGCCCGTCGCGGCAAGGGAGCGAAGGCATGAGCATCGAAGGACCGATCCGGATCGATCCCGCGGCCGCCGTCGGCGAGCTCGCGCGGATCGGGCAGAAGCTCGTGGCCGGGGCCAGGGTGCTCGGCGCGATCGACAGCGACCGCGTCCACTACGGCGCGACGCCGCGCGAGGAGGTCTGGCGCGAAGGCAAGGTGGCGCTGTATCGCTTCGTCGGCGAGCGCGCGCCGACCGCCGCGGTGCCGGTGCTGATCGTCTACGCGATGGTCAACCGGCCGTACATGGTGGACCTTCAGGAGGACCGCTCGCTGGTGCGCAACCTGCTGGCCCAGGGCGAGGACGTCTACATCCTCGACTGGGGCTACCCGGACCGCTCCGACCGCTTCACCACGCTCGACGACCTGATCGCCGGCACCTTGCGCCGGGCGGTCGACGCGCTGCGCGCGCGCCACGGCGTCGAGGCGATCAACCTGCTCGGCGTCTGCCAGGGCGGGGCCTTCTCGCTGTGCTTCGCCGCGCTGTTCCCCGAGCGGGTGCGGAACCTGGTCACGATGGTGACGCCGGTCGACTTCCACACGCCCGACAACATGCTGTCGCACTGGACCCGCGACCTCGACATCGACCTCTTCGTCGACACGCTCGGCAACGTGCCGGGCGACCTGATGAACTGGTGCTACCTGTCGCTGAAGCCCTTCCGGCTGAACCAGCAGAAGTACCTCGGGCTGATCGACATCCTCGACAACCAGGCCGAGGTCGAGAACTTCCTGCGCATGGAGAAGTGGATCTTCGACTCGCCGGACCAGATCGGCGAGGTGTTCCGCAAGTTCATCCGCGAGTTCTACCAGGGCAACCGCCTCGTGACCGGCGGCCTTGCGATCGACGGCCGCGAGGTCAGCCTGCGCGACGTCACGATGCCGGTGCTGAACATCTTCGCCGAGCAGGACCATCTGGTGCCGCCGTCGTCGTCGCGCGCGCTCAAGGGGCTGGTCGGCACGCGCGACTACACCGAGATCGCGTTCCCGGGCGGCCACATCGGCATCTACGTCTCGGGCCGCTCGCAGCGCGAGGTTCCGCCCGCGATCCACCACTGGCTGGCGAAGCGGAGCGGCTGAGAGTGTCGGCTCGGGCTGCGGTCGATTCCGGTACGGAAAGGCCGCCAGGGGTCGCTCGCCTGCGCGCCGAACGCCGGTTCCCGGTCAGCGCGTGGCGTTCGCGCGGGCGATCCGTGCCATCTGGCCGCGCTGCCAGAACAGGTTCCAGTAGCTGCCGCCGGACTGGCGCCAGAGCACCGCGGCGCGCACCGCGGCGAGCAGCAGCGCGCGGATCCGGGTGACGATGGCCGGCTGCTCGAGCCAGCGGCCGGCGCCTTCGACCATGACCTTCGGCGTCAGCTTCGACAGCGTCTCGGCGTAGAGCTCGCCGAGCCGCTCGGCGAGCTCGTCGCGGTCGGCGCCGAAGCTCTCGCGCAGCCGGTTGGCTGCGACGATGCCGGTGCGCAGCGTGTCGAGCGTCGCGGGCGAGGCCAAAAGCGAGCGCTCGAGGTGCAGCAGCGTGGTCGCCATCCGCAGCAGGGCCGGATCGCGGTACTGGCCGTCGAGCATTCCGGCCAGCGTGCGCAATCCGAGCGCGAGACCGGCGCGTCCGCCGAACACGGCCTCGGCCGAGGGCGCATCGATCGCGAGCACGCTGTCGAGGCTCGCCCGCATCGGTTCCGGATCGCAGCTGCCGGTCCGCGCGAGGTCGAGCGCGAGGCGCCCGGCCTGGAGCAGCCCGGCCAGCGCCAGCGTTCGGGCTTCGATCGTCACGTCAGTCCTCCGAAGGTTGCGTCGGTCGCCTCGATCACGGCGCCGCCGAGGCACTCGTCGCCACGGTAGATCACCAGCGACTGTCCCGGCGTGACGGCGCGCTGCGCCTCGGCGAAGCGGACCTCGAGCGTGCCGTCGTCGCGGACCTCGACCGCGCAGGACTGGTCCTGCTGGCGATAGCGGGTCTTGGCCGCGGCCTCGAAGCGGGCCGCGGGCGGCGATCCCGCGATCCAGTGCGCGCGGCCGGTGAGCGTGCGCCTGGACAGCAGGTGGGGCGTCTGGCTGCCCTGGTCGACGATCAGGGCGTTCCGGCCGGGGTCCTTGCCGACGACGAACCACGGTTCGCCAGAGCCCTCGCGGCTGCCGCCGATGCCGAGCCCGCCGCGCTGGCCGAGGGTGTGGAAGGCGATGCCGCGGTGGCGACCGACGACGCGCCCCTCGGGCGTGACGATGTCGCCAGGGCGTGACGGCACGTAGCGGGCGAGGAAGTCCGCGAAGTCGCGTTCGCCGATGAAGCAGATGCCGGTCGAGTCGCGCTTGGCATGGATCGCGAACCCGGCCTCACGCGCGAGCGCGCGGACCTGGTCCTTGCGGAGATCCCCGATCGGGAACACCGCATGCGCCAGCTCGTGCTGGCCGAGCAGATGCAGGAAGTAGCTCTGGTCCTTGGCCGGATCCGCGGCCTTCAGCAGGCAGAGCCGCGCGCCGGAGTGGTCGATCCGCGCGTAGTGGCCGGTCGCGACGCGCGTCCCGCCCAGCGCCAGCGCGTGCTCGAGGAACACCTTGAACTTGATCTCACGATTGCAGAGCACGTCCGGGTTCGGGGTGCGTCCGGCCTCGTGCTCGGCGATGAACGCCGCGAAGACCCGCTCGCGGTACTCGCGCGCGAAGTTCCGTGGATGGAACGGGATCCCGAGCCGGGCCGCGACGGCAAGGGCATCGCGCCGGTCCTCGTCGGCGCGACAGTCACCGGGCGCGTCGTCCTCCCAGTTCTGCATGAACAGGCCGGCGATCGGCTCGCCGGCCCGGGCCAGCAGCAGCGCCGCGACCGCCGAGTCGACCCCGCCCGAGAGCCCGACGATGGTGGTGGGCGTGGCCATGGCGGCGAGATGGCGCCGGCTCGCGCCGCTTCAACCCGCGCGCGCGAGGTCGGCCAGCACGGCGAGGTCCGCGCGCAGGCCACGGCGGTAGTCGGCGATGCTGCGCGCGACGAGCGGGCTGCGCGCCGGCACCGGATGCGCCGCGAGTTCGTGCTCGTCGAGCCACCACGCGCGTTCGACGCCGACGTCGAGCACGGCCCCCGGGAGTTCCGCCAGCGCCTCGGCCACGAAGGTGAAGCGAAGGATCGACTGCCCGTCCCGAGGGCTGGTCCACTGGTAGACCGCCACCAGGGCGGTCGGGCGCACCAGCCAGCCGGTCTCCTCGCGGGTCTCGCGGACGACCGCGTCGAGCAGGCTCTCGCCGGCGTCGAGGTGGCCGGCCGGCTGGTTCAGCACGCGGCGGCCGTGCACGACCTCCTCGACCAGCAGGAACCGGCCCTCGCGCTCGACGACGGCGGCGACGGTCACATCGGGCCGGAACTCGCGTCCGGCGCCGACGTGGGACTCAGAACTCGTCACGATCCGCGATCAGCGCGCGCTCCATCGCATCGGCGTCGCGCGCGGCCATCTCGATCAGCCCGACCAGCGTCTCGGCTCCGGCGTCGGCCGGCGCGCGCACGGTCAGCACGCCCAGCGTGCCCTGCTTGCCCCACTTGCCGAGCACGCGCTGGTTGTTCTCGTCGAGCAGCTTCGAGGCGACCTCGGTCGGGAACGGATCGGACGGCGAGCGGTATCCGATCGCGCGGATCTCGCGGGTCTCGAAGCCGGCGATCCGCTCGACGCTCGACCGGACGATCACGAGCTGGGTGCGACCCTCGCCAAGGTCGAAGGTGATCCGGAAATCCCCGGCCGGGTCGAGCTGGTACTGGATCTTGGCGCGGTCGAGGATGCGCTGGACGCCGCGATCCGGGGTAGAGGCGGCCGTCGCGAGCGGAAAGGCAACGAGGAGCAGCAGACAGGAGATCAGGCGCATCGGGGATCCGGACCGTGGAAGGAAGAAGCAATGATCGCCAATCGCGCCCGCCAAGTCCACGTGAATGAGGCCCGGGGCGAGGGCCCGGTGCGGTGGCGGACGCGGGTTGCTCTGGGATAATCGCGAGCATGAACGAACCCGGAAAGCCCGACCGCGACCCGACGCGCGAGCGCGGCGTCGCCGTGCTCGAGAGTCGACCCGAGGTCGCGCGTCCGCCGCTCTACCAGGTGATCCTGCTGAACGACGACTTCACGCCGATGGAGTTCGTCGTCGGCGTGCTGCAGGTCTTCTTCGGGATGGATCACGAGAAGGCCACGCAGGTGATGCTGCACGTCCACCTGCAGGGGCGCGGGGTGTGCGGCGTCTTCACGCGCGAGGTCGCCGAGACCAAGGTGACGCAGGTCAACGAGTACTCGCGCAGCCACCAGCACCCGTTGTTGTGCGTGATGGAAAAGGCCTAAAGTCGGCACGTGGCCGCGGCCGGCCGCGGAGGTGAGCGATGTTCAGCAAGGATCTCGAGCTTTCGATCAGTCAGTGCTACCGCGAGGCGCGCGAGCGGCGGCACGAGTTCATGACGGTCGAACACCTGCTGCTCGCGCTGCTCGACAATCCGACCGCGTCGGCGGTGCTGAAGGCCTGCGGCGCGTCGATCGACCGGTTGCGCAAGGATCTCGCCGGCGTGATCGCCGAGACCGTGCCGGTGCTGTCGCCGAACGACGAACGCGACACGCAGCCGACCCTCGGCTTCCAGCGCGTGCTGCAGCGCGCGGTCTATCACGTGCAATCCTCCGGCCGCAAGGAAGTGACCGGGGCCAACGTGCTGGTCGCGATCTTCGGCGAGAAGGACTCGCATGCGGTCTACTTCCTGTCGCAGCAGGAGGTGACGCGCCTGGACGTCGTCAACTACATCTCGCACGGCGTGGCCAAGATCGGGCAGGAACCGTCGGCGCCGGAGCAGGCGCAGCGTCCGGACGGCGAGCAGGACGGCGAGGGCAAGACGAGTCCGCTCGCCGAGTTCGCGCAGGACCTCAACGAGCTGGCGCGCCAGGGCAGGATCGATCCGCTGATCGGCCGCGCCGACGAGATCGAGCGCACGATCCAGGTGCTGTGCCGGCGGCGCAAGAACAACCCGCTGTTCGTCGGCGAGGCCGGCGTCGGCAAGACCGCGCTGGCCGAGGGGCTGGCGCGGCGGATCGTCGAGGGCCAGGTCCCGGACCTGCTGAAGCCGTGCACGATCTATGCGCTCGACCTCGGATCGCTGGTCGCCGGCACCAAGTACCGGGGCGACTTCGAGAAGCGGCTGAAGGCGGTGCTGGCCGAACTCAGGGGCAAGCCCGACGCGATCCTGTTCATCGACGAGATCCACACGATCATCGGCGCCGGCTCCGCGTCCGGCGGCACGATGGACGCGTCGAACCTGATCAAGCCGGTGCTGGCCTCGGGCGAGCTGCGCTGCATCGGTTCGACGACCTACCAGGAGTTCCGCGGGATCTTCGAGAAGGACCGCGCGCTGACGCGCCGCTTCCAGAAGATCGACATCGGCGAGCCCTCGCTCGCCGAAGCGCTCGAGATCCTGAAGGGACTCAAGTCGCGCTTCGAGGAACACCACGCCGTGGCGTACTCGACCGAGGCGCTCAAGGCCGCGGTCGACCTCTCGGTCAAGCACATCGGCGATCGGCTGCTGCCGGACAAGGCGATCGACGTGATCGACGAGGCCGGCGCGCGCCAGCGCCTGCTGCCGCCCGAGCAGCGCGTGGCGACGATCGACGTGCCGGAAGTCGAGTACATCGTCGCGAAGATGGCGCGGATCCCGCCCAAGCAGGTCTCGGCGTCCGACAAGGAGGTGCTGCGGCATCTCGACCGCAACCTCAAGATGGTCGTGTTCGGCCAGGACGAGGCGATCGACACGCTGGCGGCGGCGATCAAGATGGCGCGCTCGGGCCTCGCCAATCCGGACAAGCCGATCGGCGCGTTCCTGTTCGCGGGACCGACCGGCGTCGGCAAGACCGAGGTCACCCGGCAGCTCGCGCTGCAGCTCGGGATCGAGCTGATCCGCTTCGACATGTCCGAGTACATGGAGGCGCACTCGGTCTCGCGCCTGATCGGCGCACCCCCGGGCTACGTCGGATTCGACCAGGGCGGGCTGCTGACCGAGCAGGTCACGAAGCACCCGCACTGCGTGCTGCTGCTCGACGAGATCGAGAAGGCCCATCCGGACGTGTTCAACATCCTGCTCCAGGTCATGGACCGCGGCACGCTGACCGACACCAACGGTCGCGAGGCGAACTTCAAGAACGTGATCCTGGTGATGACCACCAACGCCGGGGCCGCGGTGGCGGCGCGGCGCTCGATCGGCTTCACCTCGCAGGATCACTCGACCGACGCGATGGAGGTGATCCGCAAGACCTTCACGCCCGAGTTCCGGAACCGCATCGACGCGATCGTGCAGTTCCGCGCGCTCGACTTCGGACACATCCTGCGCGTGGTCGACAAGTTCCTGATCGAGCTCGAGTCGCAGCTGCACGAGAAGCACGTCTCGCTGACCGCGACGCCGGCCGCCCGCCAGTGGCTGGCCGAGCACGGCTTCGACCCGCAGATGGGTGCGCGCCCGATGGCGCGGGTGATCCAGGACCGGATCAAGCGGCCGCTGGCGGACGAGCTCCTGTTCGGCAAGCTGGTCGGTGGCGGGCGCGTGCTGATCGACGCCGTGGACGGCTCGCTGCAGCTGTCGACCGAAGCCGAGGCCCAGCCGGTCGCGCCGGCCGAGGCCTGAGCCGCTCGGCGCGGTGGCGAGCCCGGGGCTCCGGGCGACCGGGCGCCGATCAGGGCCGGCGTCGGGTCGCGCGTCGCCGGACGGTTCGCGCCCGGGCGACGGCCGGGCTCACTTCATCCGGTAGCTGATGCGGCCCTTGGTGAGGTCGTAGGGCGTCAGCTCGACCTTGACCCGGTCGCCGGTCAGGATGCGGATGTAGTTCTTGCGCATGCGCCCGGAGATGTGCGCCGTGACGACGTGCCCGTTGTCGAGCTTCACCCGGAACATGGTGTTCGGCAGGGTCTCGAGGACCGTGCCTTCCATTTCGATCTGGTCGTCTTTGGACATCGAGCGGCGTGTTCCGTCGGAAATCGCGCGGCCGTCGGCCGCGTCAAAGTCGGATAGTTTGGCACGGGCGGTCCGTTCGCGAAAGCACGGCCGGGCCTCGGGTCAGGCGCTGCGGGCGAGCGCCGCGACGCGCCGGGCGACCGGCGCGGCCAGTTCCGGGGGCAGGTCATGGCCCCAGCCGGGGATGATCTCGACGGATGCCTGCGGGATCCGGCGCGCCAGGTCACGCGCATGGGCCGGTGGCAGCATCGGGTCGCCGTCGCCGTGCAGGATCGCGACCGGCATCGCGAGCCGGGGGAGCGCCCGCCAACGCCCGGAATCGGCGAGGATCGCGGCGAGCTGGCGCACGACGGCCTCGCCACGGCAGTCGGCCAGCATGCCGATCTCGGCCGCCCGGGCTGCGACGGCGCCCGGCACCGGGGGCCAGGCGGGGCTTCCCAGGATCTGGAACAGCTGGTCCAGCCAGGCCGCATAGGCCTCCGGTCGCGCCGCGGTGCCACGGGGTCGGCGCGCCGCGTGGCGCAGCACGCGCCAGCGCGGTGGCGGCAGTCCCAGTCGGCCGCTGCTGGTCGCGAGCAGGGTCAGGCTGCGGACGCGCCCGGGCGCCGCGAGCGCCAGCCATTGCGCGACCATGCCGCCCATCGAGATGCCGATCACGTGCACCGGCCCGGTCTCGAGGCGCTCGAGCAGCCGCGCGTGATCGGCGGCGACGTCGGCGAGCGTGTAGGGCAGCCGTTGTCGCCAGCCGAGGAGCCGGCGCAGCGCCACCCCGGCGAGATTCGGCGTCCCGGCCTCTTCGAAGCGGGTGCTGCCGCCGGCGTCGCGATGGTCGACCGTCAGCGTGCGGAAGCCCGCCTCGTGCAGGGCCCGCGTCCACGCCGGCGGCCACGCCTGCCGTGGCAAGCCGAGGCCCATCAGCAGCAGCGCAACCGGGCCCGATTCGGGACCCTCGAGGTCCCATTCGAGCGTCACCGCGCCGACGTCGGTCCGTGGCATCGGCGGTTTCCGTCAGCGACGCCGTGGCTCGACGCCGAGCGCGCTTCCCGTGCGCTCTTCGAGTCGCGAGTCCGGCGCAGGTCCGGACGCGCCCTCGAGCGATCGATCGCCTGTGGCGATCGATCGGCGAGGCGAGCCTTCCATGGCTCGCCTGGCAGGCGGCTTTGCCGCAGCCCGCCAGGCGCCGACCGCGTAGGGGCCTTCGAGCGGATCCGGCACCGGATCCGACGGCCGGCCGTCGAGCCACCGTGGCCAGTCGGCGGGCGCCAGCAGCAGCGGCATGCGGTCGTGGACGTGCGCGATCGCCGCCACCGGCGGACAGGTGACGACCGTGAACGTGCGGCGCAGCGCGCCGTCCGGCGCCCGCCAGGAATCCCAGAGCCCGGCGAAGGCGCCGAGGCCATGCGGCGGCGCGATCGCGACCGGCGTCCGCTGGCCCGCGGGTCCGGTCCACTCGATCCAGCGGCTCACCGGAACGAGGCAGCGGCGGTGGCGAAACGCATCGCGGAAGGCCGGCTTCTCCGCGAGCGTCTCGACGCGGGCGTTGAAGGTGTGGCGGGCGATCGTGGCGTCGCGCGCCCAGCGCGGGATCAGGCCCCACGCGCAGGGCTCGACCACCGGCGCGTCGGAGGCGCCGTGGATCACCGGCACGCGGTCGGTGGGCCGGACCGACGGGATCCTCGCCTGCACGGCGTCGGCGAGCGCGAGCAGCAGCGGCGAGGCGAGGGCCCGCTTCAGCGACTCGGGCAGTTCACCGGCGAACTCGAGCGCGAATCGGGCACACATGGCGGCGGCGGTCGCTTCGGCGGATGATCCGCGTCATGTCCACGATAGCCGCAGGCACCGGGGAGGCGCGAGGCCGCGGCGGTCGAGTCGGCGGCCTGGCCGGATCTCGCGCCGGGGCTCGCGGTCACGGTCAGCGTCGGGGTCGCGATCCGCGGCGGCGAGAGCGACCCGGGGCGCATCGCCTCGCAGGCCGACGCGCGTCTGCACGACGCCAAGCGCGCCGGCCGGAATCGCGTCTGCTGAACCGGCCGCGTCCCGCGGATCAGCCGTCCGCCGGCGTACCGGGCTCGAGTTCGACCAGGATCTCGTTGCGACGCATGAACCACGGCGTCCACGGCGGGTCGTAGCGCGCGGTCCACGGCTCCCCGACCATCACGAGGCCGGCGCGGGTCACCGCGTCGACCAGTTCGGCCTCGCGTGCCGCGAAGGCCTTGGCCGACCAGGTGCCCGAAAACCGGATCGCGGCGATCCGGCGTTCCGGCAGCTCGCGGATCACGACGCGCGCGTCGTTCGGCAGCGGCAGCGTCTCGCGCTGCCACTCGGACGGCATCATGAAGGTCACCGTCCAGCCGGCTTCCGAGGCGCGCTGCTCGACCGGCGCGGTCATCGCGATCCCGGTGCCGTCGCGGGCGCGTCGTTGTTCGACCGGGGCGGTCATCGCGATGTCGCGACGGCCCTGGTTGTCGCCGAAGATGTAGTTCGCGAGCACGCGGAAGGCCTCGTTGCCGGCGCGACGGTAGTCGGTCGTCGCGACCGTGGTCTCGGCCAGCAGCATCGGTTCGTAGCGACGCACCTCGATGCCGTCGGCGAGGGTGCGTTCCACGCGGTAGCGCGGCGTCTCGATGGCTTGCGCGGGCACGGCGGAGAGGACCAGGGCCACGACGAGGAACGGGCGGAGGATGGCGCTTGGCATGGGGCGGCGGCCGGGTGGCGACGGGGACGGGCGGCTGGCAGGTGGCGGACGGCGTGCTGCGCTAGCCTCGGGCCTGCGCCGTGAGGGCGTCGCGAACGGAGCGCGGACGATGGCGGGACGAACGATGGGGCGCTGCAGCGGCCACGCGCGGCGTCGCGGATCGATGCTGCGCGCGGTGATGCTGGTGCTCGCGGCGCTGGCCGCCGCGGCGCTCGCGCTGGTCGGATGGGGCGCGTGGCGCCTCGAGCGTGGCGAGCCGCTGCCGGACTGGCTGGCCAGGCTCGCAGTGATCAGCGGCCTCGTCCGTGGCGACCAGCTGGCGGAGGCGGCCCGCGCGGCCGAGGCGCGGCGGGTGGACGACGCGCTCTGGCGCAATGCCGCGGCCAACCGGGCGCGCGCGCAGGCGGGCGTGCGCGCGGTCGCGTGGGACGGCGATCGGCTGCTGGTCGTGCTGGGGCCGGGCGTCGCGCCGTCGGGCGGGCGCGCGCAGGCGATCTGCTCGGCGCTCGTCGTTCCGGACGATGCCGGGCCCGTGCGCGTCCGGCTCGAGGCCCTGGACGGGCAGGGCGCGCCGGTCGAGACCTGGTGCGGACGTGGGGACGATTGAGGCGCCGGTCCGCGGTACCGGGTTCCGTTGCGATGCAGCAGCACGCGACGGGCGTCATCCGATTCAGACGGGATGTCCTGGAATCGAGACGCCGCGCGAGTCCGGCTTCGCGCGATCGACCCGCGGGCTCACGACGGCCTGCTGCAAGTGCACAGCGGTCGTTGGTCCGGCGAACGTGCGGGCTCTTTGCGCATTCGCGGGGTCATGGTAAGAACGCGGGCCTCGGGCCCGGAGTGGACGCGCCTCGGTGGTGGCGGCGTGACGTGCTCTGCGGTGCCGATCGACACAGTGAAACAGGGGGAGATCATGCGCATGTCAATGAGGGCGGCAAGTGGCGCGCGGGCGTCCATCGGGGCAGCCGTGCTTGGCCTGGTCCTGGCAGTTGCAACCGCACCCGCCAGTGCGCAGCTGACCGGCACGGTCAATGTCCCGGGTTCCTATCCCACCCTCGAGGCGGCGATCAACGATCTCAACACGCAGGGCGTCGGCGCCGGGGGCGTCATCGTCAACCTCCTGCCCGGCAATCCGCAGACCGCGCCGGCCGGCGGCTACGCGATCAATCTCGCGACCAACAACGCGACCGCGGCGAATCCGATCACGCTGCGCGGCAACGGCAACACGATCACCGCGTTCACGCCGCAGGCGTCCGGGCAGTTCAACGACGCGTTGTTCAAGATCATCGGCGAGGACCACGTCACGATCGACGGCTTCGTGATGCGCGAGAACCCGGCCAACACGACGACGACCGCGGCGACCAACAACATGACCGAATGGGGCGTCGCCGTGCTTTACCGCACGACCACCGACAACGCCCAGAACATCACGATCCGGAACAACACGATCTCGCTCGATCGCAACTACCAGAACACGTTCGGCATCTACGCCAACGCGACGCATTCGGCGATCGCGCCGACCACCTCGGCGACGGCGACCGGGCCGGACGGCGGCAACAGCGGGCTGCGCGTGCAGAACAACGGGATCAGCAACGTCAACATCGGCATCGTCGTGATCGGGCCCACGGCCGCGGCCGACCACAACCAGACCGTCGAGATCGGCGGCAGCAGCACGACCGGCAATACGATCAGTGACTACGGCACCACCGGCACGTTCTCGGGCTATGCCAACGTGTCCGGCACCGTCAACGGCATCCTCGTCCGCAACACCCGCAACTACACGATTTCGCACAACCAGGTCACGAGCTCGGCCGGTGGCGTGAACTCGGGCACGCTGCGCGGCATTTTCGTGGTCGCCGGCAGCACCTCGCCAACGGGAACGCTGACGCAGTCGATCCGCAACAACGTGGTCTCGGTGCAGAGCGGCGTCGGCGGCGGTGCGGTGCTCGGCATCGCGGTCGAGAGCGGGTCCTCGACCGCGACCTCGACGGTCGAGATTCGCGACAACACGCTCGTCAACTCGGGCTGGACGGTCGCGGCCACCGCCGCCTACACCGGAATCCTGCTCGGCGGCTCGGCGACCGCGGGTCCGCTGGTCACGACGATCAGCGACAACGTCTTCGACAACTTGTCGCTGACGACCTCGGGTGGCGTGACGTTGATCTCGAACAACTTCACGAGGCCGGCGAACGGCACGATCACGGTCAACGGCAACCGGATCCAGACCGCGTTCGCGAAGACGGTCGGCGGCGGCACCGTGCGCTGCTATGACAACTTCGGCATTTCGCCGGCCAGCGTCACCGAGATCAACAACGGCAACGACTTCTCGAACATCACGCTGGCCGGCGCCGGTGCCACAGTGCTCGAGTGCTGGCGCTCTGCGGACGGCGCGACGCCGGGCGCGCGCAAGACGGTCACGAACAACACCTTCAGCAACATCGTCAACCAGGGCACCGGGGCGACCACCGTGCTCGTCGTCAACTTCTCGGACCAGGGCTTCGCCGGCAACGACGTCTCCGGCAACCTGATCAGCAACGTCTCGAACACGAACAGCGCGTCGACTGGCGCCGTGGTCGGGATCAGCAGCACGGCGCAGAATCAGAATCTCGTCGGCAACACGATCCGCAACCTGAGTTCGGCCGGCACCGGCGCGGTCACCGGCATCTCGATCGGCGGCGGCAACGTGCAGCTCGTCGCCCGCAACCGGATCCACGACCTCGTGAGCACCAATGCCGGCGGTTCGGTCAACGGGATCCTGGTCTCGGCCGGCACCACGGTGAACCTGCAGAACAACCTGGTCGGCCAGCTCCGCGCGCCAGCCGCCAACGCCGCGAATCCGGTGAACGGCATCAACGTGACCGGCGGCACCACGATCAACGCCGACTACAACACGGTGTTCCTCAATGCCACGAGCAGCGGAGCGTTGTTCGGCTCGAGCGCGCTGTCGGCCTCGACCACGCCGACGCTGACGCTGCGCAACAACAACCTCGTCAACACCTCGACCGCGAACGGCAGCGGCGTCACCGTCGCCTACCGGCGCAGCGCGACGACGCTGACCAGCTATGGCGCGGCCTCGGACGCGAACAACCTGTTCGCGCCGTCGCTCTACAACGACGGCACCAACAACGACACCACGCTGACCGCGTACAAGACGCGGGTCGCGCCGCGCGACGCGGCGTCGGTGTCGGAGAACCCGCCGTGGCAGAGCACCGTCGGCGCCAGCCCGAACTTCCTCAACATCAGCACCAGCATCCCGACCCAGCTCGAATCGGGCGGCATCCCGGTCGCCGGCATCACGACCGACGTGGCCGGCAACCCGCGCAGCGCGACCACGCCGGACATCGGGGCGTGGGAGTTCGCGGGGCTTCCACTCGATCTCGTTCCGCCGGCGATCACGTATGCGCCGCTCGGCAGTACCGCCTCGACGGCGAACCGCACGCTCCCGGCGACGATCACCGATGCGTCGGGCATCGCCGGCGGCCCGCTCGCGCCGCGCGTGTACTTCCGCAAGGGCACCAGCGGTCCCTATGTCTCGACCGCATGCGCCGGCAGCGCGCCGAGCTACACGTGCACGATCGACAACGCCCTGATCGGCGGCGTCGTGGCCGGCGACACCGTCCAGTACTTCGTCGTCGCGCAGGACACGCCCGGCAACGTCGGGGCCAACCCGTCGGCCGGCTTCGCCGCGACCGACGTCAACAACGTGACCTCGCCGCCGACCACGCCGAACGCCTACCTCGTGGTTCCGCCGTTCCCGAGTTCGGTCAACGTCGGCACCAGCGAGACCTTCACCTCGCTGACCAACCCGGGCGGCCTGTTCGAGGCCCTGAACGCCGCCGTGCTCACGGGCAACGTGGTCGCGACGATCACGACCGACCTCACCGGCGAGACCGGCGCGATCGCGCTGAACCAGCTCGCCGAGGAGGGACCGGGCGCGGGAACCTACACGCTGACGATCCAGCCGAGCGGCGCGCGGACCGTCACCGGCACGCCGACCGCGCGACTGATCGATCTCAATGGCGCCGACCGCGTCACGATCGACGGTCTCAACGCCGGCGGCAACTCGCTGCTGATCCGGAACGGCGGCACCGGCGAGATCATCCGATTCATCAACGACGCCAGCGGCAACCGGGTGCTCAACACCGTGCTCGAGGGCGGCGTCGGCGTCACCGCGATCAATGCGGCCGGCGGTACCGTCACCGGCAACGACGACATCCTGATCGCGAACAACATCATCCGCGATCGCACCGTCCCGTCCGCCGGCGTGCCGTTCAACGGGGTCGGTTCGACCAACGCGTCGCTGACCGTGACCAACGACAACTTCGTCGTCCGCGACAACGAGTTCGTCAACTTCACCCAGGCCGGCGTGTTCGTCGGCGTCGGGAACACCGGCTTCACGGTGCGTGACAACGTGATTCGTCGCACCCTGCCGTCGACCAACGCGGCCCAGATCGCGATCGCGGTCAATGGCTTCCAGGGCGGGGTCAACGCGATCCTCGGCAACACGATCCGGGATCTCGACTCGACCGCGACCGCGGCCGGGCGCCTGTCCGGCATCGAGGTCATCACCGGCACGGGAGGCACCGTCCGCGTCGAGGACAACCGGATCGAGAACCTGCGCTACACCGGCACCGCGAACGTCGGCGTGTTCGGCATCCGCAGCGGCATCGGCACCGGTGGCTCCACCGCGCAGACGAGCATCGCCGGCAACACGATCGTGGGGCTTTCCAGCAATACGACCAACACCCTGGCGCAGGTGACCGGCATTGATCTCGCGACGCACTCCACCGGGGTCACGGCCGAACGCAACCGAATCAGCGGGCTGGCGCACACCGCCGCAGCGGCGGTCGCGATGCGCGGCATCCTGGTCGGCAACACGCAGCCGGAGGCGCGGATCGAGCGCAACCGGATCTTCGGGTTCGCGCCGGGCGCGACCGCGACCGGGACGATCGCCGGCGTCTGGTTCGCGGGCGCGAGCGGCCAGCCGGCCACCGCGACGCTGGTCAACAACTACATCTCGATCGCGCCGACCGCGACCACCGCGCAGCCGATCTACGGCATCTTCGATTTCGCCTTCGCGACCAACGTGCTGCGCGCGGACTTCAACTCGGTCTTCGTCGGCGGCACGGGCTCCGGCAGCGCGTCGACCTGGGCGTTCCGGCGCGGTGACCTGACGCCGTCCGGCGTGACGCTGCGCAACAACATCTTCTACAACAACCGGACCGGCGGCACCGGTCGTCACTATGCGATCGGCGACCAGTCGGTCAACACCGGCTCGTGGACGTCGAACCACAACTTCTTCGTCGGCACCGGCACCACGCCCGGCAGCCACTTCGACCTTGGTACCGCGGCCGCGGGCACGCCGGTCGACTTCACGACCTGGCAGGCCGGACCGCCGACCCGTGACGCCAACTCGACCAGCTTCGATGCCGGCGCGCTCACGCTCGCGAACTACTTCGTCGATGCCCCGGCCGGCAACCTCGACCTGCTCGCGACCGCGACCGGCGCGGTGAACGCGGGCGTGCCGGTGACGGGCATCACGACCGACATCGACGGCACCACCCGGCTCAATCCGCCCGAGATCGGCGCATTCGAGCTGCTCGAGGCGATCCTGACGATCACGCCGACCACGATCGACTTCGGCAATGTCGCCGTCAGCACCACCAGTGCGCCGGAGACGGTTACGCTGGCCAACGTCGGCAATGCGACGCTGACGGTCGATCCGGTGACCGCACCGAGCGCGCCGTTCGCGGTGTCGGGCGGGACCTGCGGGGCGCCGCCGATCACGATTCCGGTCAGTGGCTCGTGCACGATCCAGTACACGTTCTCGCCGACCGTGACCGGACCGGCGACGCAGACGCTGAATGTGACCTCGAGCGGGTCCGGCAGCGGCACGATCACGCTGCAGGGCAACGGCGTCGCTGCCTCGCTGTCGGTGACGCCGAATCCGGCGGCCTTCGGGACCCAGCTGGTCGGAACGACCAGCGCGCCGCTGACCGTCACGGTCGCCAACACCGGCACCGGCTCGCTGACGATCACCGGTCTTCCGAATCCGTCCGCGCCGTTCGCGCGCAGCGGCGGCAGCTGCCCGGCGACGCCGTTCGCGCTGCTGCCGAGCGCGAGCTGCACCGTCGACTACACGTTCTCCCCGACGACCGCGGGCCCGGCCTCCGGAACGGTTTCGATCACGTCGTCGGCGGGTCCTGCGACGCTGACGCTGACCGGCACCGGCATCCAGGGGAACCTCGTGATCAGCCCGACCGCGGTCGCCTTCGGAACGGTGCCGATCGGCAACACGAGCGCGCCGCAGACCGTGACGCTGTCGAACACTGGCACCGCCGCGCTCGACGTCACGACGCTGACGGCCGCCACCGCGCCGTTCGCTCGCAGCAGCGGAAGCTGCCCGGTCACGCTGCCGTTCACGCTCGCGGTTGCGGCCAACTGCACGCTCGAGTACACGTTCTCGCCGACGGTCGCGGGGCCCGCCTCGCAGACGCTGACGGTGACCGCGACCGCGCCCGGCAGCGGCACGATCACGCTGTCCGGGACCGGCGCGCCGGCGGCCGACCTCTCGATCGTGAAGTCGAGCGCGATCAACCTGATCCAGCTCGGCCTGATCCAGTACACGCTCGTGGTCTCGAACGCGGGCCCGAGCGCCGTGACCGGCGCCGTCGTGACCGACAACTTCCCGACCAGCCTCAGCAACATCCTGTGGAGCTGCGTCGGAATCGGCGGCGGTGCCTGCGCGGCCAACGGCACCGGCAACATCAGCCAGCTGGTCGATCTGCCGGTCGGCGCGTCGGTCGTGTTCGCGATCACCGCGAACGTGACGCTGCCGCTGCCGAACGCGATCGTGAACACCGCGACGGTGGCGCCGCCGAGCGGCGTGACCGATCCGGTGCCGGGCAACAACAGCTCGACCGTCAACGACGTGATCGTGATCTTCGCCGACGGCTTCGAGCAGCTGCCGCCGCTGGCCGCGCTGTCCGAGACCGCGCCCGGCGAGTTCCGGTCGACCGCGATCGACGCGGCCGCGTTGGTCGAGGCGGCCCGGGGACCGGCCGCGGTCGACGCGAGGCAGTACACGGTCGCGGACGCCCGCGTCACGGTGCAGGTCCGGCGCCTGGCGGATCGGATCGAGGCGCGCGTGCTGGTCGTCGATGCGGCCGGTGAGTGGACCATCGGTCCGTTCGTCCCGGTCGATGCCGGCGCTGGCGTGGTCCTCGAGTGGAGCTCCGGCCCTGCGGCATCCGGACGAACGCCCGTCAGCGCGCGGCTGCGCGCCGGGAACTGAGTGGTGCCAGCCCGTTCCGGAGCGTCATCGGCTGACGCTTCGGGACGGGCCGGCCGGGTGGCGCGGGTGGACGCGCAAGTCCGATCCCTTTCCGCTTGCTCCCGGCGCCGGTCGCCGTGGTGCGTGGGAGGGTCGGCATGACAGCGGGAGTCCCGGTACGGATCGCGATCCACGGCGCCGGTGGGCGAATGGGCCGCGCGCTGATCCGCGCCGCGCCGCGCGCCGGACTCGCCGTCGTGGCCGCGCTGGTCCGACCCGCCAGCCCGCTCGCGGGTGTCGCGGTGCCGGACAGCCATGCGAACGGGGTGCCGCTCGACTATTCGGCTGCGCTCGATCCGGATGCCGGGGCCACGGTGCTGGTCGACTTCAGTCACGCCGAGGCTTTCGACGCCGCGGTCGCGCTGGCGGTTGGCCACGGCCTTGCGCTCGTCAGCGGCACGACCGGACTGGACGAGCGGCAGCAGTTGCTGCTCGACGACGCGGCGCGCCGCGTGCCCGTGCTGTGGGCCGCGAACTTCAGCCTCGGCGTGGCCCTGCTGGAACACCTCGCCGAGATCGCCGCGGCCAGGCTCGGTCCGGGCTTCGATGCCGAGATCGTCGAGGCCCACCACCGCCTGAAGCGCGACGCGCCGTCCGGGACGGCCCTCGCGCTCGGCGAGGCCGTTGCGCGTGGGCGCGGCACGACGCTGGCGGAGGCGGCCGCCTTCGCCCGGCACGGCCAGACCGGCGCCCGGCGCGACGGAGAGATCGGATTCGCGGTCGTTCGCGGCGGCGACATCGTCGGCGAGCACACCGTGATGTTCGCCGGGGTCGGAGAGCGGCTCGAACTGACGCACCGCGCGACCAGCCGCGACGTGTTCGCCGCGGGCGCGCTGCGGGCGGCGGCCTGGATCGGCGGAAGGCCGGCCGGGCGCTATCGGCTGGCGAACATCTTCGACTGAGTTCGGTCGAGGCCTACGGCGCAATCCCTGGTCGCGGACGGCATCGCTCGGATTTCCGCGGCAGCAGGCCGCATACGGGGAGGGCAGTGCGATGGTGAAGAAGCTCACGGCGGAGTTCCTCGGCACCTTCTGGCTGGTGCTTGGGGGTTGCGGCAGCGCGGTGCTGGCGGCGGCGTTCCCGGAGGTCGGGATCGGCCTCGTCGGCGTGTCGCTGGCCTTTGGCCTCACGGTGCTGACGATGGCCTACACGATCGGCCCGATCTCGGGCTGTCATCTGAATCCCGCGGTGACCGCGGGTCTCGTGGCCGCGGGGCGGTTCCCGGTGAAGGACATGGTGTCGTACTGGGCCGCGCAGACCTTAGGCGCGATCGCGGCGATCGCGGTGCTGATGCTGATCGTCTCGGGCAAGGCCGGTTTCGATCCGGCGACCGCCAACTACGCGGCGAACGGCTATGGCGCTGCCTCGCCGGGTGGCTTCTCGCTGGTGTCCGGTGCCACGACCGAGATCGTGATGACGCTGTTCTTCCTGCTGGTGATCCTCGGCGCGACGCACGCGCGGGCGCCGGCCGGCTTCGCGCCGATTGCGATCGGTCTTGCGCTGACCTTGATCCACCTGATCAGCATCCCGGTCACCAACACCTCGGTGAACCCGGCGCGCTCGACCGGGCCGGCGCTGTTCGCGGCGGATCCGGTCTTCCTGCAGCAGCTGTGGTTCTTCTGGGCGATGCCGCTGGTCGGCGCGGTCGCGGGCGGCCTGCTCTGGCGCTCGCTGTTCGAGTCGAAGGACTGACCGTGACGCGCACCGGCGTCGCCTCGGCGGCGTCGGTGCGCGCCGGATCGTCGATCGGGCGATCCCTCGCGCGTCGCGAGGGAGACGATTGTCCGGGCATCGCGACCTGCGGTCGCTCCTACGAGGGAATCTGGATTCTGCCGTAGGAGCGAGCGCCGCTCGCGATCCCACGGCAGCCCGACGAAGCGACGCCCACCGATCACCCCATCCATCGCGACCTGCGGTCGCTCCTGCCGGCGTATCGCAATCTCGTCGTAGGAGCGAGCGCCGCTCGCGATCCCGCGACAGCCCGACGAAGCGACGCCCACC
>PVBP01000033.1 GCA_002995625.1 Lysobacteraceae bacterium | reverse complement strand
GCAGGCGGCGCTGGCGCGGATCGATCCGGGCGCGGTCGAGCCCGAGCAGCGCCGGGTCGCCGACGCGCTGCGGGCCACGATCGAGGACCGGCTCGGCCGGATCGAGCGCGCGTTCGAGGGCTGGCTGGCGGCGAACGCGGCGATCCCCGGCGCGCCGCCACCACCGCTCGCACCGGTTCCCGGTGACGCGCTCAGGGCCGCGATCGACGGCGCGCGCGCCGTGGCGCATCCGATCGTCGCGCGACGGCCGATGGCGCTGCTGCTCGGCTCGCCCGGTTCCGGCGTCGAGCTGATCGCGGCGCTGCTCGCGGACCAGCCGGGGCTCGCGCTCCGCAACGACCGCTTCGGCCCGGACCCGCGCCGCGACTGGATCACCGATCCCGCGAGCATCAGCCACGTGTCGATCGACGATGGCGCCGCGCTCGAGCGCCTCGTCCGCCGCTACGTGCGGCCGCTCGACCGGGTGCCCACCGATCCCGCGCGCACGCTCATCGACTGGATCCCGACCTTCGACGCACGGGCCCTGCCCTATCTCCACGCGGTGTTCGGCGAGCTTCGACTGGTCATCGTCGGCCGCGACCCGCGCGACGCGCTGCTGAACTGGATCGCGATCGGCGGTGCGCATCGCTACCGGGTCGACGATCCGGTCGCGGCCGCCGGCTGGCTGCGGCTCGCGCTCGACCATCTCGCGCACGCCGCGAAGCTCGGGCGCTTCAAGCTGCTCGCGATCGACTCGGACCGCTTCGCGGCGGATCCGGGCAAGACGCTCGCGACGCTCGCGCAGTTCCTCGAGCAGCCGGTGCTCGAGCCCGGCGCGAACTTCCGGCGCGTGATGCGGGCCGGGTCCGGCCTGCCGTCGCGGCTGGCGCCCGGCCGCTGGCAGGCGTATTCGCCGCTGCTCGACGCCGCGTTCGCGAAGCTCTAGGTCCCCAACCCGACGGAGGATCCCACCGATGCAGCTCGTCTCGAACAGCTTCGACAACCGGCAGCCGATCCCGGACCGCTGTGCCTTCGGGCGTCCGGGCGACGACGGCGCGCCGATGGCCTTCTCGTCGAACCGCAATCCGCACCTGGCGTGGTCCGATGCGCCCGAAGGCACGCGCTCGTTCGCGATCCTGATGATCGACCCGGACGTGCCGAGCGTGTTCGACGACGTCAACAAGGCCGGCCGCACGATCCCGGCCGACCTGCCGCGCCAGGACTTCCACCACTGGGCGATCGTCGACATTCCGGCCGACGTCCGCGAGATCGCCGAAGGCGCGTGCAGCGATGCGGTCACGCCGGGCGGCAAGCGCAGCCCGGCCGGCCCCGCCGGCTCGCGCCAGGGACTCAACGACTACGGCGGATTCATGGGCGATGGCGACTACTTCGGCTACGACGGCCCGTGTCCGCCATGGAACGACGCGCTGCTGCACCGCTACTTCTTCCGCCTCTACGCGCTCGACGTCGAGCGCCTCGACCTGCCCGAGCGCTTCGGCGGGCGCGACGTGCTGCGCGCGATCCAGGGCCACGTGCTGGCCGAGACCGCGATCCACGGCACCTACACGCTGAACCCGTCGCTGCGCTGAGCGCAGCGGCCCGGCGCGTCGCGCCACGACGCGCCGGCCCCGCGCCATCGCCCGCATGGACATCCTGATCGTCATCCTGCTGGCGCTGGTCCAGGCCCTGACCGAGTTCCTGCCGATCTCGAGCTCGGGGCACCTCGCGCTGGCCGGATTCTTCTTCGGCTGGGACTACCAGGGCCTGGTGATGGACCTCGCGGTCCATCTCGGGACGCTGGTCGCCGTGGTGCTGTACTTCCGCGACGACCTGCTGCGGATCGCGCGCGAGCTGCTGGCCGTGCGCCCGGGTCGTCCGCTCAACGCCGAGCAGCGGCTCGGGCTCGGCATCGGGCTTGCGACCGTGCCGGCGGCGCTGGTCGGCCTCTCGATGAGCGATGACTTCGCCGAGTCGCTGCGGCACCCGCTGCTGATCGCGGCGACCACGGGCGGCTTCGCGCTGCTGCTGTGGTGGGCCGACGCGAGGCGCCGCGGCGCCCGCGACGAGTACTCGGTCGGGATCGCCGGCGCGCTGTTCGCCGGCGCGATGCAGGCGCTGGCGCTGGTGCCGGGGGTGTCGCGCTCGGGCATCACGATGACCGCGGCGCTGATGATGGGGCTGTCGCGGACCGCCGCCGCGCGCTATTCGTTCCTGATGTCGATCCCGATCACGGCGCTGGCCACCGCGCACGGGGTCAAGGAGGTCGTCACCGGCGAGAGCACCGTCGTCGGCGAAACCTTCCTCGCCGCGGCCGTGCTCTCCGGCGTGTTCGCGTTCATCGTGATCCACTTCTTCCTGCGCTTCGTCCAGGCGATCGGCGCGCTGCCGTTCGTCGTCTACCGGCTGCTGTTCGCCGCGGTCGTCGTGGCGCTCTGGTTCGGGCGGTAGCCGGGACCGCGATCGGCCGCAGGGGAACGCGTCCCGGCGGCGCCCGGCGGTTCGAGCGACTCGACCCGGGTCCGACAGCCTGATGCACCACTACGGTGCATGTTGTGGCGACTAAGCACCAAATGAGCGCATATTGAGGAGCGTCCAGCGGCCGAATCGCGGTCCGGCAACGGTCCGGCGTCTGGCACGGAGCTTGCTGCACCACAGCAATCGGCCGAGAGGCCGAGCCCCCCCACCCCGCTCAAGGAACCCCCGATGTCCGTCGAGAACGTGCTCAAGATGATGAAGGACCACGCGGTCGAGTTCGTCGACCTGCGGTTCGCCGACCTGGCCGGCAAGCAGCACCACGTCAGCTTCCCCGCGAACACGATCGATGCCGGCACCTTCGAGGACGGCAAGATGTTCGACGGCAGCTCGATCGCCGGCTGGAAGGGCATCAACGAGTCCGACATGGTCCTGATGCCGGATCCGACCAGCGCGATGCTTGACCCGTTCACCGACGATCCGACGCTGATCCTGCACTGCGACGTGCTCGAGCCGGCGTCGATGCAGTCGTACTCGCGCTGCCCGCGCGGCGCGGCCAAGCGCGCCGAGGCCTACCTCAAGTCGACCGGCATCGCCGACGCGGCGTTCTTCGGTCCCGAGCCCGAGTTCTTCGTGTTCGACTCGGTGCGCTGGCGCAACGAGATGGGCGGCGCGAGCTTCGAGATCGACTCGGAGGAGGCGGCGTGGAGCTCGAACCGCAAGTACGAGGGCGGCAACACCGGTCACCGCCCCGGCATCAAGGGCGGCTACTTCCCGGTCCCGCCGGTCGATTCGCTGCAGGACCTGCGCAGCGAGATGTGCAAGGTGCTCGCCGGCCTCGGCATCCCGGTCGAGGTGCACCACCACGAGGTCGCGACCGCCGGCCAGTGCGAGATCGGCACCCGCTTCAACACGCTGGTGCGCAAGGCCGACGAGCTGCTCGCGCTCAAGTACGTGGTCAAGAACGTCGCCCACCGCAACGGCAAGACCGCGACCTTCATGCCGAAGCCGATCGTCGGCGACAACGGCTCGGGCATGCACGTGCACCAGTCGCTGTCGAAGAACGGCCAGAACCTGTTCGCGGGCGACGGCTATGGCGGCCTGTCGCAGCTCGCGCTGTGGTACATCGGCGGCATCTTCAAGCACGCGCGCGCGATCAACGCCTTCTCGAACTCGACCACCAACAGCTACAAGCGCCTGGTCCCGGGCTTCGAGGCGCCAGTCATGCTGGCCTACTCGTCCCGCAACCGCTCGGCGAGCTGCCGCATTCCGTGGGTGTCGAGCCCCAAGGGCCGCCGCATCGAGATCCGCTTCCCGGATCCGGTCAACTCCGGCTACATGACCTTCACCGCGCTGCTGATGGCCGGCCTCGACGGCATCCTCAACAAGATCGACCCGGGCGCGGCCAGCGAGAAGGACCTCTACGACCTGCCGCCGGAAGAGGAGCGCAACATCCCGAAGGTCTGCCACTCGCTCGACATGGCGCTCGAGGCCCTCGACAAGGACCGCGAGTTCCTGAAGGCCGGCGGCGTGTTCTCCGACGACATGATCGACGGCTACATCGACCTCAAGATGCAGGAGGTCACGCGCTTCCGCTCGGCGACCCACCCGCTCGAGTTCCAGATGTACTACGCGATCTGATTGATCGTGCGGCGTCCACGCGCCCGGCCGTCCTCCACCGGCCGGGCGCGCCGGATCGGCGCCGGACCCGCACGCCTCCCCAAATTCGGGCCTGACGGCCGCGCTCTGCCGGTCGCGCCCGACCGATCCGCGGCCCCGATTTGCACTAGGCTGGTGCAAATGGCGTTCGAACCGATCCCCGATCCGGTGCTCGACCAGCTCGCGACGCCCTGCGTCCGGCTGGACGGCGCGCGCGTGATCGTCGGGATGAACCCGGCCGCGGCGGCCTTCCTCGGCTATTCGGCCCGGCGCTTCGCCGGCCAGTCGCTTGCCGCGGTCGGCCTCGAGCCGGCGGTGCTCGATGCGATCGGGTCGGCCGAACCGGCCGAGCGCGTCCGCGTGTCGCGCGCGCGGATCGCCCCGGCGCCCGACCGCGAATGCTTCGCCGACCTCTGGTGTTCGCGCTACATCGCACCCGACGGCAGCGACGGCTGGCTGCTCGAGCTGCACCCGCTCGGCGAGTTCCCGGGCGCGGGCCCCGAGTCGGCGCTGCCGCTGGCGCTGCATGCGGCGCTGAAAGGCCTCGCCCACGAGGTGCGCAATCCGCTGGCCGGGATCCGCGGCGCCGCCCAACTGCTCGCGCGGCGCCTGGCCGCGGACCCCGACGCCAGCCGTTGCCTCGATGTGATTCGCGACGAGACACTCCGGCTCGACGCGCTGCTCGATCGGCTGCTCGATCCGGCGCCGTCGCGGCCGCCCGAGCCGGTCAACGTGCACGCGGTGCTCGAACGGGTGCGGATGCTGGCCGAGGCCGAGGCCGGCTGGGCGAACGTGATCCAGCGCGACTACGACGTCAGCCTGCCCGAGCTCGCCGGCGACCCGGACCGGCTGGCGCAGGCGATCTGGAACCTGGTCCGCAACGCGCTCGAGTCCGGATCGAGCGTGGTCCGGCTGCGCACCCGCGCCGAGGCCGGCGTCGTGATCGGCGAGGCCCGCTTCCGGCGCGCGGCGCGGATCGAGATCGAGGACAACGGCCGCGGCGTGCCGACCGACCTCGCCGAGCGCGTGTTCCTTCCGCTGGTCTCGGGCCGCGCCGACGGCTCGGGCCTCGGCCTCACGCTCGCGCAGCAGATCGCGCGCGAGCACCGCGGCGCGCTGACCTACCGCTCGCGGCCGGGCCACACCGTGTTCACGCTGCTGCTGCCGATCGGCGATCCGGCCGATGGCCCGGCCGCCACCGAGGCCGCCGCATGAGCCGCGCCTGGATCGCCGACGACGAGCGCTCGGTGCGCTTCGTGCTCGCCGAGGGCCTCGGTGACGCCGGCTTCGAGACCCGCGTCTTCGGCAGCGGCGCCGAACTGCTCGACGCGCTGGCCGACGACCGGCCCGACGTCGTGTTCACCGACGTGCGGATGCCGGGCATCGACGGGCTCGAGCTGCTGCGCCGGCTCCGCGCGCGGGCGCCGGGGCTGCCGGTGGTCGTGATCAGCGCCTACACCGACGTCGCCAGCACCTCGGCGGCGTTCCGCGACGGCGCCTTCGACTTCCTGTCGAAGCCATTCGATCTCGACCATGCGGTCGCGCTGGCCCGTCGCGCGGTCGCCGCGCGCGCGGACATCGGAGCCTCGCCGACGATCGTCGGGCCGGATCGCCCCGGCGCCGAGGAGCCGGAGCTCCTCGGCGACTCGCCGGCGATGCGCGAGGTGTTCCGCGCGATCGGCCGCGTCGCGCCGACGCGCGTGCACGTGCTGGTGACCGGCGAGACCGGGACCGGCAAGGAGCTGGTCGCGCGCGCCCTGCACCGGCACTCGCCGCGCGCGCAGGGTCCGTTCGTCGCGCTCAACACCGCGGCGATCCCGGCCGAGCTGCTCGAGTCCGAGCTCTTCGGCCACGAGGCCGGGGCCTTCACCGGCGCGAACCGGCGCCACGTCGGGCGCTTCGAGCAGGCGGCCGGCGGCACGCTGTTCCTCGACGAGATCGGCGACATGCCGGCGGCGCTGCAGACCCGGCTGCTGCGCGTGCTGGCCGAGGGCGAGTTCTACCGGGTCGGCGGCCGCGAGCTGATCCGGGCCGACGTGCGCATCGTCGCCGCGACGCATCAGGACCTCGAGGCCCGGGTCGCGAGCGGCGACTTCCGCGCCGACCTCCTGCACCGGCTCGACGTCGTGCGGATCGCGCT
The DNA here is from genome assembly GCA_002995625.1 of Lysobacteraceae bacterium. Classification (GTDB taxonomy): domain Bacteria; phylum Pseudomonadota; class Gammaproteobacteria; order Xanthomonadales; family Ahniellaceae; genus UDEA-SF1. Next base: position 24,466 of record PVBP01000033.1, on the reverse strand, counting down.
GCCGCGGCTCGCCGAACGTCGGACCGACATTCCGCTGCTGGCCGGCCGCTTCCTCGATCGCGCCTGCGCCGAGCTCGGCGTCGAGCCCAAGCGCTTCGACGCCGGCGCGCTGGCGTGGCTCGCGGACCAGCCGTGGCCCGGCAACGTGCGCCAGCTCGAGAACGCCTGCCGGCGCGTCGCGGTGATGGCGGCCGGCAGCCCGGTCGGCGCCGCCGAGGTCCGGGCGGCGCTCGGCGATCGCCAGCCCGCGGTGGCGCCCGAGTCCGCCGACGGCGAAACGTGGACCGGTGCCCTCGCCGCGTGGGCGCGGCGCGAGCTCGAGTCCGGCGCCAGCGACCTCCATCCGCGCGCCCGCGCCGAGCTCGACCGGGTGCTGCTCGCGGCGGCGCTCGAGGCCACGCACGGCCATCGCCAGGCGGCCGCCGGGCGCCTCGGCCTCGGCCGCAACACCGTGACCCGCAAGCTCGGACCACGGCGCCGACGATCCGGCAACGGCTGATCGCGTATCTTCCGGGGCCCTCTTCCGAACGAGTCCCCCCGATGATCCGACCGTTCCTCACCTTGCTCGTCCTCGCGCTGGTCCTAGCCGCGCCGCGGCTGGATGCCGGCGATGCGCCGTTCGCGCTCGCGCCGCTGCCGTACCCGCCCGATGCGCTCGAACCCGTGATCGACGCGAAGACGATGGAGATCCACCACGGCCGCCACCACAAGGCCTACGTCGACAACCTGAACGCGCAGGCGGCGCAGATCCCGGAACTCGCCGGGCTGTCGCTGCTCGACCTGCAGCGCCAGATGTCGCGCTTCCCGACCGCGGTCCGCAACAACGGCGGCGGCCACTGGAACCACGACTTCTTCTGGAACCTGATGACCCGGCCCGGGACCGGCGGCGAACCGTCGGCCGCGCTCGCCGCCGCGATCGAGCGCGACTTCGGCGGGCTCGACGCGATGAAGCAGGCCTTCCAGCAGGCGGGGCTCGCGCGCTTCGGCTCCGGCTGGGCCTGGCTGATCGTCCGCCCCGACGGACGGCTCGCGATCACCAGCACGCCGAACCAGGACAATCCACTGATGGACCTCGTGCCCGAGGCCGAGCGCGGCACGCCGATCCTCGGCAACGACGTCTGGGAGCACGCCTACTACCTCGCCTACCAGAACCGGCGCGGCGACTACCTCGCGGCGTGGTGGCAGGTGGTCGACTGGGGCAAGGTCAGCGCGCACTACGACCGCGCGATCGCCGAACTCGCCCCGTCCGCCGCGGCCGCCGCCGCGAAGTGAGCCTCGCGGTCCGCCCCGCGACCGGCACCGACCTCGAGGCGCTGGTCGCGTTCAACGCGGCGATGGCCGAGGAGACCGAGGGCAGGCAGCTCGACCTCGAGACCTTGCGCCGCGGCGTCGCGCGGGTGCTGGCCGATCCGGCCTGCGGCTTCTACCGCGTGGCCGAGGTCGACGGCGCCCTCGCCGGGGGCCTGCTCGTCACCTTCGAGTGGAGCGACTGGCGTTGCGGCTGGTGGTGGTGGCTGCAGAGCGTCTACGTCCGGCCCGGGCACCGCGGCCGCGGCGTCTTCAGCGCGCTGCTCGCCGCGGTCGATGCCGAGGCCGCCGCAACGCCCGACGCGCTCGGCCTGCGCCTCTACGTCGAGCAGGACAACCGGCGCGCGCAGGCCGTCTATGCCGCGCGCGGCTTCGAGGACGCGCGGTACCGGGTGATGGAGCGGGCGCGCAAGAGCCTTCTCTGAACGGCGCTGCACGCCCTGGCTGGCCGCGCGCACGCAACGGGCGCTGAACTGCGCGCGCGAACGGCTGCAAAGCGCTGATCGGCGCGCTTCGTTAAGGCCCAAATAACGGCGGGTGACGTCTATACTTCCCGCCGGTATGTTCAGGATTCACCTCATGCCCTGGATTCGCGTGCCCGTGCGTACGATCGCCTGCGTGGTCCTGATCGGACTGGCCGGCGCCGCGCACGGCCAGTCCCAGTCGCTGCGCTTCGTCGGTGCGGCGAACAACCTTCCGTTCCCGCCCAGTTGCGCCGCGAGTTCGCTGCAGATCAACCTGCCGGTCGGACAGACGCCTCTGACCGCGACCGCAACCTGCAATGGCGTCACGTTCACCTGCCGGCCACTGACCCTGCCGAACACCGGTGGCGCCGTGTCGACGGTGGCCCTGCGCTCGGCCCAGACCCAGATCTCCACCGTCCACCTGAGCTGCGCGCCCGGGGCGACGATCGGCAACCTGCAGACCTCGATCACGCGCTTCTACCAGTCGATCCAGGACTTCAATGCGGGCTCGAGCGTGTCGGGACCGAGCTGCTTCCTGGTGGGCGATCGGGTCGTGTCGTCGAACCCGAGCGCGGTCTTCACGGCCGACCGCGAATACCGCTACACCTGCATCGACAATCCGGGCGGCGGGAATCCGCAGCCGGTCGCATGCTTCGTGGTCGATCGCTGGTCGCAGGGCGCCGCGCAGGGAGAACCGCGGTATCTCCGCTGGAATGCGCAGGGTACGGCGATCCTGGTCGACGACTGCATCAACGCGCAGGGCCCCGGTGGGCCGCTGAACTCGCCGTACATCTTCGAGGATGGCGCCGAGGAGGAGACCACGCGCGAACCCCAGACGATCAGCTTCCCGCAGCCGCCGGCGCAGACTTTCGCGCCGTCGGGCACGTTCACGATCAGCGCGACCGCGACCTCGCAACTGCCGGTCTCGTTCATCTCGGAGACGACCGGTCGCTGCACCGTCAGCGGCAACACGATCACGATCGTGTCGGCCGGCACCGGCACCAGCGGTTGCCGGATCCGCGCCGAGCAGAACGGCAACAGCCAATGGCAGCCGGCCACCCCGGTGACGCGCACGATCGACATCAATCGGGCGCCGCAGACGATCACCTTCGATCCACCGGCCTCGGTGCCGGTGACGGCCCAGAGCTTCAGCTGGCCGGCGCCGACCGGCGGAGGCTCCGGCCAACCGGTCATCGTGGTGTCGCTGACGCCCGACATCTGCGTGGTGTCCACGACGGCGGGCAACACGGCCGACATCGTCGCGACCGGAGACTGCATCCTGCAGGCGAGCCAGGCCGGCAACGCCAACTACAATCCGGCGACGGTGTTCCGCGAGGTCGACATCACGCCGGCGAACTGACCGGCCGAACGCCGGGTCCCGGACCCGCTCAAGGACCAGGCAAGGCGCTCGCCCATTCGGCGAGCGTCTTCGTGTCGAGGCGCGCGCGGCCCGCGGTCGCATCCGAGTCGGCCGCGGCGAGCATCGCGACGAGCGCCTCGCGCGCGAGCGGCCAGCGGCACTCGACGAGGCCGCTCGCCGGGTCCTCGATCGCAAGACCGGCGACGCCGAGCGCCGGATGCGCGAGCCGCGTGAGCCTCGCGCCTTCCGGCCAAGGGGCCGCCACGTCGGCGCCGCCGTGCTCGACCAGCCCCGGCCAAGCCGACGCGGCGAGCTGCCATTGCGACGGCAGCCCGTGCGCGGCAAGCAGCGCGGCTGCGCCGCGCTGGAACCCCAGCATCCGCGCGAACGCCTCGGCCGCCTCGGCCGCCTCGGCCGCCGAGGCGGCTGCCACCCGGTGCGCGCCGAGTCCGGCGATGCGGCCGGCCACCCGACCGTCGGCGAAGGCCAGCGAGCCGCCGTGCGGCAGTTCGACGACGATCCCCTCGCCGGGCGCGAGCAGCGCCGTCTCGAGGATCGTCCAGACCGGACCGAGGCCCGCGTGGTCGAGCTGCAGCGCGGTCAGCGCCATCAGGTCGTTGCGCGTGAGGTAGCGGGCATGCGCGACCTCGCGGCCGAGCGATTGGCGCAGGAACAGGTTGACCGCGGCGCCGGCGAGGCCCTCGTCCTCGAAGCGTCGTTCCATGTTCGCCGCCGCGGCCGCGACGGCCTCGGGCTCGCCGAGCAGCAGCCATGGCAGGAAGCGCATCGGGCCACCGGCGAGCGCGGGCTCGGGCTCGAGCCGCGCCGAGGGCATCGCGTCGCCCGCGGCGCCGAAGACGGTCACCTGCCCCGATGCGCTCGCACCGAGGCCGCCGCGCAGACGCGCGAGCTCGGCCTCGATCGGCCAGCCCGGCCGCAGCAGCTGGGCGGCGTCGTAGAGCGCGCCCGCCGCGACCAGATCGCAGCGCGTGGCATCCGGTGCCAGCCTTGCGAGGTCGGCCGCGATCGCCTCGAGCAGCAGCGAGGCCTCGTGGGTCGGCAGCACCAACGGCCGCGCCGGCGCCGGGGGCGCGAACTCGATCGCGAGCACGCCGCTCGTCTGGGCCATCGTGGTCAATCCGTTCGGGTGGATCGCATAGCTTAGGGTCGCCCGGGTCCATGCCGGGTCGCCAGGAAATCCCGGTCTGGTCGAGTTCGACGCGGGACCGGGCGGGGCATCGCCGGCAGGGTCGATCCGTGGTGCCCCGAGTCCCATACGCTGGGCGGGCCGGATGCCCCGGAGCATCCGGACTCGACCGGCGCGTCGACTCCGGTCCGAACGAGCACCCGCTGCGCGATCGCGACGCTGATACCCTCGCCGCGCTTCGCCCGCTGCAACCTCCCCGCGTGACGCTTCGCACCGAACTTCGCGCCCTCGTCGAGCTCGTCGCCCTGCCGGGCCTCGCCGCGATCCTCCCGTGGCGCTGGTGCATGGCGCTGTACCGGCGCGTCGCCCGCTGGGAACGCCTGTACCACCGCGAGTGGACCTGCGCGCTCGCCACCGCGCGTCGCTACGTCCCGATCGCGGACGAAGCGGGCTTCGGGCGCGACTTTCGCCTGACCCGCCTCGTCGACCTCGCCGACCTTTACCTGACCTGGTTCCGCTCGCGGCGACGCTGGCTCGCGCGCCACGTGGCGGTTCGTGGCGCGTGGCCGGCGACCGGCGCGCACGTCGGCGTGTTCTTCCACGCCGGCCCGGGGTTCTGGGGCGTGCATGCGCTGCGCCTCGCCGGCCACCAGAGCGCGGTGCTGGCCGGTCACTACACGCGTCGATCGATGGGCGGCGCATTCCTCGGCTTCTGGTACGGCGTCGCCCGGCTCAAGGCGCTGCAGAGGGCCTCCGGCCGCGACCTGATCTTCTCGCCAGGCACGCTGAGGAAGGCGACCCAGGTTCTGGCCGAGGGCCACTGGGTCATCGGCACGCCCGACGTGCCGCCTGAGAACACGCGCCTCGGCCAGCCGGTGGTGCTGTTCGGGCGTCCGGCCGTGCTGCCCGCGGGGCTGGTCGAGATCGCGCGCCGCGCCGGCGTGCCGGTCGTGATCTACGACACCCAGGTCGACCTCGCGACCGGGCGCCGCACGCTGACGATCGGCGAGCCGCTCGCCGCCGACGATCCACGCCTGCTGCAGCGGATCGCGGAGCGCTTCGAGTCGATCCTGCGCGAGCATCCGGCCGCCTTCAGCCTGTGGCCATTCGCCGACGCCTACTTCGCGGCCGCGGCGGCGATCCCGACCGACGCCGCGTGAGCGCGCGGGCGCACGCCGGCCCGCCGTGCGCCTGACTGCTCCAGAGGTTCCGTAGTAGGTTCCGGGCTTTCCCGCATCCGGAGCCTGCGCATGCGCCCGACCCTGCCCCAGCGCGTCGCCGTGATCGGCGGCAGCCGCATTCCGTTCTGCCGCAACAACACGGCCTACGCCGACATCGGCAACTACCAGATGTCGCTGGCCGCGGTCGGCTCGGTGGTCGAGCGCTTCGGCCTTTCCGGGGAGGCGATCGGCGAGGTCGCGCTCGGCGCGGTGCTGAAGCACTCGCGCGACTGGAACCTCGGGCGCGAGGTCGCGCTGTCCTCGGGCCTGTCGCCGCTGACGCCCGGCATCACGATGCAGCGCGCCTGCGGCACCAGCCTCGACACCACGCTGCACGTCGCGAACAAGATCGCGCTCGGCCAGATCGAGTGCGGCATCGCCGGCGGCTCGGACACGACCTCGGACGTGCCGATCGTGGTCTCGCGCAAGCTGTCGGCGCGCCTGCTGGCGATGGCGCGCGGCAGGTCGCTCGGCCAGAAGCTCGCAGCGTGGCGGGGCTTCCGCCCGCGCGAGATCGTGCCCGAGTTCCCGGGCGTCGCCGAGCCGCGCACCGGCATGAGCATGGGCGAGCACTGCGAGCTGATGGCGAAGGAGTGGGGCATCTCGCGCGAGGACCAGGACCGGCTGGCGCTGGCCTCGCACCAGCGCGCCGCGGCGGCCTACGAGCGCGGTTTCTTCGACGACCTCGTGATGCCGTTTCGCGGCGTCGCGCGCGACAACATCCTCCGCCCCGACACGACGCTCGACAAGCTCGCGACGCTGAAGCCCGCGTTCGACCGGCATTCGGGCCGCGGCACGCTGACCGCCGGCAACTCGACCCCGCTGACCGACGGCGCCTCGGCCGTGCTGCTGGCCAGCGAGTCGCACGCGGCCGCGCGCGGCTGGACGGTCCAGGCCTATCTGACGCACGCGCGCACCGCGGCGGTCGACTTCACCGCCGGCGAAGGGCTCCTGATGGCGCCCGCGATCGCGGTCTCGGACCTGCTGCGGGACCTCGGACTGACGCTGCAGGACTTCGACTTCTACGAGATCCACGAGGCCTTCGCCGCGCAGGTGCTGTGCACGCTGCGGGCCTGGGAGAGCGCCGACTATTGCCGCAACCGGCTCGGCCGCGACCGGCCGCTCGGCGCGATCGACCCGGCGAAGCTCAACGTCGTCGGCTCGAGCCTCGCGGTCGGCCATCCGTTCGCCGCGACCGGCGCGCGGATCGTCGCGACGCTCGCAAAGCTGCTCGCCGAGAAAGGCTCGGGCCGCGGCCTGATCAGCATCTGCGCCGCGGGCGGGATGGGCGTGGTCGCGGTGCTCGAGCGGCCGTAACCGCCGACTTCAGAGCTCGCTCTCGAGCCGCGCGGCCGGCTCGAGGCGCGCGAGGAACGCGGCGCGCTCCGCGTCGAGCGCCGCGCGCAGCTCCGCAACGTGGCGCGCATGGGCCTCGAGCGCGCGTTCCTCGTCGGTCCGCGGCTCGAACGGCGGAACCTCGGTCGGTCGACCGGCCTCGTCGAGCGCGACGAAGACGACGATGCAGTGCGTCGTCCGCCCCGGCGCCTCGCCGCGGCGCGGATCGGCCGCCTTGACCTCGACGCCGATGTGCATCGAGGTGCGCCCGGTGCGCATCAGCCGCGCCCGGACCTCGACCAGGTGGCCGATCGCGATCGGGCGCTCGAACTCGAGGCCGCCGACGTGCACCGTGACCGCGTAGCGGCCGCTCCACCCGACCGCGAGCGCATACGCGGCCTGGTCGATCCACTTCATCACCGCGCCACCGAAGACCTTGCCGCCATAGTTGACGTCGCCCGGCTCGGCCAGGAAGCGGAAGGTCAGCTCGCGACGTCGTCCGGGCATCCGGTCACTCCAGCGCGGTCGCTCGAGCATGCCACGGCCGCGGCGCGTGGCGCAGGTCTCGATTTCGACGGCCATGCTTGGTTATCGTTCCGGCCCATGCGTGATCGACCGATCGCTGTGCTGCTGACGGCCCTGCTGGCGGTGCCGGCCGCCGCGTGGGGCTGGCCCGGCTCCGGCCCCAGCCCGTCGGGGCCCGGGCCCGGCTACAGCTGCCAGTCGCTGGCGGCCCCACCGCTGAATCCGGCCGTCGACTGGGTCGCGGACGTGTTTCCGCGGATCGAGGCCTGCGCCAGTTGCCACCTGAGCGAGTTTCCGGGCAGCCGGCTGCGGATCGTGCCCGGGGATCCGGAGCTGACGCTGGTCGATCTGCTCGATCCGGCGGACGACCTGGTGCTCGCGCTGAGGCCCCGGAACAGCGTGCTGATGCAGCGGCTCAACTGCGATCGCCTCGACCTGCAGGAATGGCGGATGCCGCGCTGCTTCGCACCGCCCTGCAGCTACTGGTCGGCCTTCGACCAGGCGGTGGTCTGGGACTGGATCGCGCAGGGCGCGCGCGGCAGCTTCGACGGGCAGCCGCTCGGCGACATCGTGTTCCTCGACGGCGCCGAAGGCTCGCGGCTGTGAACGCCGGGTCGGCCGCCGGCGTCTGATCGCGGCGCCGGACAACGTCCGACCATCGAGGCCCCATCACGGCCCCGCGCGCCGCCGCCGCGGCGGGCGCGCGACCGGGCGCTCAGATCCCGGCGAGGAACGGGATCGTCCGCGTCGTGTACGCCATCAGGTTGTCGTTGCCGATGAAGTCGTCATAGCGATCGACGTTCGGGAACACCAGCGGCACGTTGGCATTGTCGAGCCCCATCCAGCGCGCCAGCGTCGCGCCGACCTGCTCGCTCGACATCGTCGGGATGAACTGGCCGCGCGAGAAGCACTCGCCCTTCTCGTCGTTCGGGATCGCCGCGCTGTCGGAGGCATTGAGCACGATCCGCGGATAGCGGCCGTAGAGCCCGCGACCGGTGCCGGCCTGCGGGTTGCGGCCGAGCAGCGGGCCGCCGCCGGTGTCGTTGCCGACCGGCTGGCCGCCGAGGCTGGCCGCCGAGATGTTGCCGAGCCCGCCACCGATCACGAACTGCACGCCGCCCCAGCCGTGGTCGGTGCCGTTGCCGTTCGAGTTGATCGTGCGGCCGAACTCGCTCGCGCTGAACAGCAGCACCTGGTTGTGCGCGCCCATCGCGACCAGCGCGCGATAGAAGGCCGCGACCGCCTGCGAGACCTGCTGCAGCAGGCCCTGCTGCCCGCCCCAGAGCCCGGTGGTCGGGTTCGGTCCGTTCGCGGGGCCGCCGCCGCTGCCGGCGAACTGGCCGTCGTGGGTGTCGTAGCCGCCGGTCGAGACGTAGAAGATCTGGCGGTTCGCGTTGATCCCGCCGCCGGCCGCCCGGCTCGCGTTGATCATCCGCGCGACCTGGGCCAACTGGTTGCCGATCGAGGTGTTCGGGAACACCACGCCGCCCGGCAGCGCGTTGAACGCGCCGCCGCTGCCGATCCGCTCGTTGATCGCGGCTCCGAGCGTCAGCGCGCGATCCGAGAGATCGCGGAACTCGCGGGTGAAGGCCTGAGGGTAGGTCTCGGCCAGCAGCGCCTCGAGGTTCGCGCGCCGGACGTTGGCGAGGTTGGTCGTCGAGCCGGCCGCGTAGTTGTTGAGCACCGGCGCCGGCGTGCTCGCGCTGGTCGAGAGGCGGTACGGCAGGATCGGCTGCGCGGGGCTGCCCTGGGTCCGGCCGACCAGGAATCGCGACTGGCCGGCGATCGTGATGCACGGCGGCAGGCCGGCAAGGCTGTTCTGCGCCCCGATCCAGCCCGCCAGCATCCCGCCCCAACCGTCGCGCTTGTTCGAGTCGAGGCTGTCGCCGAGCTCCCACAGCACGGTCTGGTCGCTGTGCGAGTAGAGCTGCGGGGGCCGCAGACGGGTGTTGAAGGTGCTGCGGCTGACCGGGTCGACCAGCGGACCGACGTTGGCGAGGAACACGAGCCGGCCGAGGTCGTGCAGCTCGCGCAGCTCCGGGCACGCCGGGTTGACGCCATGCGGCGTGCCTGCGAGCTGGAGCGCGGCCGGCAGCGAGCCGGTGGCCTCGCCGCCCGGACGCGGGATCCCGAGCGCGGTCGCCGAGCCGACGTAGAGCCCGCCGCGCGAGGTCACGTACTCGGCGTGCCGGTCCGGTCGGGATCAGCAGGTTGAACGAGTCATTCCCGCCGCCGAGGTTCAGGTACACCAGCGCCCGGTAGCCGGTGACGCTGGTCTGCGCGAGCGCGGTGCCGAGCATCGAGAACTGCGGGCCGAGCGCGGCATAGCCGCCGCAGGCCGCGGCGCCGCAGGCGGCGTGCAGGAAGGCGCGGCGCGAGGTGCGGAAGTCGTAGGTCATGGTCGTCCCCTCAGCGCTGCGTGTTGTATTCGGGCGAGATCAGGATCAGGTGGATCAGCAGGAGCGCCTTGCGCCGGCGGTTGTCCTGGGTCGCGTTGAGGGTGTTGAAGGTCGTGCAGCGCAGCATGCCGAACAGCCGGCCCTTCATCCCGGTGCCGAGCATCGCGGTCAGCGGCGTGCCGGTCGGGCAGGTGCCGGCCTGGTTGATCGTCCCGCTCATCGTGCCGCCCATCAGTCGCAGGTTGAGCGCCTCGATCAGCGCGGCGTCGCTCGCCGCGGTGCCGTCGGCGATCGGCAGCGCATCGAGGCTGGCCGGCGGGATGTACGCGCGGTCGGTCGGCGGCGTCGCGACGAAGGCGCCGGCGCAGTTGTTCGAGCCGTAGCCCGCGCAGACCCGGTTCCACAGCTCGTTCGCGGTGTCGATCAGCGAGACCTCGTTGATGACCTGGAACTCCGGCGAGTAGAGGCCCGTGGTCGACGGATTGCCGTTGATGTCGACGCTCGAGATCGTGCCCGCCTGCCGGTAGTCCGGCTCGAAGAAGTTGAACACGCTCGGCGCGCCGAGCGGGCGCTGGGCGAAGATCGTCTGCGGATTGGTCGGCCCCCAGTTGCGCCCCTCGAGCGGCGGCATCGCCGCGCCCATCGAGCGCCACAGCGCGGTGAGCTTCAGGATCGGCTCGCGCGGCTTGCCGAAGTTGAGCGGCAGCCCGGCATCGCCGAACGGACGGCGGGCGTCGGGATCGAGCAGCACCGCGCGGATCGTCTGGCGCAGGTCGCCACGCGCGTGGCTTGCGGGCGTTCCGCACTGCGCGGCCGGCGCCTGGTTGCCCTCGAACGCGCAGGCGACGCGCCGGATGTAGGCCGGCGACGGGTTGCTGGTCACGAAGCGCTGGATCAGCTGGCGCGCGACGAAGGTCGAGGTGTTCGGATGCGCGAACAGCAGGTTCACCGCCTGATTGACGCTGTTCTCGCAGTAGTTGAGGCACTCGGTCCGGTGCGCCGCGCTGATGTTGTTGCCGGTGTCGTGGCAGTTCAGGGCGCGGTTCGGCGAGGTCTGCGGCGGCGAGGCGATCGGATTGATCGTCAGCAGCGTCTGGCCGCCCAGCACCAGGGGCTTGTTCGCCGGCGGTTGCGGCGGCACGCCGGTCCACGGCGCCGGCGGGGTGCCGGTCGGGCTGTTGCCGAACTGCTGGCGGCCGGTGTCGTGGTAGCGCGGGTAGCAGACCATCGGCCGGAACCAGTCGGGGTGGCGCAGTCCGCGGTTGATCGGCGTCGTGTCGGGAACGAGGTTGGCCGCGGTCCCGTCGGTCGGCGGGTTGTTGAAGAACAGCGGGCCGGTGTTGGTGAACCGGCAGTCGGTGCCGGTACAGCCGGTGCCGCAGTTGCGCACGATCGACACCCCGGCCCCCGGGAAGACCTCGGCGGTCGCGGTGCATTCGTACGACAGGCCCGTGAACACCCGCGACAGCGCCGCGATCATGTCGTTGTCGTAGGTCGGGAGCGGCTGGCCGCCGACCAGGATCGGCGAGAAGTCGAGGTTGCGCTCGATGAGCCCGATCGAGAACAGCTGCATGACCTCGCGCGCGTAGTTCTCGTCCGGCGTGACGGTCGGCATCGTCGCGGACTGGTTCGGGAACTCGACCTTGCGGTTGCGGATGTGCGTCAGGTACCGCCCCATCGCCGGGCTGCGGGTCACGTCGTGCAGCAGGTCGCGGTAGTTGCCGAAGGCGTGGCGCGCGAGCATGTCGTTCCACTCGGCCATCAGGAGCGGCTCCTGCGAGAGCGCGTCGGAGATGTCCGAGGTCACGACGATCTGCGACAGCGCGAAGGCCATGCGCTGGCGCAACTGGTCGGGCGCCAGCACCGCGACGCGGTACCACTGGCGCAGCCGGTCGCTGCTGTTGATCGTCGTGTTGGCCGGCAGGGTCAGGGCCAGCTCCTCGAGCGGCCGACGATGCACGGTGCGTGGCGCCGCGAACTGCTGCTCGAGCCAGGCCTCGAAGCCCTGGGTGCGCACGAACTGGATGTCGGCCTGGGTCGCGCCGAAGGTCGCGCGGTTGAGGAAGCGCGCGGCCTCGGCCTCGGTCGGCATCACCGGGTCGAAGCCGTTGGCGAAGACCAGATCGCTCGCCTGCGCGGTCGCGACCGAGGGTGCGCCGACCGCGACGGTCAGGAGCATCGCGCCGAGCGTGTGACGGAAACGCATCATCGGGGGACCCCCGCCGGAGGAACGCACCCCGGCCATCGCCGCAGTATGCGCGATAAAGGGCCCCGGAAACGTGACCTGGGCGACGGTCGGCGGCGCCGCGAGCGGACCGCCGGGCCGCGGGGCGTCTCCGCCGGCCGCCCCTCGGGCGCCGTCCGGCCGTCAGATGCCCGAGATGAACGGCACCGTGCGGCCGGTGTACGCCATCAGGTTGCCGGCCGTGCCTGCGTAGCGGCTGAAGTGGTCGATGTTCGGGAACACCGCCGGCAGGTTGCCGTTGTCGAGCCCCATCCAGCGGGCCAGCGACGCGCACATCTGGTCGGTCGCCATCGTCGGGATGAACTGGCCGCGCGAGAAGCACTCGCCCTTCTCGGCCGGCGGGACGCTGGCGTTGTCCGAGAAGTTCAGGATCACGCGCGGGTAGCGGCCGTAGACCCCGTTGCCGGTGTTCGCGGCCCGGTTGCGGCCGAGCAGCGGGCCGCCGCCGGTGTCACCGGCGATCGTCGGCTGGCCGGTCCCGCCGGTGGTGATGTTGCCCTGACCACCCCCGACGACGAACTGGATGCCGCCCCAGCCATGGTCGGTGCCGTTGCCGTTCGAGTTGATCGTGCGCCCGAACTCGCTGAACGAGAACAGCAGCACCTCGTTGTGCGCCCCGATCGCGGCCAGCGCCCGGTAGAAGGCCATCACCGCCTGCGAGACCCGCTGCAGCAGGCCCTGATGGCCGGCATTGACCTGGTTGTTCGGGATCTGTCCGTCGTGGGTGTCGTAGCCGCCGGTCGAGACGTAGAAGATCTGGCGGTTCGCGTTGATCGTGCCGCCCGGCCGGCTGACCCGGATCATCCGGAACACCTGGGCCAGCTGGTTGCCGATCTCGGTGTTCGGGAACGTGATGCCGGACGGGATCTGGCCCTGCTGCGCGATCGCGGTGTTGATCGTGTTCGCGAGATCGAGCGAGCGACCGGTGATCTCGCCCGCTTCGCGGCCGAACAGCCCCTGCTGGTTCATCGCGTCGGCGACCAGCGCCTGGAACATCTCGCGGCGCTGCTGCTCGTAGTTCGCGGCGTTGAAGCTGAAACCGCCGGTGGTCGGGTTGAACTGGCCGTAGTTCGCGAGCGAGGACGCCGGCGTGGTCGCGCTGGTCGACATCCGGAACGCGTTGATCGGTCGGCCGACGTTGTCGACACCGACCAGCAGACGGCTCTGGCCGGCGATCGAGATGCACGGCGACAGGCCCTGCAGCGCGCTCCCGGCACCGAGACGGCCGGCGAGCTGGCCGGCCCAGCCGGTCCGCGTCGCGGTGGTCGTCGCGGTCCCGATATTCCACAGCTCGGTCTGGTCGTTGTGCGAGTAGAGCTGGGGCGGTCGGGCCCGGTTGTTGAAGGTCGCGCGCGTCACCGGTTCGACCAGCGGGCCGACGTTCGCCATCAGCACCAGCCGGCCCATGTTGTAGAGGTCGCGCAGCTCGGTGCAGGCCGGGTTGAATCCGAACGGCGCCCCGTCGATCGCGAGCGCCGGCGGCAGCGAACCGGTCGGCGTCGCGCCGCCCGGGCGCGGAATCCCGAGCGAGGTCGGCGTGCCGGTGAACAGGCCACCGCGCGCGGTCACGTACTCGTTGTGGCGGTTGACCTCGGTCGGGATCAGCAGGTTGAACGAATCGTTGCCGCCGCCGAGGTACAGGCACACGATCGCGCGGTAGCCGGGCAGGCCGCCGGATTGCGCGAGCGCCGCGCCGAGCAGGTTCATCTGCGGAATGAAGGCGCTGGCACCGCCTGCGGCCGCGGTGCAGGCGGCGGCCTTCATCAGCGCGCGCCGGGTCTTGCTGGTCGGGGTGGTCATCGCGGCGGCTCCTTCAGCGCTGGACGGCGAACTCGGGCGAGATCAGGGCCAGGTGCAGCAGGTAGAGGGCCCGGCGCCGGCGATCGTTGACGGTGTTGCCGAGCGGGCCCATCTGGCAGCGCAGCATGAAGTAGAGCGCGCCCTGCATGCCGGTCCCGACGCCGCTGAAGCACTGCCCGGCCGGATTCATCGATCCGGACATGCCGCCGCCGAACAGCCGAATGTTGATCTCGTTGACCAGCTGCACCGGGTCGGTCGGCAGCGCGTCGAGCACGGCCGGCGGCAGGTAGGCCCGATCGGTCGGCGGGGTCGACGCGAAGGCTCCGGCGCAGTCGTTGTTGCCGTAGCCCGCGCACACGCGACCGAAGAGGTCGTTGGCCGCATTGATCAGCGTGGTCTCGTTGACGATCTGCAGTTCCGGCGAGTAGAGCCCCGCGTCGGCGATCGCGCCGGGCTGCTGGTAGTCCGGCTGGAAGAAGTTGAACACGGTCGGCGCCCCGAGCGGGCGCTGGCCGTAGGCGCCGATCGTGCCGGTCGGGCCCCAGTTGCGCGTCGTCAGCGGCGGCAGCACGGCGCCGAACGACCGCCACGCCTGCGCCAGCTTCAGCAGCGGCTCGCGCGGCTTGCCGACGTTCGGCGAGGTCCCGGGCAACGCCAGCGGGCGCCGGGCCTCCGCGTCGGTGAGCACCGCGATCAGCGTCGCCGCGAGGTCGCCCCGCGCATTGCCGGTCGGCTCCGGGCAGTCCTCGGGCCGCGCGCTGGTGCCGGCGAAGGTGCAGGCGACGCGACGGATGTAGCCCGGCGAGGGGTTGCTGGTCACGAACCGCTGGATCAGCTGGCGCGCGACCATCGGCGGGGTGTTCGGGTGCTGGAACAGGAGGTCGACGACCCGGTCGATCGACTCCTCGCAGTAGTTCGTGCAGATCACCCGGTCGGCGGGTGGCGTCGCACTGCCGCCGCGGCAGTCGGACCCGGCTGGGCTCGCCGGGATCTCGAGCGTCGACTGGCCGCCCGAGATCTCGATCAGCTTGGTCGGCGGCGGCGTGCCGTTGCCGTCCCAGAGGTTGCCGGCGAGATCGCGGCCGGTGTCGTGGTAGCGCACGTAGCAGACCATCGGCCGGAAGAAGTCCGGGTGGCGCAGGCCGCGGTTGATCGCGGTCGTGCCGACCAGGTTCGCGGCGTTGTTGTCGCGCGGCGGATCGTTGAAGTACAGCGTGCCGGTGTTGGTGAACCGGCAGTCGAGACCGGTACAGCCGGTGCCGCAGGTGCGGCGCACGGTGATCCCGGTGCCCGGGATCTGCTGGTCGCCGGTGCAGTCGTGCGCGAGGCCGGTGAACACGCGCGCGACCGCGGTGATCGTGTTCATGTCGTAGGTCGGCAGCGGGTTGCCGTTGCCGTCGACCCGCGGCGTGAAGTCGAACGCGCGATCGACCAGCCCGATCGAGAATAGCTGCATGACCTCGCGCGCGTAGTTCTCGTCGGGCGTGACGTTGCCCTCGAACTTGCGGTTGCGCAACGAGGTCAGGTAGCGGCCCATCGCCGGGTGCCGCGTGGCCTCCGCGAGCAGCGTGCGGTAGCTGCCGAAGGCGTTGCGCGCCAGCAGGTCGTGCCAGTCGGCCATCAGCAGCGGCTCGTCGGCCAGCAGGTCGTTCTGGTCCGAGACCACGATGATCTGCGACAGCGCCCAGGCGGTCTTCTGCCGCAGCTGGTCCGGCCCGGTGATCGCGACCTGCCAGAAACGCCGCACGCGATCGCCCTGGTCGATCGATGTCCCGCTCGCGAGGCCGGCCGCGAGCTGCTCGAGCGGCTGGCGGTGGAACGACCGCGGCACCGCGATCTGCTGGCGCAGCCATTCCTCGTAGCCGACCGACCGGACCTGGGCGATCTCGGGCCGGGTCGCGCCGAAGGTGGCCTGGTTCAGGAATCGGGCCGCCTCCGCGTCGGAGTCCGGGAACGCGAACGGCGGGTCGAATCCGTCCTCGAACAGCGGTTCCCCGTCCTGGGCCGCGAGCGGCGAGGCGAACAGCCATGCCACCGCGGCCAGCGCTGCCATCCACGTCTTCATCCCGGACCCCCGCGCGAGCCGTTGGTCCGGACAAAGCTAGAGGGTCGATCCGTTGCTGAATGCGACGCCGTGCACAGTCGATCGGCGCTTCACGACGATGTCGCAATCGCCGCGCGACGGCCGTCACGAAACGAGGCCGGCGCCGACGTGGAGCGGTTCACCGCGCCGTGTCGGGCCCGCCGCGCGGTCGATGCCGCGCGGCGCGCGGGGGCGGATCAGGCCGCCGAGCGGTTGCCGTGGAACTGCTCTTCCTCGGTCGAGCCCTTCATCGCGGTGGTCGAGCTCTGGCCCTGCTGGATCGTCTGCGTGACCTGGTCGAAGTAGCCGGTGCCGACCTCGCGCTGGTGCTTGACCGCGGTGAAGCCGAGCGGCGCGGCCGCGAACTCGGCCTCCTGCAGCTCGACGAAGGCGCTCATCTGGCGCCGCGCATAGCCGTGCGCGAGGTGGAACATCGAGTAGTTGAGCGCGTGGAAGCCGGCCAGCGTGATGAACTGGAACTTGTAGCCGTAGCTCGCGATTTCCTTCTGGAACCTCGCGATCGTCGCGTCGTCGAGGTTGGCCTTCCAGTTGAAGCTCGGCGAGCAGTTGTAGGCCAGCAGCTTGCCCGGGTACTTCGCGTGGATCGCCTCGGCGAAGGCGCGCGCGAAGGCGAGGTCGGGCTTGCCGGTCTCGCACCAGACGAGGTCGGCGTAGGGCGCGTAGGCGAGGCCGCGCGAGATCGCCTGCTCGAGGCCGGGCTTCGTCTTGAAGAAGCCCTCGACCGTGCGCTCGCCGGTGATGAAGGGCCGGTCGTTCGGATCGACGTCGGAGGTCAGCAGGTCCGCGGCCTCGGCGTCGGTGCGCGCGACGATGATCGTCGGCACGCCCGAGACGTCGGCGGCGAGCCGCGCGGCGACCAGCTTCTCGACCGCCTCGCGCGTCGGCACCAGCACCTTGCCGCCCATGTGGCCGCACTTCTTGACCGAGGCCAGCTGGTCCTCGAAGTGCACGCCGGCGGCGCCGGCCTCGATCATCGCCTTCATCAGCTCGAAGGCGTTCAGCACGCCGCCGAAGCCGGCCTCGGCGTCGGCCACGATCGGCTGCAGGAAGTCGATGTCGCCCTTGCCCTCGGCGTGCTGGATCTGGTCGGCGCGCAGCAGGCAGTTGTTGATGCGCTTGACCACCTGAGGGACCGAGTTGGCGGGATACAGCGACTGGTCCGGATACATCTCGCCGGCGAGGTTGGCGTCGGCGGCGACCTGCCAGCCCGACAGGTAGATGGCCTTCAGGCCGGCCTTGACCTGCTGCATCGCCTGGTTGCCGGTCAGCGCGCCGAGCGCGTTGACGAACGGCTCGGTCTGCAGGTAGTGCCAGAGCTTCTCGGCGCCGCGGCGCGCGATCGAGTGCTCGACGTGGATCGACCCGCGCAGGCGCACGACGTCCTCGGCGGTGTAGGGACGCTTGACGCCGAGCCAGCGCGCGTTGTTCGACCAGTCGAGCGTGAGTTGTTCGGCGGTGGGCAGGGTGGTCTTCATGGTCGGGGCCTCGCTGGGGTGGGTGGGTCGGGGTGGCGAATGGCAAATGGCGAATGGGAAGCCGGCCATGGCCGATGGCCCAACCGCCATTCGCCGTTGGCTATTCGCCTGTCACGGCAGGCGCTCGTAGGCGGGCAGGGTCAGGAACTCGGCGAGCGGCCTCGCATGGGTCAGCTCGGCGAGCATCCAGGCGGCCTCGGCGATCCGCTGCTGGCCGGGGAGGCCGTGCTTCGGCAGGCGACCGGCGACGCCGTGGATCGCGTCGTCGAACAGCGCGAAGTCGATCGGCGTGCCGTCGTCGAGGTGGAGCCCGCCGACGTGCAGCCACTGCCAGAGCTGGGCGCGGCTGATCTCGGCGGTCGCCGCGTCCTCCATCAGGTGGTGGATCGGCACGCAGCCGAGGCCGTCGAGCCAGGCCGCGAGGTAGCGCACGCAGACGTCGATGTTGTTGAGGAAGCCGGCGCGCGTGATCGTGCCGGCCGGTGCCGCGAGCAGGTCGTCGCGCGTGACCCTTACGTCCTCGCGCCGGTTGTGGAGCTGGTTCGGCCCCGGCATGTGCGCGTCGAAGATCTCGCGCGCGACCGGGATCAGGCCCGGGTGCGCGACCCAGGTGCCGTCGTGGCCGGCGGTGACCTCGCGCAGCTTGTCGGCGCGTACGCGCGCGAGCGCGGCCTCGTTGGCGGCGGGGTCGTCGTTGATCGGGATCTGCGCCGCCATGCCGCCCATCGCGAAGGCGCCGCGGCGATGGCAGGTCCGGATCAGGAGCTCGGAGTAGGCCTTCAGGAACGGAACCTTCATCGTGACCTGGCCACGCTCGGGCAGCACGCGGTCGCGATGGGCGCGCAGGGTCTTGATGTACGAGAAGATGTAGTCCCAGCGCCCACAGTTGAGGCCGACGATCCGCCCGCGCATCGCGTGCAGGATCTCGTCCATCTCGAACACGGCCGGCAGCGTCTCGATCAGCACCGTGCACTTGAAGGTGCCGGTCGGCAGCCCGAGCCGGTCCTCGACGAAGGCCATCGCCTCGTCCCAGAGCGCGGCCTCGCGGTGGCTTTCGAGCTTCGGCAGGTAGAAGTACGGCCCGCGGTCGCGCGCGTGGAGCGCCTGCGCGTTGTGGAACGCGAACAGCGCGACGTCGAACAGCGAGGCCGAGACCCGCTGGCCGTCGACGGCGACGTGCTTCTCGTCGAGGTGCCAGCCGCGCGGACGCACGATCAGCACCGCCGGGTCCGGCTTCAGCGCGTAGTGCCTGCCCTCCGGCGAGGTGTACTCGATGGTTCCGGCGACCGCGTCGATCAGGTTGGCCTGGCCTTCGACCATGGCCTCGAAGGTCGGGCTCGAGGAATCCTCGAAGTCGGCCATGAACACCTTCGCGCCCGAGTTCAGCGCATTGATGATCATCTTGCGGTCGACCGGGCCGGTGATCTCGACCCGGCGGTCCCGGAGCGCGGCCGGGATCGGCGCGACGGTCCAGTCGCCGTCGCGGATCGCGCGGGTCTCGGGCAGGAAGTCCGGCAGCTCGCCGGCATCGAAGCGCGCCTGGCGCTCGCGGCGGGCGGCGAGTCGCTCGCGGCGGGCCGGCTCGAATCGCCGGTGCAGGTCGGCGACCAGTTCGAGCGCGGCGGGCGTCAGCACCCGGCCGGCGGCGGGGCCGGCGTCGCGGCGGACCTCGACCGCGGCGGGCGGGTTCGGGCGGGCGGGCACGGCAACGGCCATGGATGTCTCCACGTGATCGTGGCCCCGGCCCTCGCCCCCGGTGCGGTGGTCTGTCGCCGGCCTTCCTGGCCGTCCTGGCGGGCCGTGTCGCCCGTGTCCGTCTTGTGACGGCCGACGGTAAGCGCCGGCTGGTGGTTTGACAAAGCAAATGTTTCAATACGAAGCATTGGCGAATCCAATCCCACGGCCAAGCCGCTGATGCGCCGCAAGAAATCGAACAAGCGTTCGAACGATCCCACGAAAGGCGCCGCCAGCGCCGCGGCGGCCGCGCAGCCGGTCGTGGCGCCCGCCCGGCATTACTACAAGGGCAACCGGCTGAAGCAGCTGCGTGCGTTCTGCTACGCGGCCAAGCTCGGCACGCTGTCGCGCGCGGCCGAGGCGCTGTACCTGTCGCAGCCGTCGGTCAGCCTGCAGCTTTCGGCGCTCGAGCAGGAACTCGGGGTCCAGCTGATGCAGCGCGCCGGCCGGCGGCTCGAGCTCACGCGCGAAGGCCAGGCGCTGCACGCGCTGGCGCAGCCGCTGGTCGACGGATTCGACCAGATCGACGCCGCATTCGCCGGCCGCCTCGCCGGACTCGACGCCGGCGAACTGACGATCGCGGCCGGCGCCTCGACGATCCAGTACCTGCTGCCGCCGCTGATCCAGCGCTACCGGCACCTCCACCCCGGCGTGCGCCTGACCTTGCAGAACGTCACCGGGCAGGACGGCCTCGCGCTGCTGCGCTCGGACGCGGTCGACTTCGCGGTCGGCTCGATGCTGGACGTGCCCGCCGACATCGCCTACGAGCCGGTCTACCACTTCGACCCGATGCTGATCACGCCGGTCGACCACCCGCTCGCGCGGCGCACCGACATCGAGCTCGACGACCTCTCGCCCTATGGGCTGATCCTGCCGCCGAGACGGCTCACGACCTATCGCCTCGTCGACCTGATCTTCCGGAAGGCCAAGGTGCCCTACCGCGTCGCGATCGAGGTCGGCGGGTGGGAGGTCATCAAGCAGTACGTCGCGATGGGGCTCGGGATCTCGATCGTGACCGGCATCTGCCTGACCCCGAACGACCGGCTCGCCGTCCACAACCTGCGCCGCTTCTTCCCGCAGCGCTCCTACGGCGTCGTGATCCGCAAGGGCAAGTACCTCTCGCCCGCGGCGCGCGCCTTCATCGACCTCGTCAAGCCGGGCCTCTTCGGCCGCCGCGACGATGACGGGCCGGGGCACTCCGAGCGCTGAGCCGGCAGCGGTCGTCGGCCAGACAGCCGCTGGGAACCGGCCGGATCGCGATGGCCCGGAACGGCGCGGCCGTCGCGCGCCGATCCGGCCCACGGCGCGAGCCGGATCCGCTCAGGCGATGTGGAGGACGCTCTTGCGCGTGCGGCCGCTGCGCCGGTCGATGCGACGCCAGCCGCTCTTGTCGTTCATCGTGATCCACCGCCGCTCTTCGGTCCGGTAGAACCAGGTCTTGTCGTCCTGGAAATACACCTGCACGCGCGCCCCCTCGAGGATCGTCAGGATCTCGTTGCCGTGGGCGCGGATCTCGTCGAAGTCGGTGGTCGCCTTCTGGCCCATCTCGCCGTAGAGCCGATTGAGTTCGAGCAGGACCGAGTAGATCTCCAGCGGCATCGGCTCGGCCTCGAGCCCGATCTTTTGCGCCTCGCCAAGCAGGATCGGGTAGTTGTGAGACGGATACCTCGAGTTGAGCCGGGCGGCGATCTCGTGGACCCGCGCCTCGTCGCGGATGTGGTAGCCCAGGATCTCCTGGCACAGCATGATCGACAGCGATTCGGCCCGATCGACCGCGCCGATCACCAGTGGATGGACGTACTGGTAGAGGCTCTTGTACGGGTTCTCGGTCGAGCTGCCGTTCTCGGCCCGCCACAGGCGCACGACCCGGTTGAGTTCATCGAGGCTGACGCTGACCCGGTTGTTGTCGCGATCGATCGGGGACAGCGCGTGATTGAGCGAGGAGTCGACGGCCGTGAGATAGGCGGTCGGACCCATCAGGATCCGATCGGCGCCCATCGCGAGCATCGTCGCGGCCGACGCGCATTCGAGCGGCACCAGCGCCACCAGTCGCCGGCAATGCTGGCGCAGCAGATTGACCAGCCGGAGGGATACCTGACCGCTGCCGCCCTCCGAGCGGATGAAGAGGTAAAGCGACTCGTGCTGGCCGCTGTCCCGAAGCACCTCGGCGAGCGCGAGCGGATCACTGTTCCAGATCCCGCCGCGCGGATTGTTCCAGTAGGTCACGAGGGCGCCGCCGAGCAGGGCGCTGGCCTTCTCGATCATCGCCTGCGTTCGGGCGAACAGCACCGGCGGCTGCTTGATCGGTGGATTTGGCAGCGGTTCGGATATCGTCATCGGAGACTGGCCCGGGGAACGGCCGCGGAGAATAGCGGGCCACCGGCTGGCACCCCCGGGCGCCGCGCCGGCCCGACGGCGGCCGGACCGCACGCGGGCTCCGCGAGACCGGCGATCGCCTCCCGGCCGTCCCCCGGGTGTGGCGCTTGATCGAGGACAAGGACCGCCGTCCGGCGATGGCGTAGTCTTCGCTGCAGGGCCCATCCCGGGCGACGCCGAGGACACGTCCATGTACCAGCGCATCTTGCTCCCGACCGACGGCTCCGACCTCGCCCGCAACGCGGCGCGCCACGGCATCGCCCTCGCGAAGGCCTTCGGAGCGTCGGTGGTCGCGGTCTACGCGTCGCCGCCGTTCGAGACCCCGGCCGGCTTCGAGTTCGTGCCGGCGCCGCTGCTGCCGGTCGACGTCTACGAGGAAGGCGCGAAGAAGACGGCCCAGCGCTATCTCGACGAGATCGAGGCGCTCGCGAAGGAGGCGGGCGTGCCGTGCACGACCCAGCATCTTCGGGCGATCTCGCCGGCCGATGCGATCGTCGCCGCCGCGGAGTCCGACGCCTGCGACCTGATCGTGATCGGCTCGCATGGTCGCGGGACCGTCCGCCAGCTGCTGCTCGGCTCGGTCACGACGCGCGTGCTCGCGATGTGCAAGGTGCCGGTGCTGGTGCACCGCTGAGCGGCGAGGAGCGGGCGACGGACCTGCGCCGTCGGCCCGCGCAGCGGCCTACTTGCTGCCGCGGACCACCGGCAGCTCGGCCTGGGTCCAGGCCATCATCCCGCCCTCGAGCACGTGGACGTTGGCGAAGCCGGCCTTCGCGAGCTTCTCGGCCGCGATCGCGGCGCTCTGGCCGGTCCGGCACACGATCGCGATCGGCTGCTCCTTCGCCTTCGCGATCTCCTTGTGCTCGGGCCCGAACTGGCTCATCAGCACGCTCCTCGCGCCGAGGATGTGGCCGCGCTCGTAGTCCGCGTGCGGCGAGACGTCGATCACCAGCGCGTTCTCGCGGTTGATCAACTGCGTCAGCTGCGCCGGCGACAGCGCCTTGTACCTGCGCGTGAACCGGGCCCACTCGTGCGCGACCAGCCACACCACGAGCGCGACGAGGATCATGACCAGGATCAGGTTGTTCTGGACGAACTCGGGCAGGCGTTCGAGGAACACGGGACGGGCCTTGCGCGGTGGGCCCGCGATTATCGCGGGCCGCGACGCGCGCGGATAGGGTGCAGGCCGTCGCGCCGGGCCGCGCCGGCGGCCGGCGAGCGCCGATCGGCCGGGCAGCCGGCGCTCAGTAATCGTCCTTGCGCGTGACTTCCTTCTCGAGATCGTAGGCGGTCTCGCCGACGAAGAAGATCGCGGCGCGCAGCTCGCTCGGCGTCGCGTCGGCGCGGATCCGCGCGATGTTCATCACCACGTCGCCCTGCTTCGCCCAGAAGCCGAGCAGCGAGTCGTTGTTCTCGACCAGCAGCCGGTTCGCGAGCGCGGCATCGACCGGCTTGCCCGGCGCGGCCTCGAAGGCGACCGAATAGACGTCGCGGTATTCGCCGCCCTGCCAGCGGAAGGTGTCCGACGGGATCCGCACGAGCTGGGTCCGGCCGGCGTCGTTCGACCACCGGATCACGACCGAATACTCGCCCGACGCCTCGACGTCGTAGCGCAGCTTCTCGGCGTCGAGCGCCTTCGCGATCCGCGGATCGGGCGGAATCCTCTTGTCCTCGGCGTGGGCCGCGGTGACGCTGGCGAGCGCCAGCAGGGACGCGATCAGGGTGGTGCGGGCGATGGACATCGTCGGTCTCCTGATGGAATCGGGTCTCCGAACCCTTACGCGATTCGCGGGCCAGGTCCGCGATCGATCGCCGGTGCGGACCGGTCGCGCCGGTCAGCGCGCGCCCGCGTCGAGCGCAGGCAGGCCGCTCACGAGCCACCAGCGCTTCGCGGCGGGGTCGTAGCGCCACTCCTGGCGCCACGCCAGCGCGCGCGCGACCTGGGTATTGCGGTTGACCAGTTCGAGCTCGACCGTTCGCTGCGCGCGGTCGGGCGCGAGCATCACCGGCGGTTGCGCCCGATAGCCGGCGACCTGGAACTGGCGCCAGCGCTCGCGTTCGAGGCCCTTCGGCTCGAGCCGGTCGCGCAGCGCCGGATCGACGAACTCGAGGCCCGCGAGCGGATCACCCCAGCGCACCATCGAGCCATGCGCCTCGAGCGTCTGGTCGAGCAGCTTGGCCTCGTTGCCGGTGGTCGCGCACGCGGACATCAGCAGCGCCAGCGGCACGGCGAGCAGCGCACCAGGTGATCGGCGGACGGTCCGGGGCGGCATGGCCGCCAGCATAGCCTTTCCGGCGGCGACCACGGCAGGCGCGTGGATCACGCGGGCGCTCCGCGCGCGATCGCGACGAAGCGGGCCGACTGCTTCGCCGCCGGCGCGCCGCCGTCCTCGCCGACGATCTCGGCCTCGACCTCGATCCGCGCCTTGCCGGACTTACGCAGCGCCTCGAGGAACCCCGGCCAGGGATCGCCGACGACGAACGCCTCGGCGTGCAGTTCGCCCCAGACCGGCGCGAGATATCGGAGGGTGCTGTCGCCGATGTAGACGTCCGCGTCGAGCCCGGCTTCCCCGAGCTTCAGAGTCACGAGGCCCCAGGCCGCGAGCGTCAGCAGGCTCGACAGGCTGCCCCCGAAGGCGCAGCCCTTGTCGTTGACGTTCGGCGCGAGCGGCGCGGCCAGTGCGAGCCGGTCCCCGTCGAACTCGGCGACGCGCAATCCCATGGCCCGCGCCAGCGGAATGCCGCTCTTGACCAGCAGTTCGAGTTCCCCGGGATTGCGTGGCGTCGTCATCGCCACAGGATAAGGCCAGCGCGACCGGGCGGGCCGCCCGCCCGACGTGCGATGCTGGCAGCCATGGTCGCGCAGCGGATCCGTGGCGTCGTCGTGACCCGCCCCGTCGGACGCGGGCGGGCCCTCGCCCGTGCGCTGGCGGCGCGCGGGCTCGCGGTGGCCTCGCTGCCCGGCAGCGCGATC
>PVBP01000032.1 GCA_002995625.1 Lysobacteraceae bacterium | reverse complement strand
GGGAAGACCACCGCACCGACCGCGGTGACCGGACGCCACAGGCCGATCAGGGAGGTCCCGGCCGCGACCAGCGCGCCGACCGTGGACATCGCCGCGAAGAAGTGGAGGTCGGGGCCGCCGAGCGCGCGCATCACCAGCGCGTGGTGGCCGAGGTGCAGCAGCGCGGCGACGAGGCCCAGCATCAGCGCGACGCTGGTCCGGCGCGTCGAGGCGACCGGCTCGCCGATCTCGCGCAGCGCGAGGATCGCGGCGGCCACGTAGAGCAGGGCGGCGAGGGTCACGAGCACGTCGTTCATCGCCGCGAGTGTCGCATACGGCCGCGCCGGCGATGGCCCACGCGCGGCCGGGCGCCGCGCGAGCCGCGTCTCGGAAGTCGAGGTCGTCCCGGCCCGACACCTGCGATAATCCCGGGCTCCCCCGCCGCGTCGACCCTGCCATGTTCGAGAGCCTGACCGAGCGCCTGTCCGGCACCATCGAGAAGCTGCGCGGCCGCGCGCGGCTAACCGACGAGAACATCCGCGAGGCCACCCGCGAGGTGCGCGTCGCATTGCTCGAGGCGGACGTCGCGCTGCCGGTGGTGCAGGCGCTGATCGAGCGGATCAAGGCCAAGGCGGTCGGCCAGGAGGTCCTGAAGTCGCTGACCCCGGGCCAGGCGCTGGTCAAGGTCGTGCGCGACGAGCTGACCGCGGTGATGGGCGCGGTCAACGCCGACCTGAACCTCGCGACCCAGCCGCCGGCGGTGATCCTGATGGCGGGCCTGCAGGGCGCGGGCAAGACCACGACGGTCGGCAAGCTCGCGAAGCACCTGATCGAGCGCCGGCGCAAGAAGGTCATGGTGGTCTCGGCCGACGTCCACCGTCCGGCCGCGATCGAGCAGCTGAAGACGCTGGCCGGGCAGGTCGGCTGCCGCTTCCACGAGAGCCACGCCGGCGAGGATCCGGTCGCGATCGTCGAGCGGGCGATCGACGACGCGCGCCGGAGCTACGTCGACGTGCTGATCGTCGACACCGCGGGCCGGCTCGCGGTCGATCAGGCGATGATGGACGAGATCGCGCGCGTGCACGCGGCGGTGAAGCCGGTCGAGACGCTGTTCGTGGTCGACGCGATGACCGGCCAGGACGCGGCCGCGACCGCGAAGGCCTTCGCCGCGAGGCTGCCGCTGACCGGCGTGGTGCTGACCAAGACCGACGGCGACGCCCGTGGCGGCGCGGCGCTGTCGGTGCGCTACGTGACCGGGGCGCCGATCAAGTTCGTCGGCGCCGGCGAGAAGCTCGACGCGCTCGAGCCCTTCCACCCGGACCGCGCCGCGCAGCGCATCCTCGGCATGGGCGACGTGCTCTCGCTGGTCGAGGACGTGCAGCGCAAGGTCGACGCCGACAAGGCGGCCAAGCTCGCGAACAAGGTGCTGAAGGGCAAGCGCTTCGACCTCAACGACATGAAGGAGCAGATGGAGCAGATGCTGTCGATGGGCGGCATGGCCAGCCTGCTCGACAAGCTGCCCGGCGTCGGGAAGCTGCCGCCGAACGTGCGCGAGAAGGCCAACGACCGGGAGATCAAGCGCACGATCGCGATCATCCAGTCGATGACGCCGCGCGAGCGCCGGCACCCGGACCTGCTGAACGGCTCGCGCAAGCAGCGCGTGGCGCGCGGCTCGGGGACCCAGCCGCAGGACGTCAACCGCGTGCTGAAGCAGTACCAGCAGATGGAGAAGATGATGAGCAAGCTGTCGCAGGGCGGCATGAAGGGCCTGATGCGGCAGATGGGCGCGGCGCTGAAGGGCGGCCCCGGCGGGATGTTCCCGCGCTGAGCGGCAAGGCCGCGGCTTTCCGTCCGGGACGGGCGCTGGACGCGCCGGCCGGCGGGCAGCCGCAAGCGGCGGGCGCGGCTGGACTTTTTCCCGCCAACCGCTAGACTCCGCGTTCTTTTTCCCGCGACCCGCGCGCCGGCGTGCGCAGGTCCCATTCGAGAGAACTGTCAGATGGTCAAGATTCGCCTGGCCCGAGGCGGCGCCAAGGGTCGTCCGTTCTACCACGTCGTCGTCGCCGACGAGCGCTATTCGCGCGATGGCCGCTCGATCGAGCGCCTCGGCTACTTCAACCCGATCGCGGCCGGCAAGGAAGTCCGCCTCGAGATCGACACCGACAAGGCCGACGCGTGGATCCGGAAGGGCGCGCAGCCGACCGACAAGGTCCGGGCGCTGCTGAAGGAAGCCCGCAAGCAGAAGGCCGCGGCGGCAGCCTGATTCGGACGCCGATGCCCGACCGGCTGCTCGCGATGGGCCGGATCGTCGGCATCTTCGGGGTCGCGGGCTGGGTCAAGGTCGAGTCGTTCACCGAACCGCGCGAGAACCTTGGCCGCTACCGTCCCTGGCACGTGGTCCGGGGTGATGACGACCGCGAGGTCGCGCGGCCAAGGCTCAGGGCGCACGGCAAGGGGCTCGTCGCCAAGCTCGACGGCATCGACGATCGCGACGCGGCGGCGGCGCTGGTCGGTGCCGAGATCCGGGTCTCGCGCGATCGCCTGCCGAAGCCGAAGGCCGGCGAGTACTACTGGGCCGACCTCGAGGGGCTCGCGGTGCGGACCGTCGACGGCGTCGACCTCGGGTCGGTCTCGCACCTGATCGCGACCGGGGCCAACGACGTGCTGGTGGTCCACGGCGATCGCGAGCGGCTGGTGCCGTACATCCCGGACGTGGTCCGGCGCGTCGATCCCGGCGCGGGCCTGATCGAGGTCGACTGGGATCCGGAGTTCTGAGGTGCGTTTCGACGTCATCACCCTGTTCCCGGAGTTCATCGGGCAGGCGACGTCGATCGGCGTGGTCGGGCGCGCGCGCGAGCGCGGCCTGGTCGAACTGGCGACGTGGAATCCGCGCGACCACGCCGAGGGCGGCTACCGCAAGGTCGACGAGCGACCGTTCGGCGGCGGGCCCGGGATGGTGATGCTGGACGCGCCGCTGTCGCGGACGCTGGCCGCGGCGCGGCGGGCGGGCGAGGGCGGGGCGGAGGCGCGGCTCGTGTACCTGAGCCCGCAGGGCGCGCGGCTGACGCAGCGCCGGATCGAGGCGCTGGCGTCGGAGCCGCGACTGATCCTGTTCTGCGGGCGCTACGAGGGCGTGGACCAGCGCTTCATCGACCGCGAGGTCGACGAGGAGCTCTCGATCGGCGATTATGTGCTGTCCGGCGGCGAGCTGGCGGCCGCGGTCGTGATCGACGCGGTGGCGCGGCTGCTCGACGGGGCGCTCGGCAACGCCGAATCGGCGGCGCGGGACTCCTTCGGCGACGGCCTGCTCGACTGCCCGCACTACACGCGGCCCGAGCGGATCGGCGACGACGAGGTGCCGGCGGTGCTGCTGTCGGGCGACCACGGCGCGATCGCGCGCTGGCGCCGCCGCGAGCAGCTCGGCCGGACGTGGTTGAGGAGGCCCGACCTCCTCGCGCGTGTGGCGCTCGACGCGGGCGACCGCGCGCTGCTGGACGAATACCGTCGCGAGTGGCTGGCACGCGCGCGACCGGAACGGCGGCAGCCCCCATCGGGCGGCCGCCGGGGGTAGGCCAGACCGCCGGGTGGCGCAGCCGTCCGGCACCGACCAGAAACGGCAGGCATCGCACCCGACCCCGGGGGCCTCTGCGGCCAACAACGACAGTCGAGGAGAGAACCATGAAGGCCCTGTTGCAGGAATTCGAGAAGGCGCAGCTCAAGTCCGGGCTGCCGGAGATGACGCCGGGCGACACCGTGGTCGTCAACGTCAAGGTCAAGGAAGGCAACCGCGAGCGCGTCCAGGCCTACGAGGGCGTGGTCATCGCGATCAAGAACCGCGGGCTCAATTCGTCGTTCACCGTGCGCAAGAACTCGCACGGCACCGGCGTCGAGCGCGTGTTCCAGACGCACTCGCCGGCGATCGAGTCGGTGACGGTCAAGCGCCGCGGCAAGGTCGCGCGCGCGAAGCTCTACTACCTGCGCGAGCGCGAGGGCAAGTCGGCGCGCATCCGCGAGGACCTGTCGGCGCGCGCGAAGGCCGACTGATCGGCTCGAGCCGGGCGCGGCGGCGGTGCTGCCGTCCCCGCGCCGCTGCGCCGCGGTCGTCGATTGCGGCGTGCGCCGGCGCTTTGCATAATCGCGCGGCGCGGGTGTAGTTCAATGGTAGAACTGCAGCTTCCCAAGCTGCTAACGTGGGTTCGATTCCCATCACCCGCTCCAGTTCAGGTTCCATGGAGTTCCAAGGAGTTCCATAAACCACTATCAGCAAAGGCTTTTTCGCCGGATGAGCGTCCAGTGAAGGCCACCGGAATCCACCGACAGATGGACTGATTTAGTCCATCCAGTAGTCCATCAAGGCGGTTGGGTTCGAGTCCGGATTGTTGGTAGGGACGAGCGGGCCATGGGATGACGATCTGACTCCTGACTCAGTTCAGGAGCAGACATGGCACTTTCTGATGTCGCCGTTCGGCAGGCCAAGGCCACCGGGACGGACTACACCCTCCCCGACTTCGACGGCCTGTCGCTGGTCGTCTCGGCCGCGGGCACGAAGACCTGGCACTTCCGCTATACCTGGCTCGGCCGGCAGAAGCGGATGTCCTTGGGGGTGTATCCCGAGATCAGCCTGCGCGAGGCACGCACCCGCCGCGACGAGGCGCGGGCGCTCGTCGCCAAGGACATCAACCCGCAGCGCCAGCGGACGAGGGACCGACAACTGGCGACCCAGGCCGAGCAGAACACCTTCCAGGCGGTCTACGAAAAGTGGCTGAAGTTCCGGGAACAGGGTCGCCTCAAGAGAGGACGGCAAACCACGCTCGCCACGCTTCCGCGCATCTTCGGCAACGACGTGCTCCCCACGCTGGGCAAGCGCTCGATCCACGTCATCACTCGCGCCGACCTGCTGGAAATCGTCGGTCGGATCGAGAAACGCGGTGCGCCCTCGGTGGCCGAGAAGGTGCGTACCTGGCTCAACCAGCTATTCCGCTACGCGCTGGTGGTCGTGCCCGGCCTGGAACGCAACCCGGCTTCCGACCTGGATGTGGTCGCCATGCCGCAGCCGCCCGTGCGCCACAACCCGTTCCTGCGCATGTCGGAGCTACCCGAGTTCCTGCAACTGCTGCGCAAGTACCCCGGCCGGCTGCAGACCCAGCTCGGCGTCCGCATGTTGTTTCTGACGGGCGTGCGCACGGGCGAGCTGCGGCTTGCGACGCCGGATCAGTTCCACCTCGATGACGGCCTGTGGATCATTCCGCCAGATGTGGTGAAGCAGCTCGAACTGAAGATGCAGAAGGAAAACCTGCGGACGGAGGACATCCCGCCGTACATCGTGCCGCTGTCCCTGCAGGCGGTTGAAATCGTCCGGCACATGCTGGAGCGGTTCAAGCAGGGACAGAAGCACGTGTTCCCGGGGGCCAAGAGCCTGAAGCAGCGCATCAGCGAAAACACGCTCAATACGGCAGTGAAGCGGCTGGGTTACGACGGCCGGCTGACGGGCCACGGTATCCGCGCCACCCTTTCGACCACGCTCAACGAGTTGGGCTATCCCGACAAGTGGATCGACGCGCAGCTCTCGCACGTCGACCCGAACCCGGTCCGCCGCACCTACAACCATGCCGAGTACGTCGAGCAGCGTCGGTGCATGATGCAGGACTGGGCCGATCGGCTGGACCTGTTGGAGCAGGGCCAGTTGGAAGCGGCCAGCAATCCTCTGGCCCTCCACTTGGAAGGACTGCCGATGGCTGGTGACGGATCGAACACGCAAGGATCGCCTGCGAGCACAACGGTGCAGACCTTGGTGCTGTCCAAGCCGCACGACGCGCCGCCGCAGGGAGCCATCCAAATGCAACGGCTGTCTGCGGTGCGCGCTCCCAAGACGGAACCGACCATCTCGAACGTCCAGCGCGAGCGGATGATCCTGCTCGACATCCTGGAGTCGCCCCACAACCTGTCCGTCGCCGACTACGCCAAGCTCGCCGGCAAGTCGCGGCGCTGGATCACCTACGAAGTCACGGCGGGCAACTTGCTGTCGATCAGCCTGGGCAACCGGGGGCAGCGTGTGCCGGACTGGCAGCTCGACCCGCTCAAGCGTCGCCTGGTCCAGACCATCCTCAAGCAGACGGCTCGCGGCGTGGACCCCTGGGAGATCTACCACGCACTAACGCAGCCCTACGACGAATTCGGCGGCCAGTCGCCGATCGAGGCGGTGACGCTGGAGACGTTGGAAATGGCCGTACAGGTAGTGCGTCGCGCACTGCTCATCCAGCAGATCGACGGCCCCCTCCCTCGTCGGGAGGGTGGCACTACGCGATCGTCTGCGCTCGCTTGACGAAACGCTCGATGGCGGGCGAGTCGTTCCGCTCGGATCGGAACATGTGCGTTCCGATCCAGTAGGAGCCGTCCGCCAACGGTCGCATCACAACACCCCAGCTCCGGGACTGTTCGATGCGTGAACGGGGGGCGATGCCCACCCCGTAGCCGGCCGACACCATCACGGTCATCAATTCATACGACGTGACCCCGTAAAGAACGGGCCACTCTTGACCGAACAGCACTTCGCAGGCCAGGGGGCAATACTGAAACAAGGGATAGGATAGGAGTGCCCCAAGGGGGATCGCGGCATAGCGGAGCAAGGGGGAGCGATCGGGCACCGCGACCGCCAACTCTTCACGCCAAAGCGGCGCGTCGTCGGCGGGTGTCGTCGTCGCCACCAACCCGATGTCGTAGCGGCCGTTCTTCACGCCCTCAATGAGGTCCGGCGACGACGTGACTTCCTCCATCGAGACAGGCGTCTCGGGCTCTTTCGCGCGATGTAGCGCGAGCAGTGCCGCTAACCGGGACGAGGGGACGCCGGACGATATGCCGAGCTTGAGCACCGAGGATGGGGGTGAGCCGCGCATGGCTGTCCTCAGTTATGGCCGGGGAAACAAGGCTCGCAGCATAGCAAGAGTTAAATTTAACGTGGTTTAAGTCAGAGCAATATTCGACGCTTTTGCTGATGCAGAAGCGTACTGTCCAACGAGGCCGACCGGCTGGCACGACCACTTATGAGCCTGAACCAGCATCGGCGTTCGGAAAGGCAGTGCGCGCTGCTCGACTGGAGCAAGGGATAGCGCAGGAGGAGCTTGCGTCCTTGGCTGAGATCGAGCGTTCCCACATGGGCAAGATCGAGCGGGGTGAGCACATGCCGACGCTTGCCCTGATCCTTAAGATCGCCATAGCGTTGAAGATCAGCGCCGCTGACCTGATGGTGGCTACGGAAAGCAATCTGCGCGCGGCTTCGAAGCTGAGAACGTAGCGCCGTACCAGTGTCCTCCTCAGTAGTTCAGCTGGACAGGCAGCCGGGCGATGAGCCGTTACAATGCAGCTGTAGGCTCGTCGCTGTCCAGCCTGAGTAGGTAGGTCGTCAGCATCGCCGAATCCATCGCTAACGGCCGCATCACAACGTCGGGATGGCGGGAAAGTCCGATTCTGGGCGCGGTGGTGAAGCCAACGCCGTAGCCGGCCCCGACCAAGGTGAGCATCATTTCCAGAGAAGTCACCCGCTCGACGACGTTGGGCTCTCGCTTCAGTGGTCGGAGCAATTGGGTCAACGCCCTGCAGTAGCCTTCGCAAATGTGCTGGTTGCATAGGATAAGCGGGTAACTGACCAACTCATCGAGCGGAACTTCCTTGTGGACCAAGAGGGGATGGCGCGCGGGAACGGCAACCACGAGCGGGTCGCGCCAGATCGGTTCGGCGACGATGCCGTCTCCGACTTCCGCCGTGTGTGCGAATCCGATCTTGAAGTCACCGGATCGCAGTCCGCGCAGTTGCTCCACCAGTGGCACTTCGGAGAGCCGTATCTCGATTTCTGGCTCCTCCTCGCGACAACGCGCCAGGAACGCCGACAGTCGCGGGTCCACAGCACCATCGGAGACCGCAATACGCAGACTACCTCGAAAGCCTGCCGAAACAGCCTTGGCGTTCTCGCATGCCTGCTCCAGCATCGTGAATACCCTGCGGACGTCCTGCAGGAACACGGCCCCCGCCTGGGTTAGTTGGGTTCCTCGCCGGTCACGGGTGAACAGCAGGACGCCGAGCTCGTCTTCCAGTTCTTTGATGATGCGAGAAAGCGGTGACTGTTCGATGTGCAGACGGTCGGCCGCGCGCGTGAAATGCAGTTCTTCAGCCAGGACTATGAAGCAGCGCAGATGTCGAAGCTCCATAGATCACTCTCCTTGTGATTCATGTGCTTCGACGCCAACGAAGATGGGACTGCAACCCATGGGGCCTGCTCCCCTTAGGTCAATGAGCCAACGCCAATGGCCGGGCTAGAAATCCAGTTGGCTTGATCTTCGATGGCACTCTTGGCAATGCGAAGCGAGGACCTTCCCGAGATGCTTTCGAACGCGCGGATCTTCATAGATCGGGGAAGCCCAATCTTTAGGTCGGCATCGGGTCACCCATGTGGATTGAGGGTGCCGAGGATGGACACAGCGGCAATGATCAGAACAGCGAGTGTTGCCTCGATGGTTACGGTGAGGCGAAGTGTCTGCAGCGAGCGCGAACCACCGCCAGCGAGAACTTCACCTTCCAATCTGGGTACCACGCGCCAGCGATGAAGTGCGGCCAGTCCCAACATGGCGGCGAACAACGCCAGCTTGACCAGCAGCAGCTTGCCATGAACGCTGTGGAACAAGGGCACCACGGACCAACCCGTGAGGTCGCCGTAGTGCAGGACGCCGGTGACCACAAGGATGCCGACGAAGACGGTGCCGGGACCTGAGAAGTCCTGCAGCGTCTGGTGGAGCACTTGCAGGGGGGCGCTCCTGGCGGATGCGCTGCGACGCGAGAGGATAATCAGGAAGGCCGCGATGGCGCCGATCCAGCCGCCAGCCGCAAGCAGGTGGGCGATGCCCGCGGCCAGTCGCAGCACGCCGGACGCGCCTTCTCCCGCAGCCGCGTGACCGTTCCACGCCAGTGTGAGTAGCGCACATCCGGCAAGCGCGGCCACCAGAGGCGAGAAGAAGGAGCGCTCTTCGCGACGCGACTGCCAACCAAGAAAGGCTATCAGCACGACCAGCACTGCGGTCCGTGCCAGTGCGGCTCGGCCAGCGGCGGTCTCGAACAGGTACCAGCCAAGCGATGCGCGGTCGAGTTCGGTGACCGGCATCCCCATGATCTCCGTCGTCTTGAAGACGACGTCGATACCGGTCAGCGCCACACCGAACACGGCGCTGACCAGAAGTGCCCCGGAGAGCGCGGACCTAGTCAGGGGCAACCACGGGTCTCCGCCAGGCACCGATCGGCGCAGGCCATACCACGAGAACAGCGGAAGGCCGAACAGCAGCATGAGGTCCAGGTACTGGACGAACCGCAAGGCATAGGCGGGCACGCTCGACAAGTCGGCGGTGCCTCAGCCGACGGTAAAGCTGAAGTCCCCCGTCATCGGGTGATTATCCGGCCCGACGGCGCGGTACTGTACGCGATAAGTACCGGCTTCCAGCGGATGATGCAGCTTGGCGCGCAACGTCTTGCCGATGACCTCGATCTCCAGATGCTCGATCGGCATGGTCGAGTTGCCGTGGATCATTGCCAGCTCCAGGCGTGAAGCACGCGGCACGAGCGTCTCGTTGAACATGAGGTCGATCTGCTGAGGAGACGCCACGACCGCATTGGCCGCCGGCGTGGACTGAACCAATGTGGCGTGCGCATAGGCGAACGAGGCCGACAGGAGGCTGACCGCGAGGCCGATGCCGAGTGTAAAAGAGCGAATGGCGCGAGTGCTGATGTTGCTCATAGTTGTTCTCCGTTATGGGTTACCTAGAATCAATACGCGAAAACTTCTCGTCGCATCGACTGTGGAGGCTTAGCGGATACCGGCCGAGCATGGTGCCCGACGGCACCGACGCCGAATTGCCGCTGTACTGGCTCGCAGAGCCGAGCCGCTTATGCCGTGCCTCCGCGGGCTGCTTACTGCGATCCGGGGTACGACTGGTACACGCTGGTGCTTCCATCGGCCTGTACCAGCAGCACGTCGTAGGCCATCACGCGGTTGCCGTAGACCGGTCCGTCCATACCCGGCGATCCCAAAGGCATGCCGGGCACGGCCAGGCCAACCGCCTTCGGCTTCTCCCTGAGCAGACGCTGGATGTCGGCTGCCGGCACATGACCCTCGATCACGTAGCCATTGATCTTGGCCGTATGACAGGAGCCCAGCTTTGCTGGGATGCCGAGGCGCGCGCGTGCGCCGGTGTTTCCTGTGTTGAAGACGCGCACAGTGATGCCCGCTTCCTTCAGGTGATCCACCCACACCTTGCAGCAGCCGCAGTTGGGATCTTTCCAGACGTCGGCGACCAGCTCGGAGGCTGCCGCCATACCTGTGACAGCCATGGCCAGCAGAACCACGACTGCTGACAAGTGACGGTGCTTTGTGCTTGAACTTTTCATGTTCGACGACTTTGCTACGGATCTCGGATTCGGTGACCACATGCTTTGGATATGCGGAATCATCGCCATGGTCCTGCTCGGAGCATGCAGAGCCGCCACTGTCAGACAGGTGACCCGTTCATTACATTCCCGTCATGAAAATGACGCCGTTTTTTGGGTCGGTCTGAGCGTGTGCAGATGAGCGTCGCTGGCGCCGTGAAGTGGGCTCGATCTGGTGGTCACCTCCCGTTATCAGGGGGCGGGTATAGACTCGCTCCGAGTTCTCACGGAGATCGTGATGTCCACTTCGCACGGAAAGCACGAGAACGCCCAGCCGCAACATCAGGGCCACTATGGCCGTTTGCTGTTGATGATGGCGCTCTCCTTCTTGGCCATGTACGCCTTGATGTATTCCATGGTCGATCAGTGGGCCAATGTCTACAACAACATCAATCAGTTCTACATGGCAGGCCTGATGGCCTCTCCCATGCTGCTCATTGAGTTGTGGCTCATGTCCGGAATGTACCCGGATCGTCGGCGAAACCTGATCCTTGCCGGCGCGGCGGTGGTATTCATGCTGTTCTGTTGGTGGGGCATTCGCAGCCAGGCTGCCGTCACAGACCGGCAGTTCATACGCTCCATGATTCCGCATCACGCGGGAGCGATCCTGATGTGTGAGGAGAACCGCCTCAAGGATCCCGAACTGGCCAAGCTATGCCAGGACATCATTGCCTCCCAAACGCAGGAGATCGCTCAGATGAAGCAGTTGCTCTCAGAGCGTTCCCGTTAACGCTGCTTCGCCTTCATCTTCGCCTTGGCGCCAGCCATGCTCCTTCCAAGGTTGGCGTCTATGGAGCAAAAATACCCCGCTCCCGTCGATCGGTGGAGCGGGGTATTTGACGTCTAACCGTCTGGCTGTTATTTCGCTGCCGCCTCAGCTTCATGGAGCTTTGCAAGCGCCTCGTACTCTGCGGCGGTCTCTTCCTGGAGCTTGGTCAGCCGGTCACAGTGCCGTGCCATCGACTGCCCCGTGGCAGCTCCAGACTTGAACTTCTGGTGGTCGTGCCGATAGGTGTTGCGCATCGCCTTGTGCTTCTCGGCTTCAGCCAGCGCGTCGCCGGCCAGCGTGCGGTAGTACGCGGCGATGGCCAGATGATTCTCCGGCTTGTCCGCCATATCGTTGAGCAGCTTCACGATCGGTTCTTCGGTGGGCTGCTGCGCGTAGACCGGAACGGCTACTGCGAACATCGCACACAACAAAATGACCCACGACGCTTTGATGGATTTCATGACAATCTCCTGGTGGCTGAGGGGAGGAACGCCCGATATCAGCCTAGGAAGGGCCTGCTTTCAGCTGAATGACCCAGTCATTACATTTGCGTAATCACCTTGTCACTTCTTGAACGCGAACAGAGTGGCATCCGAAGTGGCACTTTCTTCCGGTAGGACCTTCCTCCAGTGCCGGCGTCGTATTACGAGGAGATTGCGGCATCGTAATGTCGGGGTCATGCCATCGACAGCTTGCCGCACGTACGGTGGACGAACGAACCGACCACGCACGCGGGTCGGTTTCTTCGTGAGCGCGTTGCGCTCATCGGTTCCCGAGGGGAACCGCCGCCTACTTATCGGAGGTTGTTATGAAGCAGCACTATCGTCGGCCGTCACTTGTCATGGTCTGCATCCTGGGTGTCGCGCTCGCTGGCGCGGCACTGGCTGATGATGACATGCACAAGAAGGATGCCATGCCGGGCGCCATGGGGCAGCAGCCCGCCAGCACCCCGGCGGCACCTCACGCTCCAGCGGCGCACCCTACCGATCCGAAGTCCCCTGCTTCTCAGAATGCGCCCGCAACGCCCGATGCCATGGCCACGCACATGGAGGAGATGGCAGCCATGATGCGCGAACGGGGGCAAGCCATGGAGGCCATGGGCCGACAGATGCAGGAAGGCAGCATGCAGATGCATCAGCAGGCCATGGCGATGAAGGCTGGCGATGCCTCCGCGGATAAGGACATGGACATGCCCGCCACGATGCAGCACATGCAGCAGATGAAGGAGGACATGGAGCACTGCGAGATGCAGATGCAGAAGGTCGACGCCACCATGCAGAAGATGGATTCG
Organism: Lysobacteraceae bacterium; assembly: GCA_002995625.1. Taxonomy (GTDB): domain Bacteria; phylum Pseudomonadota; class Gammaproteobacteria; order Xanthomonadales; family Ahniellaceae; genus UDEA-SF1. The sequence goes on along the minus strand of PVBP01000032.1, from coordinate 18,226 downwards.
AGCATGGGCGGGGGCATGGCCAAGAAGAAGATGGGCCATATGTAGCGGAGGCCGCCGCGGTGCTGACGGAAGGCTTCGTGGGGTGGAAGCGAGTCGCCGCCCTGGCCACGCTGGCGATGCTGCTGGCTCATGGAGCGGCCGGCGCTCAGTCGGCTGCTGATCCACACGCAGCCCATCCGCCAGACAAGACCGGCGGCATCACGGCTGCGCAGCCGGACGCTGCCGGCACGTCATCGGCCCGGGACAGCGGCTCGATGGCTGGTATGCCGATGGGCACCACGCCGCCGGCTGACGCATCGGCGGGCGATGACGATCACGCCGCGCATCACCCGGACGCGACTGCCAGCATGCCGGCTTCGAGTGGTGCATCGATGGCCGGTTCCATGGGCGGCATGATGGACGACATGATGCGCGGCTGCCGCGGAGACGAGTGCGGTCGGGATCGGCGCCTCAACAAGCTGCTGTATCCGCAGCTGATGGCGCTGCCGGATCTACCGCCGGAGCGGCGCGCGAGCGTTGAGCAGCTCGCCCACCACCGGATGCACGAAGGGATCCAGCTATTGGCGTCCCTGTCGTCGGAGGCGTCGCACGCGGTCCAGCGCAACGACTACGGCGGCCTGCAGGAAGCATCCGACCGCATGCGCGAGGCCTGGGGCGAATTCGACAGCGGCTTGTCGGCCTACCGCGCACTGGCCGAAGGACAGGCGCCGCGGGGGATCGCGCTGGCGTGGTTCCGGCGCGAGATGAACCTGACCGATCCCCTGACCACGGCCCCGGCGCACGGCGTCTTCGGCCTGTCGGGCTTCCACTACTTCACGATGGCGTTGCTGCTGGCCTTTGCGCTGCTGGCCGCCTGGATGTACGTGGCGCGAACCCGACGCACGAATGCGGTCCTCGCCACGTTGCGCACCGGGGCACCGGTGCCTCCGGCCCCCGCCGCTGCGCCTCGTTCCGGTGTGGCGCCGGCCCCCGCGGCGCCCGTGTCTCCGGGCGTGCCGGCCGAGGGCGAGCCGCAGGCACGCGCACCCGTGTCCACCATGGGCGGCTGGGTGGGCAAGCTGCGGGTCGCACGCGTCTTCCAGGAGACGCCCAAGGTCAAGACGTTTCGGCTGGCGCCAGTGGAGGGCGTGGGTGCGCTGCCGTTCGAGTTCGAGCCCGGCCAGTTCCTCACGCTTTCGGTGCATTCAGGCGGGAACCAGGTCAAGCGCTCGTATTCGATCGCTTCATCGCCATGCTGCCACGGCTGGTGCGACCTGACGGTCAAGCACGAAAGCGGCGGCATCGTCTCGGGTTACCTGCACGAGCAGGTGAAGGAAGGCGATCTCCTCGATGCGTCCGGCCCCTACGGCCGCTTCACCTTCCGCGGCGTCGAGTCCGACAGTGTCGTGTTCCTGGGCGGCGGCGTCGGCATCACGCCGCTGATGAGTTCCATCCGCTACCTGACCGACCAGAGCTGGAACGGCCGGATCGACCTGGTCTACGCCTGCAAGGACCTGGAAAGCGTGATCTTCCGCGACGAGCTGAATCAACTCGCCCGCCGGCATCCGAACCTGCATGTGTCCATCGTGCTGAGCGACGAGTCATCGGCGGCATGGACCGGCCCGCGTGGGTTCATCACCGCCGAACTGCTGGGGCAGATTCCGCAGATCCGTTCGCGCCGCATCCACTTGTGCGGTCCGCCGGTGATGATGGACGCGGTCCGCAACGAACTGGGCAAGCTGGGCATCGACCTGGCGTCGGTTCATTCCGAGCTGTTCCTGAGCCCCTCCAGGACAGTGCCTCCCGGCCCGGAGGTGTCGGCGGGCGACACGGCGACGGCCGTCACCTGCAGCTTCGAGCGGTCCGGAAAAAAGGCGCCGCTGGCGGCCGGCCAGACCGTTCTCGAGGCCGCCGAAGAGGTCGGCGTTCCGATCGAATATGCCTGCCGGCAGGGTTACTGCGGCCTCTGCAAGATCAAGCTGCTGTCGGGCGAGGTCACCATGGACGTGGACGACAGCCTGACGCCACTCGATCGTTCCTCGGGCGTGATCCTGGCCTGCCAGGCGAAAGCGTCGGCCGATATCTCGGTGGATGCGTAGATGCGCAACCAGGATCGCATCATCGCGACGATCATCTTCTCGATGCTGGTGGTCCTGTGGCTGGGTTTCCTGGTGCACCGCTCTTCCTTCTTCGCCGGAAGCCTCCTGGGTGGCGTGTTCGGCGTCGTAGGCGCGGCGTTCATGCTCGTCCCGCTCACCTACACCGTAATCAAGCGCAGCGCTACGCTGCGCCGCGCATTCACCAGGAAGCATGGCTTCGGCGCATTGCTGCAGGCGCACGTCTATTTCGGCTTGGTAGGCGCGCTGTTGGCCATCCTCCATAGCGGGCACAAGTTCCAGAGTGCGCTCGGCGTCGCGCTGACGGCATCGATGCTGCTGAGCGTGCTCACTGGGTTCATCGGCCAGCATTACCTGCGCTACGTCGCGGAGAACATCCGCGAGAAGAAGGCGCAGATCGACGGGCTGTGGCGCCTTCTGGATGGGCAGTACTGGGCCTACGCGCAAGGACCAACAGCGGGCGTTGCCGGTACGCCCAAGGCCAGCGCCGAACTGCTGCCACTGGCATCCGCCGCCGCCGATCTGCAGTACTCGATCCAGTTCCAGGAGCGGGTGCGCAGGCTGTTCAACGCCTGGCTGTCGGCACACATCGCGTTCTCGATCATCTTCTATCTTCTGCTGGCGTTGCATATCTGGGCTGGCATCTACTTCGGGTTGCGCTGGTTCAGATGAGTCGAAAGGGAAAGATCCTCGCCGCGCTGCTCGCGGTCCTGGCGCCGGTGTCGGCAGTCGCACTGTGGACATACCTTCCGCAAATGCAGCGCGCCGCGACGTGGCAGAACATGGCCTCTCCGGGCCCCCTGTCCAGCGCACATGCGTTTCTCAAAGAGGACTGTGCGGCGTGCCACACGCCGGTGAAGGGCGTGGAGGACGCGACTTGCGTGGCCTGCCATGCAAACGAGACCGTCCTGGTCCAGCGACAACCGACGGCATTCCATGCCGACATCGCCGGCTCGAACAACTGCGTGGCCTGCCACAAGGAACACGACGCCGGCCGCAGCCTGCGTGGTATGGACCATGCGGCTTTGACCGACATCATCGTGCGATGGCTCGATCGGGCCCCGGAGGGTCATGAGGGGGCGGTGCTGCTCGCGCACCTCAAGGCACACCGGCCCGAGGCGCTGCCGGGCAACCTCTCGCTTGCCAACGGCATGACTTACAAGGAGACGCTGCTGGACTGTGCGAGCTGCCACAAGACCACCGACCCGCACGTCCAGGTCTTCGGAAACGACTGCGCGACATGCCACGGCACGACCACATGGTCGATTGCCGAGTACCGGCATCCACCGCCGAGTTCCACCGAGTGCGGCCAGTGCCACCTCGCGCCGCTCAGCCACTACAAGGAGCACTTCGGAATGATGTCCAAGCCGATAGCGGGTGTCAGGAATGCGGAACCTGAGCAGTGCTATCTCTGCCACCAGACCACTTCATGGAACGACATCCGGGGTGTAGGGATCTACGATCACCATTGACCGGATATGCCGATGAGCGCTGATTTGCCACATGCGGCGATCGGGATCGCGGTCGCGGGATTCGAGTTGTTCGGCGTCGGGGTCATCACCCTGGGCAGCGTGTTGGCTTGCGGCCGATTCGCCTTCATCCACAAGGGGTTCGAACTGACGGCGCGATATCACTCCCTGCGGCAGGAGCTCGGCGGCGCGATCGTACTGGGCCTGGAATTTCTCGTGGCCGCCGACATCATCCGAACCGTTACGATCGATCCCTCGCTGCAGGGCGTCGCGATCCTTGCGCTGATCGTGCTGATCCGAACCTTTTTGAGCGTCGCACTTCAAATCGAGATCGAGAGAGGATGGTCGTGGCGGCGCAATCGACCCTCCCCGCCCGACCACCCGAGTACCTGCAACTGAGTGGTCGGGCCGGTCAGTTCAAGAACGGCTTCGTCCGACGACCGCACTGGCCGAGAACCTGGTCGCTTGACCCTGACGATCAACGAGGCCTGAACGAGGCCGCCAGGCGGTGCTTCACGGAGCGATCCAAACCGCCTGGTAGCCGGACTTGGTCAGTGTGGCCTCGACGATCTCACGGGGCTGGTTGGAGACGACCTGCACCCGTCGGGCAGGAACATCGGCGTGAACCCGCGCAGCCGGGTCGACGGACTGGATGGCGCGCGTGACGCCTCGGACGCAGCCGCCGCAAGTCATGTTCTGGATGTGGAACGTCTGCATGGGACAACTCCTGTTGGTTTGCGTACGGCTATCATGGACCTTGCCATCGTTGGAAGGTCAAGGGTTCACAGGCCGGCCGCGCAAGCGTTGACCTTCCCACCGTGGTAAGCCACAGACTCGGCCATCGACCCCATCGTACGGCGAGATGAACATGGATTCCCCTTCACAAGACGCCTCCCTCCGACTGGAGGCGGTGCGCCTACCCATCGCGGGAATGCGCGGCACTTCCTGCGCCGGCCGGATCGAGCAGGCACTGAGGGCCGTCCCCGGCGTTCACGGTGCGAGCGTCGATCCCGCATCCGGATGGGCCGACGTGCAGACCGTGGCACCGGCCGACCACCGGACACTGGCCCGGGCCATCGAGAGGGCGGGCTATGCGGTTCCGATCATCAAGACCGAACTCGCCATCGAGGGCATGACCTGCGCGTCCTGCGTCGGACGTGTGGAGCGCGCACTGCGTACCGTCCCCGGCGTGACGGCGGCACGCGTCAACCTGGCGACAGAGCGCGCAGTCGTGGAAGGGGGTGTGGACGCCAGGTTGCTGATCCAGGCCATCGACGACGCGGGATACGCGGCGCGGCCGATCGACCGGGCGTCCTCGCGCGAGGCCGATGACGCGGTCCGCAAGGACGCCGAGCAGGCGGCCCTGAAACGCGCCGTGGCCGTGTCCATCGCGCTGACCTTGCCGGTGGTTGTGCTGGAGATGGGTGCGCACCTCGTTCCCGGCGTGCATCACCTGATCAACCGCACCCTCGGCATGCAGTGGAACTGGGTCATCCAGTTCGCGCTGACGACACTGGTGATCCTCGGGCCGGGCCGGCGCTTCTACCAGCATGGCTTTCCCGCGCTGTTCCGCCTGGCGCCGGACATGAACTCGCTGGTCGCGGTCGGTACCCTGGCGGCTTACGCCTACTCGCTGGTTGCGACCTTCATGCCTGCGCTGTTGCCCGCGGAAGCGGTCAACGTCTACTACGAGGCGGCGGCCGTCATCGTCACTTTGATTCTCATCGGCCGCTTTCTGGAAGCGCGGGCCAGGGGGCGCGCCTCCCAGGCGATCCAGCGGCTGATTGGGTTGCAGGCGCGGACCGCGCGAGTGCGCCGTGACGAGGAGACGGCCGAGATCGCCTTCGGCAACGTCGTGCCGGGGGATATTGTCGAAGTGCGACCGGGCGAACGTGTTCCGGTCGACGGCGAGGTGATCGATGGCGACAGCTACGTCGATGAGTCCATGATCACCGGCGAGCCGGTGCCGGTGGCAAAGACCGCCGGCAGCGCGGTGGTCGGCGGTACGGTCAACCAGAACGGCGCGCTGGCTTTCCGTGCAACCGCGGTAGGCGAGGCCACGGTACTCTCCCGGATCATCCGCATGGTGGAGGAAGCGCAGGGCTCCAAGCTGCCGATCCAGGCACTGGTCGACAAGGTGACGTTGTGGTTCGTCCCGGTCGTGATCGGTGTGGCGCTGCTGACGTTCCTCGTCTGGCTCGCCTTCGGCCCGGCACCGGCGCTGACGTTCGCGCTGGTCAATGCCGTCGCCGTGCTGATCATCGCTTGTCCCTGCGCCATGGGGCTGGCCACGCCCACGTCGATCATGGTCGGCACCGGGCGCGGCGCCGAAATGGGCGTGTTGTTCCGCAAGGGCGAAGCCTTGCAGTGGCTCAAGGATGCGAAGGTCATCGCACTGGACAAGACCGGCACGCTGACCGAAGGCCGGCCGGTGCTCACCGATCTGGAACTGGCCGAAGGCTTCGATCGCGCGCAGGTACTGGCGCGGATCGCGGCCGTCGAGGCGAAGTCGGAACACCCCGTCGGCCATGCCATCGTAGAAGCCGCCCAAGCCCAAGGCCTGACCTTGCCGGCGGTCGCTGGCTTCAGGTCCGAGACCGGGTTCGGCGTCGAGGCGATGGTGGACGGAGTGAGTATCCAGATCGGCGCCGACCGTTACATGCACCGGCTGGGCCTGGATGTGGCCACCTTTTCCGGTATCGCGGAGCGGCTGGGCGACGAGGGCAAGTCGCCGCTCTACGCCGCGATCGACGGAAAGCTCGCGGCCGTCATCGCCGTTGCCGATCCGATCAAGGACACCACGCCCGAGGCCATCGCCGCGCTGCACGCGCTGGGCCTCAAGGTCGCCATGATCACCGGCGACAATCGGCGCACAGCCGAGGCCATCGCCCGCCGTCTCGGCATCGACGAGGTGGTCGCCGAGGTGCTTCCGAAAGGCAAGATCGAGACGGTGCGCCGTCTCAGGGCCGTTCACGGCCATCTGGTGTTCGTGGGTGACGGCATCAATGATGCGCCGGCCCTGGCCGAGGCCGACGTGGGCATCGCCATCGGCACGGGCACCGACATCGCGATCGAGGCGGCCGACGTGGTGCTGATGTCGGGCAGCCTCAAGGGCGTGCCCAACGCCATCGCCCTGTCGAAGGGGACGATCCGCAACATCCGGCAGAATCTGTTCTGGGCGTTCGGCTACAACGCCGCCCTGATCCCGGTCGCCGCTGGCGTGCTCTATCCGGCCTACGGCGTCCTGCTCTCGCCAGTGTTGGCGGCAGGCGCCATGGCGTTGTCGAGCGTCTTCGTCCTCGGCAACGCCCTCAGGCTGCGGCGGTTCCATCCGCCCGTGGCGTCCGCGGTGACTGGCCGGCCCGATGTTTCGGGAGAGGCCGTCGCGTCCGCCGGCCACGGTGCGACCGGGTCGGTCGAAAGGAGGATGACGTGAACATCGGTCAAGCAGCGAACGCTTCAGGGGTATCGGCCAAGATGATCCGCTACTACGAGGCGACCGGTTTGATCCCGGCGGCCAGCCGCACGGACGCAGGCTACCGGAACTACACAGAGAACGACGTGCACGTACTGCGCTTCGTGCGGCGGGCGCGGGATCTGGGGTTTTCCGTCGCCGAGATCGATGGCCTGCTGCAGCTCTGGCGGAACCGCCGCCGGCGCAGTGCGGACGTCAAGCGCATCGCCCTGGGCCATATCGAAGATCTGCGGCAACGGATCGCGGACATGCAGGAGATGGCTGGCACGCTCCAGCAACTGGTGATGGGCTGCTCGGGAGACGATCGGCCCGATTGCCCGATCCTGGCCGATCTGGAACAGCCATCGGCAGCGGCGGCGGGAGAACCCAAACGCCGACGTGGCGCGGTCGATGAGCCTGGGGTCCGGAAGCGCAAGACCCCGCGCAGGTAGAACGGACCCGCGATAGGTCTTGCGACCCGCTGGCCGAGCGGGAATGACATTGCAATGACGGGAATGTAATGGACGGGTCATCCCGGCGAAAGTGACCTCCTCCTAAGCTGGCCGTGATGACGCGAGTTTCATGGCCATGTGCTCGATCCCGACCGTTGCATGATTCCTGAGTCCCTTATCCATTGGGAATTCCGGCCACTGCCGCGGCGCTCGTCTTGCGCACGCTGAACGGCATCCGTCCCCACGATGGCGTCTCCGGCGTCGCGGGTTCCCATCGCCTGGATCGTGGCGATGAACCGGGCGCCCTTGCGGCCAGCCCCTACCGATCATAGGAGATCATGCATGCGATCCAGACCTTCAGGTGCGAACGTCGAAGAACAACGCCTGCTTTCCCGAAGGCAGTTCGTTCAAGGGTTGGCGGCGGGGGGTGCGGTGCTGGGCCTGGGGCTGTGGCCGAAGCAAAGCTGGGCACTACGCTCTCCGGGCCAGCTCGAAGTTCTCGCCGGCACGCAGTTTGACCTGAGCGTGGGCGAGACCGCGGTCAACTACACGGGCAAGACGCGGCCCGCCATCACCGTCAACGGTTCGGTGCCCGCACCGATCCTGCGCTGGCGCGAAGGCACGCGGGTGCAGCTGCGGGTCCGCAACGACCTGCCCCCAGGCTCGATCCACGGTGACTCCACGTCGATCCACTGGCACGGCATCCTGCTGCCGGCGAACATGGATGGTGTGCCCGGTCTCAGCTTCGATGGCATCGGCCGCGGCGAGAGCTACCTGTACGAGTTCGATGTTCGCCAGGGCGGCACCTACTGGTACCACAGCCACTCCGGCTTCCAGGAACAGGGCGGCATGTACGGGCCGCTGATCATCGATCCCATCGCACCCGAGCCGTTCTCCTACGACCGCGACTACGTGGTGTTCCTGTCCGACTGGACCGACATGGATCCTGCGCGTCTGTTCGCCCGCCTGAAGAAGTTGTCGGAGTACGACAACTACTACCAGCGGACGGTAGGGGACTTCTTCCGCGACGTAAGCAACGACGGGCTGCGTGCGACCCTGAGCGACCGCGCGGCCTGGGGCCGCATGCGGATGACGCCCACCGACCTGTCGGACGTCAACGCGCACACCTACACCTACCTGATGAACGGCACCACTTCGCTGGGCAACTGGACCGGCCTGTTCCGCAGCGGCGAGAAGATCCGGCTGCGCTTCATCAACGGCTCGGCGATGAGCTACTTCGATGTGCGCATCCCGGGCCTGAAGATGACGGTGGTCGAGGTCGACGGCCAGTACGTCCATCCGCTGACGGTGGACGAGATCCGCATCGCCACCGCCGAGACCTTCGACGTGATCGTCGAACCGACCGGCCAGGACGCCTTCACCCTCTTTGCCCAGGACAGTGCCCGTACCGGCTACGTCAGCGGCACGCTGGCGGTGCGTGAAGGGCTGCGTGCACCGGTGCCGGCGGTCGATCCGCGTCCGCTGCTGACCATGGCCGACATGGGACACGGCGACCACGCCGCGCATTCGGGACACGGCGCGACGCCGGCCGCCGCCGATCCGCATGCCGGGCATGGCGCCACACCGGCTTCGGATCCACACGCTGGCCATGGTGCCGCAGCATCTGTCGATCCACATGCCGGCCACGGCGCCTCGGCCACGGCCATGCAGGGCGCGCCGGCCGGAGGCATGCAGATGCAGGCGCACCCGGCCAGCGAGACCGGCAACCCCCTGGTCGACATGCAGACCATGACGCCGGCGCCGCGACTGTCCGATCCGGGCATCGGCCTGCGCGGGAACGGCCGCAAGGTGGCGACGTATGCCGACCTGAAGAGCCTGTTCCCGGATCCCGACGGGCGCGAGCCTGGCCGCACGGTCGAACTGCACCTGACCGGGCACATGGAGCGTTTCGCCTGGTCGTTCGACGGGATCAAGTTCGCCGATGCCGAGCCGCTGCGCCTCAACTACGGCGAGCGCATGCGCATCGTGCTGGTGAACGACACCATGATGGCGCATCCGATTCACCTGCACGGCCTGTGGAGCGACCTGGAAGACGAACAGGGCAACTTCCATCTGCGCAAGCACACCGTGGACATGCCTCCGGGCACGAAGCGCAGCTACCGAGTCCGGGCCGATGCGCTCGGGCGTTGGGCCTACCACTGCCATCTCTTCTTCCACATGGAATCGGGCATGTTCCGGGAAGTGAGGGTCGAAGAATGAGGAGCCCAACGAAAACGATGCTGTGGGCTGGGCTGGCCGTCGTCCTGTCGCTCCCTGTCGGCGCCTACGCGCAGCACGCCGGACATGGCCAGCCTGCGACGTCAAGTGCGACGACGGACCGGCAGGAAGAAGATGCGACGACGCAGCCTCCCCATGCCGGCATGGATCATTCGAAGCGTTCGCAGGAGACCCATTCCGAGCACGCCGGCAGTGGTGACGACCACGCGCAGATGGATCATGGACAACAGGACCGTCCGCAGGTCGACCACTCCCAGATGGACCATTCCGAGATGGACCATTCCGAGATGGGGAACCCCGCCCTGCCACGCGAACCCATCCCTCCTCTCACCGATGCCGATCGCTCGGCGGCGTTCCCGTTGCTGAAGGATTACCACAAGCACGGCACCAGCCTGAACTCGTTCTGGCTCATGGACCAGTTGGAAGGGGCGAACACGGATGAAGGCAGGGAGATCGCCTGGGAGGGGATCGGTTGGGTCGGCAGCGACCTCAACCGCCTCTGGTTGCGAACCAAGGGTCACGCGCTGGACGAAAGCCTGCAGCGCGGGCGGATTGAAGCCTTGTACGGCCGCGCGATCCATCCCTGGTGGGATGCCGTGGTCGGCGTGCGCCGGGATTTTGGTGACTTCGGTGGAGGCGGAACGCCGCGCAACTGGGCCGCGTTCGGCGTCCAGGGTCTGGCGCCCTACAAGTTCGAGGTCTCGGCAACGGGCTACGTCGGAGAGGGCGGCGAGACGGCGGCCATCGTCGAGGTCGAGTATGAGATGTTGTTCACCAACCGGTTGATCGCCAATTGGGGGCTCGAAGCCAATTGGTTCGGGCAGACCGATCCGGAGGAAGTCATCGGTGCGGGCCTGAGTACCGTGGAGGGAGGCGTCCGCTTGCGTTACGAGATCACGCGGCAGTTCGCGCCCTACGTGGGATTCGAGCGCGAATGGAGTTTCGGCAAGACGTCGGACCTGCGCGGGCTTAGCAGTCATTCCAGAACCGACAACCGGTGGGTGATCGGCCTGCGCTTCTGGTTCTGACGAAGCTCTCGGGGCTGGAAAGATGGCAGGGGTGGGGCCAAGCGCTACCTTCTTCTAGGATCGCTTCTGCGACAGGCGAGCCGTCCGAGGCGATCCGGTCGACCACGACGTCCGTGTTGTGGCGTGCGAGATAGGTGGCGATGTCCGAGCCGGGTTCCGACCCATGCCGTCGTGGATGCCGGTCGGCATCCACGATCAGGACGGTCACGGATTCGGCATTGGAGATGAAAGCCATGCCCGTATTCTTCCCGGCGATGATGCCCCGGCATCGTCTGCCGCCACCCACTGCCGGACTGTCCGCTGACACATCGACTGGCAAATCGCAGGCTGGGGAGCGCCGGCTTGGAGATTATGACCTATACGTCATGGACAGTCCAAGCCCCTGAGCCAAGCCTTTGGGGATGGCGAGGCCGCGCAAGAAAAACCAGCTCCGAGACCGTTTGGCGGTCAACGTCAGAGCCCACCGGATCGAGCGGCAATGGTCGCAGGAAGACCTGGAACACCGCTCGGGGGTCAGTCAGCGATATATCAGCAACGTGGAATCGGCAAAGGTTGCTGCCACTGTGGATACCATCCAGAAGCTTGCTGACGCGTTTGACGTAGACGGTGGGCTGTTACTCAGCGATCCGTCGTAGAGCGCAATGGTCTTGTTGCTCAAGTCCGAATCAAAGCGAGAGTTGCGGAACTTCGCTCATAGCCTTACGGTCTTGTCCGCATGAAAGCCGTCCGGCCCCTGATCCACGTCGTCGTTGCGCTGCTGTTTCTGGCGCAAGGCGTGGCCGTGGCATCGACGCGGCAGGCTGTTCCACGGGGCGTCGCGCACACTGCGGCTGCGGCCGCGATGGAAATGCCGTGCCATTCATCGCCGGAGATGATGCAGGCGGACCCGCACGGCACTGCCGGCAAAAGCTCCTGCTGCAACGAAGCCTGCCCCGACCTCCTGAGCTGTGCGATGTCGGCACTCGCGATTCCGGCAGTCACTGGATTCGCCCCCGTTGCTTCTTCCCCGGCGCAGATCGGTTTCGCACCTGAGTTCACCTCTCCTGCGCCGTCCGGCGCAGCTTTCCGACCACCGATTCCTCGTCTCCCGGCCTGAGTAGCGGCGCAGCCCGCCTGCGCCTCCTGCCGGAGTTCGGTTCCCTCCGCATCGCTGCCTGCGCGTTTTTGCGTGTCCGGCGCATGCGTTGTGATCCGTGCTTCGGGTCCGCGTTCCATCGCGACTCCGAGAGACATGAAACACTCAATGCTCCGCCATGCCGTGCTCGCGGCCAGCCTGGCGTTCTTCAGCTTCGCCGCGTACGGACAGAACGATCCCGATGCAGGGATCGCCTTGGATATCGACCGGGTCCGCCAACTGGCGATCCGGCAACAGCCGATGCTCGACAGTCTTGCGGCGTCAGCACGCTCGGCGCGCGAATCGGCTGTTGCCGCCCGACAGTTGCCCGATCCGCAGCTGTTCGGCGGTGTTCGTGACCTGCCGATCGACGGCAGCGACGCCGGCTCGTTCACGCGCGATAGCGACACGCAGCTGATCGCGGGCCTCTTGCAGGAATTCCCGCGCGCCGAGAAGCGCCGGCTGCGAAGCCGGCAGGGCGAACTGGAAGCGGACCAGCTTGATGCGTCGCGCAGCCTGACCGCGCGAACGATCGAGCGCGATGCGTCGCTGGCCTGGCTCGACGCTTGGCAGGCCGAGCAGGAATCGGCGCTGGTCGCCGAATCCTTGCGTGAGGCCGAGGCGCAGGTCGCAGCGGTCGGGATCGAGGTGAAAGTCGGCAAAGCACCGCAATCCGATCTGTTCGCCGCGCGTGTCGAGGTCGAGATGCTGCGCGACCGGATCGCCGAGAAGGCACAGGACGGCGAACGGGCGCGCAATGCGCTGTCGCGCTGGATCGGTGAGGCGGCGCAGCGCCCGCTGCGCCCGGACCTTCCCGAGTATCCGCCGCTACCGCCGCTCGATGTTGTGCTCGCCCGCCTGCGTCAGCAGCCACAGGTCGGTGCACTCGATGGCCTGGTTACGGAGGCACGGGCGGCCACCGATCTCGCGAAGGCCGCGTATCTGCCGGACTGGCGCGTCGAACTGGGCTACGGCAACCGCGCCCGCTACTCGGACATGGTGATGCTGCAGGTGGGCGTGGACCTGCCGTTCTTCACACGGAACCGGCAGGACCGTGAGCTGGCGGCCGCCACGGCGCGGCGCGAAGCCGCCGAAGCCGATGCGGACGACGGCCTGCGCCAGCTCACGGCCGAAGCGCGGCTCGACTATCAGGACCTGCAGCGTCTCGAAGAACGCATCCGCCGCCACGACGACGCGATCCTGCCTCCCGCGCACGCGCGCATCGAAGCGGCGCTCGCGGCGTGGCGCAGCAGCTCGGGGTCGCTCACGCAGGTCCTCGAAGCGCGTCGCGCCATCCTCGATCTACATCTCTCACGACTGGCACTGCAGGCCCGGGCCGCGCAGCGCCGCATCCGACTCGATTACCTCGGCGCCTATCAGGTGCCCATGCAGGAGCACGCTCATGGATAAGAAATTTCCGATCATCGCCCTCATCGTCGTTGCCACGGCCGCCGGCGGCTGGTGGCTCGCCCAGCGCAGCCACAAGGCCGAGCCGGGACACCAATGGGTCGCCAAGACCGACGAGCAGGGCAAGACCTACTGGACCTGTTCGATGCACCCCGAAGTGCATCAGGATCATCCGGGCAACTGCCCGATCTGCGGCATGACGCTCGTGAAGCGCCAGGACGCGCCAGCTGCCGGCAGCCCCATGCACGAGGATCACGACATGCAGCCATCCGCACCGGCAGTCGGCGAGCAGCGGCGCATCCTCTACTGGTACGACCCGATGGTCCCGCAGCAGCACTTCGACCATCCTGGTAAATCGCCGATGGGCATGGACATGGTGCCCAAGTACGCCGACGAGCCGTCGATGCGCGACGATGCCGCCACGGTCGGCGTCGACACCGGCATGGTGCAGAAACTCGGCATGCGCACGGCTGTTGTACGCAGAGGTGATGTGTCGGCGCAAACGCTGCGTGCGGTGGGCAGTGTTGCGATCGACGAGACACGCATCGTTGCCGTCGAGGCACGCGCGGCCGGCTGGATCGAGCATCTCGACGTGCGCGCCGTCGGCGACCGCGTACAGAAGGGGCAGACGCTCGCGGGCCTCTACGCGCCTGATCTGCTGACCGCGCAGGAGGAGCTGGCGCTCGCGCGCAGGCTCGGCGATGAGATGCTCGTCGACGCGGCGCGGACCAAGCTGCGTTTGCTGGGCGGTGTCGAGAACAAGAGCGGCACCCGGCACCGCACGGTTATCACGGCGCCCGAGTCCGGTGTGGTGACGGAGTTGCTCGTACGCGAAGGCGTGCAGCTCACGCCCGGCATGCCGCTGATGAAGATCGCCGATCTGTCGAAGGTCTGGATCAGCATCGAAGTGCCGGAAGCACAGGCCGGTGGTCTGCAGCCTGGACAGGCCGCCGAGGCGCGGCTGACGGCGATGCCCGGGCAGGTCTTTCGCGGCAACGTCGATTACGTCTACCCGACGCTCGATCCGCAGACCCGAACGCTGCGCGCGCGTGTGGCGCTCGACAACGCGGATGGCGCGCTGCGGCCCGGCATGTATGCCGACGTCGCCCTGATGGGCACATCGCAGAGCGCGGCGACGCTGGTGCCGACCGAGGCCGTGATCCGCACCGGTGCGCGCAACGTTGTCATCGTTGCCGAGGCGCCGGGTCGCTATCGGCCGACCGCGGTGACACTGGGCGTCGAACACGGCGACGACATCGTCGTGCTTGCGGGCCTCACGCCCGGCGAGCAGGTCATTACCTCCGGCCAGTTCCTGATCGACTCCGAAGCAAACCTGCAGGGCGCCTACAACCGGATGATGGCGCAGGCCGAGACGGAGCCGGTTCGGTGATCGCGAAGCTGATCCACTGGTCGGTTCACAACCGCTTCCTGGTCCTGCTCGGCGCGGCGTTCCTGGCGGCCTGGGGTTTGTACGCACTGCGCAACACGCCGCTCGACGCGATTCCCGATCTGTCCGATGTGCAGGTCATCGTGCGCACGACGTATCCCGGCCAGGCGCCACAGGTCGTCGAGGATCAGGTGACGTATCCACTGACAACGGCGCTGCTGTCGGTGCCGCACGCGAAGACCGTGCGCGGCTATTCGCTGCTCGGCGAATCGTTCGTCTATGTGCTGTTCGATGACGCCACGGACCTCTACTGGGCCCGCTCGCGCGTGCTGGAATACCTGAGCCAGGTGCAGAGCCGCCTGCCCGCCGGCGCACGCGCCGCGCTGGGACCGGACGCGACCGGTGTCGGCTGGATTTACGAATACGCGCTGGTGGATCGCACCGGCCGTCAGGACATCGGACAGCTGCGCGCGCTGCAGGACTGGTTTCTCAAGTACGAACTGAAGACCGTGCCCGGCGTCGCCGAGGTCGCCACGATCGGCGGCTTCAACCGTCAGTACCAGATCGTGCTCGATCCGCAGCGCCTGCGCGCGTATGGACTGACGCTGGACACCGTGGTGTCTGCCGTGCAGAAAGCCAACGGCGAAGCCGGCGGCTCAGTGCTGGAACTCGCCGAGGCCGAGTACATGGTGCGCGCGCATGGCTACCTGAAATCGCTCGAAGACTTCCGCGCGATCCCGCTCGGACTCGGCACGCAAGGCACGCCGATTCTGCTGCGAGACGTCGCGACCGTGCAGGTCGGCCCCGAGACGCGGCGCGGCATCGCCGAACTCGACGGCGAAGGTGAAGTCACCGGCGGCGTGATCGTCCTGCGTTCCGGCGAGAACGCGCGCGCCGCCATCGCGGCGGTGAAGGCCAAACTCGACACGCTCAAGGCCGGCCTGCCGCCGGGCGTCGAGGTCGTCGAGACCTACGACCGCTCAGCGCTGATTGATCGCGCCGTCGAAAACCTGTCGCACAAGCTGCTGGAGGAGTTCCTCGTCGTCGCCGTCGTCTGCGCGCTGTTCCTCTGGCACTTGCGCTCGGCGCTGGTCGCGATCGTCACGCTGCCGGTCGGCATCCTGAGCGCGTTCATCGTCATGCACGCGCAGGGCATCAACGCCAACATCATGTCGCTCGGCGGCATCGCCATCGCGATCGGTGCGATGGTCGATGCTGCCGTGGTGATGATCGAGAACGCGCACAAGAAGCTCGAAGCGTGGCGACACGCGCACGACGGCACCGATCCGGCCGGCGCCGCGCGCCTGTCGCTGCTGGCGGACGCGGCGGCCGAAGTCGGGCCAGCGCTGTTCTTCTCGCTGCTGATCATCACGCTGTCGTTCGTGCCGGTGTTCAGTCTGCAGGCGCAGGAAGGCCGGATGTTCGCGCCGCTGGCGTACACCAAGACCTACGCGATGGCCGCCGCCGCCGGTTTGTCGGTGACGCTGATCCCGGTGCTGATGACCGCCTTCATTCGCGGCCGGATCGCCGACGAAGCCGCGAATCCCTTGAACCGGTTTCTGATCCGCATCTACCGGCCCATGCTGGCATCCGTTCTGGCGTGGCCGCGATTGACGCTGCTGCTCGCCGCCCTCCTGGTGGTCGCCACGGTCTGGCCGCTTTCGCGGCTTGGCAGCGAGTTCATGCCGTCGATGGACGAAGGCGATCTGCTGTACATGCCGACCGCGCTGCCGGGCCTCAGTGCCGGCAAGGCCAGCCAGCTGCTGCAACAGACCGACGGCATCCTGAAATCCTTTCCCGAAGTGCGGCACGTCTTCGGCAAAGCTGGCCGCGCCGAGACCGCGACCGATCCGGCGCCGCTGGAG
Source organism: Lysobacteraceae bacterium (assembly GCA_002995625.1). Classification (GTDB taxonomy): domain Bacteria; phylum Pseudomonadota; class Gammaproteobacteria; order Xanthomonadales; family Ahniellaceae; genus UDEA-SF1. Next base: position 1,716 of record PVBP01000032.1, on the reverse strand, counting down.
ATGTTCGAGACGACCATCCAGCTCAAGCCGCAGTCGGAATGGCGCGCCGGCATGACGACCGCGAAGCTGATCGCCGAGATGGATGCGGCGCTGAAGATTCCCGGCATGGGCAATGTCTGGGTGCAGCCGATCCGCAATCGCATCGACATGCTGGCCACCGGCATCAAGTCGCCGGTCGGCGTGAAGGTCGCCGGGCCTGATCTGGCCGTGCTGCAGCGCCTCAGCGGTGAGATTGAGGCCGCGCTCAAGCGCGTGCCCGGAACCGCCTCGGCCTTCGCGGAGCGCGTATCCGGCGGCCGTTACATCGAAGTCGTGCCGGACCGCGCGGCCGCGGCCCGCCACGGCCTCAACATCGACGACGTGCAGCGCGTCGTCTCGATGGCGGTCGGCGGCGAAAACATCGGCGAGACGGTCGAGGGCCTACAACGCTTTCCGATCAATGTCCGCTATCCGCGCGAGCTGCGCGATTCGCTGCAGGACCTGCGCGATCTGCCGGTGATCACAGCCCGCGGTGAAACGTTGACCCTTGGCAGCCTGGCAACCGTGTCGATCGCCGACGGCCCGCCAATGATCCGCTCGGAGAACGCGCGGCCCAGCGCCTGGGTCTATGTCGACATCCGCGATCGCGACCTCGGCGGCTATGTGGACGAGGCACGCCGCATCGTCGCTGAACAGGTGAAGCTGCCGCCGGGCTACTCGGTGAGCTGGTCGGGGCAGTTCGAGTATCTGGAGCGCGCCGCCAAGCGCCTGCAGATCGTCATTCCGCTGACTCTGGCGATCATCTTCGGGCTGCTGTTCCTCACGTTCCGGCGTGTGACGTCGGCCGCGCTCATCATGGCCTCGCTGCCGTTCGCGCTGGTCGGCGGCTTCTGGCTGATCTACGCCCTTGGCCATCATCTGTCGATCGCATCGGGCGTTGGCTTCATCGCGCTGGCTGGTGTTGCGGCCGAGTTTGGCGTCATCATGTTGATCTACCTCGACCAGGCCATTGCACGCCGGCAAAGCGCCGGGCGGCTGCGCACCGAGGCCGACCTTCGGGACGCGTTGATGGAAGGCGCGGTGCTGCGCGTGCGGCCGAAGGCGATGACCGTCGCCGTCATCGTCGCCGGCCTCGTGCCGCTGTTCGTCGGCGTCGGCAGTGGCAGCGAAGTCATGCAGCGCATCGCCGCGCCGATGATCGGTGGAATGATCACGGCGCCGCTGTTGTCCATGTTCGTGGTGCCGGCGGTTTATTTTCTGATTCGGCAGCGCGGGCTTCCCAAAGTGCCGCGATAGCCGCTTAGACAGCCCCTTGTATCAGCTAGTGGCGGGCATTCGACTGAATCGTTCACTGCTCCGGTAAAGTCCCGGCAGCACCAACAATGTCAGCAGGGTCGACGAGAGGATGCCGCCGATCACGACTGTAGCCAGCGGCCGCTGTACCTCTGAGCCTGCCCCGACGTTGAGCGCCATCGGCAGGAATCCCAGTGACGCGACGAGGGCCGTCATCAGCACCGGCCGCAATCGCCCCAATGCGCCTTCGACGACAGCGTCATGGGCGGGGACGCCCTGCTCACGCAGACGACGGATGAAGGAGATCATCACGAGGCCATTGAGCACCGCGACGCCGGACAGCGCGATGAATCCCACGCCGGCCGAGATCGACAGCGGGATTCCACGCAGCGCGAGCGCAACCACACCGCCGGTCAGTGCCAGCGGCACGCCACTGAAAACGAT
>PVBP01000031.1 GCA_002995625.1 Lysobacteraceae bacterium | reverse complement strand
GGCGGCCTCGAGGCGCTCCCAGGCCGAGCGCGAGAACGCGACCGCGCGCTCGGTCTCCGAGAGCCCGAGGTAGGCGTCGGCGATCGTGGCCTCGACGTCGGCCAGCACCTCGGGACGGTCGCCGAGCGCGGCGCGCGCGCGCTCGGCGCCGGAATCGAGGATCTCGCGCATCAGCGTCTTGTCGAGGTCGCGCGCCCGGTCCGGGTCGACCCCGGTCAGGATGTCGCCGAGGAAGTCGGAGACCGCATTCGCGCGTGCCGCCTCGCGCGAGGCCGTGTCGAGCCCGTGCAGCGCGGCGGCGAGGCCACCGACCAGCGCGAGCAGCACCGCACCGGCCGCGCCGAGCGCCAGCCGGTGCCTGACCGCGAACTTGCGCGCGCGATACAGCCGGCTCGCCGGCATCGCCTCGACCGGACGGCCGTCGAGGAAGCGCTCGAGGTCCGCGGCGAGCGCGCCGGCCGAGGGATAGCGCTGCTCTCGATCGGGATCGATCGCGCGGCGCACGATCGCCCGAAGCTCGCGCGGGATCGCGGCCAGCGTCTTCCGCGCCCGGGCGCTGCCGGCCGGCTTGTCGGGGTCGTCGAGCAGCAGCAGCACCTCCTCCCGACGGGGGGCGGGGGCGCCGAGCGCGTCGAGCGTCGCGCCCGGCAGCAGCAGCTGCAGCAGCACGACGCCGATCGCGTAGACGTCGGTGCGGGTGTCGATCCCGCGCGGATCGCCGGCCAGCTGCTCGGGACTCATGAAGGGTCCGGTGCCGACGCGCTCGTGCGAGGGCGTCGTCGCGCCCGCACCGCCGACGCCGATCGCGACACCGAAGTCGATGATCCTGGGTCTCGGTTGGCCGTCGACGACCTCGACCAGCACGTTGGCCGGCTTCAGGTCGCGATGGACGATGCCGCGCTGGTGCGCGTGCTGGGCACCGCGCGCGAGCGCGATCACGACCGCGACCCGCGTCCGCAGGTCGGGCGCGCTGGCGCGGCACCACTGGTCGAGCGGCGCGCCGTCGATCCACTCCATCGCGAACCACGGGTAGCCGTCGCTGGTGCGGCCGGCGTCGTGGATCGTCGCGATCGCGGGATGGTTCATCTGCGCCAGCACCTGGCGCTCGACCTCGAAATACGCCTCGGCGACCGGGCCCGCGATCCGGTGGCTGATCAGCTTGAGCGCGACCTGCCGCTGCAGGGGCTCGACCTGCTCGGCGAGGTAGACCTGACCCATGCCGCCCTCGCCGAGCGGGCGGACGATCCGGAAGGCGCCGATCATCGACCCCGGTGCCAGCGTCGCGCCGGCGCCGGCGCCCGTTCCGGTTCGCGTCCGAGGCAGGCTGACGCGGGTCTCGTCGTCGTCGAAGCGGGTCTCGTCGCCGGGGCTCACGCTGGGCTCATCCGGAGGTCCGCCACCGATCGTACCCGCGCGGACTCGGGGGCGGGCCGCCGCCGCGCGACCGCTACAATCCGCGCCCCCTCCGCAAGGACTCCGACCGATGGCGGCCACCGTCCGGCCGGTCACCGCGCGCGATCGCCAGCTCAATCGCGCCGAGGTCGTCGACCGCAACTTCATCGACTTCGTCGCCTCCCACCCGGGGCCGACGCTGCCGCGGCCGGCCGCGGACGCGCCGGTCGTCGCCGGCAGCGCGCTCGATGCCGCCGGCTTCCTCGAACTGTTCGAATCGCAGCTGGTCAGCCGCCACCTCGACCTGATGGCGCGCGTGCTGCGCGTGCAGAACAAGGTCTACTACACGATCGGGTCGAGCGGGCACGAGGGCAACGCGATGGTCGCGCGGCTCGCGCGCCACACCGACCCGGCCTTCCTGCACTACCGCTCCGGCGGCTTCATGGCTGAGCGCTTCCGCAAGCTGCCGGGCATGGATCCGGTGATGGACTCGGCGCTGTCGTTCGCGGCCTCGCGCGAGGACCCGGCCTCGGGCGGCCGCCACAAGGTCTGGGGCTCGAAGCCGCTGTGGGTGCTGCCGCAGACCTCGACGATCGCCTCGCACCTGCCGAAGGCCTACGGCACCGCGCTCGCGATCGAGCAGGCGCGGCGGATCGGGCACCGCCTGCCGGTGCCCGAGGACAGCCTCGTGATCTGCTCGTTCGGCGACGCCTCGGCCAACCACGCGACCGCGCAGGCCGCGTTCAACGCGGCCGAATGGGGCGTGCACCAGGGCATCGCGGCGCCGGTGCTGTTCGTCTGCGAGGACAACGGCATCGGCATCTCGGTCAAGACGCCGGACGGGTGGATCGCGCGCAGCTTCTCGGCGCGACCGCACCTTCGCTACTTCGAGGCCGACGGCCTCGACCTCGCCATGGGCTATGGGCAGGTGCGCGATGCGGTCGACTTCGTCCGCGCGACCCGGCGGCCGGCCTTCCTGCACCTTCGCGTCGCGCGGCTGATGGGCCACGCCGGCACCGACTTCGAGGTCGAGTACCGGCCGATCCCGGAGCTGGTCGCGGCCGAGGCGATGGACCCGCTGCTGCGCTCGGCCGACCTCGCGCTGTCGACCGGGCTCATGACTCGCGACGAACTGCTCGAGCGCTACGAGGCGATGCGCGCGCGCTGTCTGGCCGCGGCCGAGGCCGCGAACGCGCGGCCGAAGCTGACCTCGCTGGCCGAGGTCATGGCGCCGCTCGCGCCATACACGCCCGACGCGGTGATGCGCGAGGCCACGCGCGCGGCCGCGCCCGAGGCGCGGATCGCGGCCTTCGGCGGCGAGGCCCAGCTGCCGGAGCGGCAGCCACCGCGGCATCTCGCGATCCAGATCAACCAGGCGCTCCACGACCTGCTCGCGAAGTACCCGGAGGCGCTGGTGTTCGGCGAGGACGTGGCGCAGAAGGGCGGCGTCTACACGGTCACCAAGGGCCTCCACAAGGTCTTCCGCGGCGCGCGCGTGTTCAACACGCTGCTCGACGAGACCACGATCCTCGGCCTCGCCCAGGGCTACGCGAACATGGGGATGCTGCCGATCCCCGAGATCCAGTACCTCGCGTACTTCCACAACGCCTGCGACCAGATCCGCGGCGAGGCGTGCTCGCTGCAGTTCTTCTCGAACGACCAGTACCGCAATCCGATGGTCGTGCGCATCGCCGGCCTCGGCTACCAGAAGGGCTTCGGCGGGCACTTCCACAACGACAACTCGATCACCGCGCTGCGCGACATCCCGGGCCTCGTCGTCGGCTGCCCGTCGCGCGGCGACGACGCGGCGATGATGCTGCGCACGCTCGCGGCGCTCGCGAAGGTCGACGGCCGCGTCAGCATCTTCCTCGAGCCGATCGCGCTGTACATGACCAAGGACCTCCACGCGGCCGGCGACGGCCTGTGGCTGACCGAGTACCCGGCGCCCGACCGCGCGCTCGTGCCCGGCGATCCTCGGGTCTACGGCGCGGCGCACCGCGACCTGCTGATCGTGACCTATGGCAACGGCGTGCCGATGGCGCTGCGCGCGGCGAAGGCGATCGAGGACGAGGGCGCGCGGCGCGTGCGCGTGCTCGACCTGCGCTGGCTGGTGCCGCTGAACCACGCCGCGATCGCCGCGCACGCCGCCGACTGCGCGCGGGTGCTGGTCGTCGACGAGGGCCGCAGCGCCGGGGTCGGCGAGGGCGTGATCACCGCGCTGGTCGAGGCGGGGCTCGGCGGCAAGCCGATTCGCCGCGTGGTCGGCGCCGACACCTACACGCCGCTCGCGGGCGCCGCCGGCTTCGGCCTGCCTTCGGACCCGTCGGTGCTCGACGCGGCCAGGGAGCTGCTCGCGCGGACGCGCTGACGGCGCGACGGCTCGCCCGCCGATCGGTCGCGGTCGATCGCGCAAGGCGTGTCGACCGGCGCGTCCAGCCGCTCGGCGTCGATCCCGCACGCCGGTGCGACGCACGACCGGGGCGCGGAGCGTTACCGCGCGTCACCGTATGATCGTGGTTTGCCGGCGGCTGGAGGGCCCGATGCGACGGAATGCGGAATGGTGGCTCGGCGTCGCGCTGGCGCTCGCCGGGGGCGCTGCGGTGGCCGCGGACGGATCGGCCGAGCGGATCGAGCGGATCGAGCGCGGGAGCCTCGTGCTCGAGAACGTCGTCGAGGGCTCGCCCGCGAAGCTGGCCCGGCTCGCGCCGTACTCGAACGTGCGCTCGGCCCAGTTCGCGGCGTGGCATCCGGACGGCCGGGGCATGCTGGTGCTGACCCGCTTCGGCCAGACCGCGCAGATCCACTCGGTCGCCTCGCCGGGCGCCGCGCGCTTCCAGCTGACCTTCTTCGACGAGCCGGTCGGCGCGGTCGTCGCGAGCCCGAACCCCGAGGTCGATGCGATCGTGTTCTCGCGCGACGTCGGCGGCAACGAGATGTTCCAGCTGCACTGGATGGACCTCGCGTCCGGCGACCTGCGCCAGCTCACGAAGGACGGCACCCGCAACATCCAGCCGGTGTTCCGGCACGACGGCGGCGCGCTGGCCTTCGGCTCGAACGAGCGCAACGGCGCCGACACCGACGTCTGGCTGTGGACGCCGGCCGGTGGCCGCCGGCTGCTGACCTCGCGCGAGGGCGCATGGTCGCCGGCCGACTTCTCGCCCGACGGCAAGCGCCTGATCGTCGCGCGCACGATCTCGATCAACGACGTGCGGCTGCACCTGCTGGACCTCGAATCCGGCGCGCTGAGCGACCTCGCCGCGGCCGGCGGCATCAGCACCTATGGGGGTGGCTATCCGGCGGCCTTCATCGACGGTGGCCGTGCGGTGCTGACCGCGAGCAGCGTCGGCGGCGAGTTCGCGACCCTGCGCCGGATCGATCTCGCCTCGGGACGCGAGCGCGCCTTCGGCCCGAAGATCGACTGGGACGTGTCCGAGTTCGCGCTGTCCCCGGACGGCCGCCGCGTCGCGGTGGCGTGGAACGAGGACGGCTCGACCGTGATCCGGGTGCTCGACGCCGCGACCGGCGAGGTGCTGCGCACGCTGGCCGACGGCGTCGGGGTCGCCGGCAACCTCGCCTTCGCGGCCGACGCGCGCACGCTCGGGATGTCCCGCGGCGGACCGCGGCTGCCCGGCGATGCGTTCGCGCTCGACGTCGAGACCGGCGCCGTCACGCGCTGGACCACGAGCGAGGCCGGTGGCCTCGATCCCGAGGGCTTCAGCGGCGCCGAGCTGATCCGCTACCCGAGCTTCGACCGCGTGCGCGGACGACCGCGCGAGATCCCGGCCTGGCTGTACGTGCCGGAAGGCGAGGGACCGTTCCCGGTCGTGATCGACATCCACGGCGGCCCCGAGGCGCAGGCGCGCCCGGTGTTCAACGGCTGGACGCAGTTCCTGGTCCGCGAGATGGGCATCGCGGTGGTGGTGCCGAACGTGCGCGGCTCGAGCGGCTACGGCCGGACCTGGCTCGACGCCGACAACGGCCGGCTCAGGATGGACGCGGTGCGCGACATCGGCGCGCTGCTCGACTGGATCGGACGCGATCGGCGCTTCGACGCGGAGCGCGTCGCCGTCTACGGCGGCTCCTACGGCGGCTTCATGGTGCTGGCCTCGATGGTCGAGTACTCGGACCGGCTCGCCGGCGGCGTCGCGATCGTCGCGATCAGCCACTTCCGGACCTTCCTCGAGAACACCAGCCGCTACCGCGTCGACCTGCGCCGCGTCGAGTACGGCGACGAGCGCGACCCCGAGATGCGCGCCTTCATGGAGCGAATCGCGCCGCTCGACAACGCCGAGCGCATCACGCGGCCGCTGTTCGTGATCCACGGCGCCAACGACCCGCGGGTGCCGGCCTCGGAGGCCGAGCAGATCCTCGCCGCGGTGCGCGCGAACGGCACCGAGGCGTGGTACCTCTTGGCGCGCGACGAGGGCCACGGCTTCCGCAGGCAGTCGAACCGCGAGGCGATGCAGCGTGCCGTCACCGGCTTCTTCGAGCGCCAGCTCGCGCCGAGGGTCGACTGACCGGCGGCTGCGCCGCTGCCGGAGTCCGGGCTAGACTCGGGACGCCCGCTGGAGGAGCGCGCGGCGAGCCGGCCGCGTGTTGCGGGCACGGGAGTCCGGGCCGGCCACGTCGGCCGTGTCCGGGGCGGTTCGAGGGCCGTTCGGATGGCCGCGTGCGATCGCGCGGGCCGACGGCAATCAGGGACGACGGGGGTTCCTCATGATCCGGGTGGTGCTGGTCGACGACCACGAACTGGTGCGGACCGGGTTCCGGATGATCCTCGCCGGGGAGGGCGACATCGAGGTGGTCGGCGAGGCCGGCAGCGGCGAGGACGGCATCGACCTCGCGCGCCGCGTCCGGCCCGACGTCGTGCTGATGGACGTCAACCTGCCCGGCATCAGCGGCATCGAGGCGACCGAGCGCCTGTCCCGCGGGCGCGAGCCGATCCGGGTCATCGTGGTCACGATGCAGGACCAGCAGCCCTTTCCGAAGCGGCTGCTCGAGGTCGGCGCGCTCGGCTACGTGACGAAGGGCTGTCCCGCGACCGAACTGGTCGCGGCGGTGCGGACGGTGGCCCGCGGCGACCGCTACATCAGCGCCGCGACCGCGCGGCTGCTCGCGCTCGAGGCCCTGAAGCCCGATCGCGACGCCTCGCCGTTCGAGTCGCTGTCCCCGCGCGAGCTCGAGGTCGCGCTCGCGGTCGCCCAGGGCCAGCAGATGCCGGACATCGCCCGGCGCATGGCGCTGAGCGCGAAGACCGTCGCGACCTACAAGTACCGCGTCTACGAGAAGCTCGGCGTCGACAACGAGGTCGCGCTCGCGAATCTTGCGATCCGGCACGGGATCATCCAGGCCTGAGCAGGGCCCAGCGGGGCGTCCGTCAGACGATCCGCGGCTCGGGCTCGAGCGCGATCCCGAAACGCTCGCGCACCGTCGTGATGACCCGTTCGGCGACGCGCCGGAGTTCGGTGCCGGTCGCACGTCCGTGGTTCACGAGGACCAGCGCGTGCCGATCCGAGACGCCGGCATCGCCGTCGCGATGGCCCTTCATGCCGGACGCTTCGATCAGCCACGCGGCCGAGAGCTTGGTCCGCCCGGGCCCCGCGGGCCAGCTCGGCAGGGCCGGGTGCCGGGCGCGCAGCGCGTCGGCCTGCGCGCTGGGCACGACCGGATTCTTGAAGAAGCTCCCGGCGTTGCCGATCTCGCGCGGGTCGGGGAGCTTCCGGCGCCGGATCGCCGCGATCGCGCGCGCGACGTCGGCCGCCGTGGGCGTCTCGATGCCGAGGGCGTCGAGCGCCTCGCGCACGCCCGGGTAGTCGAGCCGCAGCGACCGCCCGGGGGGGATGTGGAGGTTCAGCGCGGTGACGATGAAGCGGTCGCGGTCGGCCTCGGACTTGAAGCGGCTGTCGCGATAGGCGAAGCCGCAGGCCTCGCGCGGGATCGCGACGAACCCGCCGCCGCGACGGTCCCACGCCTCGACCGATTCGACGAACTCGTCGAGCTCGACGCCGTAGGCGCCGATGTTCTGGATCGGGGCCGCGCCGACCCGGCCGGGAATCGCGACGAGGTTCTCGAGCCCGATGATCCCGCGCGCGAGGGTCCATTCCACCAGCGCGTGCCAGCCGAGCCCGGCTTCGGCCCGGACCCGGTGCGAGCCATCGGCCGCGCGCGTGCTCGAGACCGCATCGGCCGCGATCGTCAGCACGAGCCCCGGCCAGTCGCGGGTCATCAGCACGTTGCTGCCGTCGCCGAGCACGAGGACGGGCAGGTCGGCGAGGCGCGGATCGGCGAACAGGGCGGGGAGCTCCCCGAGCGCCTCGATCCGCGCGAGCCAGCGCGTGCGGGCCGGGACGCCGAAGGTGTTCAGGCGATCGAGCGGGGCGTCCTCGGTGATCTGCATCGTCGTGTCGCGCGCGGAGCGCCGCATTGTCCCATGAGGTTTCGATGCGCTGACGGGGCATGGCCGAGCTTCGTGTGTGCCGCCCGGGGGACACGCGGGCCCCGCCGTGGCAGCCGCCGCGTTCGCTTTCGACCGCATCGCGCATCCATGACGGCACTTCGGGGGAGTCCGGCCATGCGCACCTGGCATCTCGTCGTCGCCCTGTTCGCGGGATTCATCCAGCCGACCGAGGTGCTCGCCGGGGGCGAGTTCGTCATCGAACCCTGCCTCGAGCCGCTCGCGATCGTGCACGTCGATGCCGAAGACGGCACGGTCGAGGATCGGGTCATGCTCTGCCGGGAGTCGATCGACACGGTCCTCTTTCTCCGTCGCGAAGCGGCCGCGGCCGGGCCGCGGCCGGCGATCGGGCTGCGGCGATCGGATGACGGCGTCGAGATCCGCTTTGCGGCCGAAGACGCGGTCACCCCGATGCTGCGCCTCGATGCCGACACGCCCGAGCTACGCGTAGCTTTCATGGAGCCCGAACTGACGCTGGGCCTTCGGCTCGAGACGCAGCCGAGAACCGAGGACCCGCTGGTGTGGCCGCTGCGCTTCCGGGTCGAGGATCGACCGGTCGCCGCGATCGTCGCTGCGATCGCCGAGACGACCGGCCAGCGGCTCGACGGTGCCGATTGGCTGTGCGAGGTGCCGGTCAGCCTCCACTTCGAGCGCGATCCGCCGCCGGTGCGCGGCGTCCTGCTGCTGCTCGCCGCGGAGTGCGGCGTCGGGCTCGAGTTCCCGGAACCCGGGGTGATCCGCGTCGTCCCGGCCGAGCCGTTCGAATGATCGTCCCGGCGCGCCGATCCCGCGCGTAGCCGGGCGACCCCGGGTCGGGGCGCGCGCCGCTCAGACGAAGGGCTGCATGAAGCCGAGGTTCGGGCCCTGGATCGAGACCTTGGTGCCGACCATGTACTGCACGTTCGGGAAGATCAGGTCGCGTTCGCTGTCGGGAAGCCCGAACCAGGTGGCGAGCGTCGCCGCGTACTGGTCGACCGCGAGTGTCGGGATGATCTGGCCCCAGCCGGCATTCTGCGGGTTGCCGCTGAGCCCCAAGTGCGGGAGCTGGCCGTAGACGCGGCCGCCGACGACGCGCTCGCCGATCACGAATTGATGCCCGCCCCAGCCGTGGTCGGTGCCATCGCCGTTGTTCGACAGCGTGCGGCCGAACTCGGACGCGGTGAAGATCGTGACGTTGTCGGCGAGACCGACCGCGGTCAGCACGTCGTAGAAGCCGCGGATGCCGGCGGCGACGTCGCCGAGCAGGTCCGGCAGGTCGGCGTTCTGGTTGTCGTGGGTGTCGAAGCCGCCGATCCCGGCGAAGAACAGCTGCCGCGTCATCTGCAGCGGCACGCGCTGGCGCATCACGCGCGCGATCATCAGCAGCTGCCGCCCGAGGCGCGGAAGACCCGGCCGACCCTGGTCGAGCCGTTGCCACGGCAGGCCATAGGCGGTCCAGAAGGGCTGGTAGGTGTCGTCGAGGAAGCCGTTGTTGGCGGCATTGCGGTCGTTGCGCAACACGGCCTCGAGCTCGCGCGCGACGTCCTCGGCGACACGGATGCGCTGCGCCAGCGCGCGCTCGAACGGATGCGCGTGCGGGCGCGCGAGCATCGCGTTGAAGGTGTTGCGGCGATGCTCGTTCCACGACTCGGGCCCGACCGTTCCGATCGCCTCGACGCCGGAGTCGCCGACGAAGTACGGCAGCACCGACTGGCCGGCCTGGAACACGTTCTCGCCGTCGAGCGAGATGTTCATCGACAGCCGCTGGTTCGGGTTCGACGCGTAGAACAGGTCGGCGAGCCGGCCCCCCCAGCCGGTCCGCGCGCTGGTGTCGGCGCGCGGGGTCTGCCACACCACCGTCTGGTCCGAGTGCGAGAAGAGCTGCGCCGGCACCGGCACGGTGCCGGCGTTGTAGTCGGCGAGGTTCAGCGGGCGGACCAGCGGACCGACGTTGGCGACGATCGCGGCGCGGCGCTGGTTGAAGAGCTGCGCGAGCGGCGCCATCCGCGGATGCAGGCCGTAGCGGCTGCCGCCCTGGCTGATCGGCGTCGTCGTGCCGTCTTGGAAGAGCGGCACGAGATCGGCCGACGGGATCCGGAGGTCGCTAGGGTTCTGCTGGCCGCCGCCGGGCCCGGTGCCGGTGCCGCGGCGCGAGTCCTCGTACTGCTGCCGCGCAGGCCCATCGATCGGCACGATCGCGCTGAAGCAGTCGTAACCGCCGTAGAGGTAGACGCAGACCAGCGCGCGGTAGTCGGTGGCCGAGCCGCGCAACGTGCGCACGGCGCCCTCGGCGAGCGCCAGCTTCGGAAACAGCGACAGCGCGCTGCCGGACAGGACCGTCCCGACGAGCGAGGCCTTCAGGAGATCGCGGCGACGCATCCAGCTCATCTCACTTCTCCACCGCGTATTCGGGCGAGACCAGCATCAGCCACAGCGCGTCCTGGACCCGAAGGCGGCGCGTCTCGGCTTCGGGTCGCCAGGAGACGAACGGAATGCCCGCGACGTGCTGCGACAACAGCTGGAACTGGTCGCGCGACATCGTGCCACCGGTGAACAGCGTGTCGTAGCGCGCGATCAGCTGGTCGGGCCGGTCGGCGATCGGCGTGTCGAGCCCGAGGTCGATCACGGTCGGCCGCCACGATCCCGAGGTCGGCAGCCCCGGATTCCCGAGCCACTGCCAGTGGATCCGTCCATTGAGCATGTTCGCCATGCGCACGATGTACGTATCGACCGTGATCTGGAACTCGGGCGACACGAGGCCGCGCCCCGCGATCTCCGGGTGCGGCAGCGCATAGTGCGGCAGGTAGAAGTTGAACACGGTCGGCGAACGCAGCGCGGCCTGGGCGGTCGAGTACTCGGGCCAGCCTTCCTGCCAGACGCCGTTGGGCGTGGTCGGACGTCCCGCCATGGCCCGATTGAGGCGCGTCAGGGTCAAGAGCGGTTCGCGCAACTTGCCGACGCAACCCGTCGAGGCGCTGGTGCAGGCCTGGGTCGTCGGACGCCGCGCCTCGGCGTCCAACAGCACCGCCCGAACCACGGCCCCCAAGTTGCCGCGCACGCCGCCCGGCGCGGCGCCATTGTCGTCGTCGAAGACCGCGGCGACCCGCTGCACGTAGCCCGGGGTCGGGTTGCTCGTGACCAGACGCTGGATCAGGTGCCGCGCGACGAACGGCCCGACGTTCGGGTGGTGGAAGACGTTGTCGAGCGCCTCGGCGAGGTTCTGCTGCGCGGTGCCGCCCGCGGCCAGCACGCCCTGCGCGTTGACCCGGCCGCGCGCGACGCCCGGATAGGCGAGCAGCTGCTTGGTGCCGGCGCTCTGGTGGTAGATCTGCCACGGCGTCATCGGCGTGCGGAAGGCCCGCGCCAGTTTCCAGTTGGTGTTGGCGACCGGATCGATCGGGCACCACTCCCATTCCCACCAGCGGTCGTACTCGCCATCCCCGTCCGCATCCTCCGGAGGCTGGCCCGGTCCGCCGAGCGTGCGGACGCAGGTCGACCAGTTCCAGCCGGTGAACACCGCCGCGAAGCCGCGGATCGTGTCCTGGTTGTATGTCGGGATCGTCTGGATGCCGTTCGCGGGGTTGCCGTCGGCGTCCATCGGCGTGCCGTCCGGATTCAGTCGGATGAGGCCGACCGAGAACAGCTGCATGATCTCGCGCGCGTAGTTCTCGTCGGGGCGGATCGTGCCGGACTGGTTGGCCTTGCGATTCTTGAACATCGACAGGTATTGGCCCATCGCCGGATGCAGCGTGACTTCCTCGAGCAGCGTCCGGTAGTTGCCGAAGGCGTTGCGGACCAGCACGTCGTAGTAGTCGGCGAGTGTCGTCGGGTTGCCCTCGAGCGCGCCGTTCTCGTACGAGACGACGAGCAGTTGCGACAGCGCGAAGGCGACTCGCTGGCGGAGCTGGTCGTTCGCGGTCATCGCGACCCGGAACCATTCCTCGTGGCGCTCGCCGTCCCAAACGTTGTCGACGCCCATCTGCTGGATCCGGGCATCGACGAGCGGCAGGTGGCGCGTCGGCGTCGCCGTGATCTGCTCGCTGAGCCACGCGTGGTAGCCGATCGCCGCGAGCCGATCGATCTCGGCGCGGGTCGGTCCGAAGGTGGCCTGGATCAGGAAGCGGGCGGCCTCGTCCCGGTTGTAGGGACCCTCGGCGGGCTCGTCGAAGCCGCTCGCGGCGATCAGGTCGTGCGCGCCGGCGAGTCCGGGCACGAGCAAGGTCGCGAGCAGCACGGCGCGCCATCGCGCCGGGCCGGCTGGGGGAGCTTTCCGTGGGACGCGCATGACCAGACTCCGGACGAAGCCGACGGAAGGTTACCCGGACGGCCGGCGCGGTCGCCGTGACGGCGCTCGCAGTTGAAATCGCCCGTCGGGCGGAGCCTAATCGAAGCTGCGCGATACCGGATCGCCGCCGATCACCGATGATGCGCCGCTGGTTCCGATTGCTGCCGCTGCTGCTGGCCGTCGTCCACCCGCCAGCCTTCGGCTTCTCGTCCGGCTCGCCGGTCTGCGAGGTCAACGCGCTGCCTTTCGTCCCGATGAGCCCGGTGCTGATCGAGCCGCCGCCGGAGGGTTGGCGGGTCGTGGTCGACGATCCGCGCTTCCACGAGGGGCGGGTGACCACGGTGCGGCTCGTGAACCCCGACCCGTCGAAGCGCGCGCGCGGCGTGCTGCTGTTCGCGAAGTCGGGCCCGCTGACCGGCGCCGGGCGCTTCCTGCTGCCGAGCCCCTCGCCGCTGTTCGGCTTCATCCCGTTCGTGCCCGGCAGCGATTGCGGCGAGTGGGCCGTGACCCATCTCGATGCCGTGCCGAAGACCCAGGCGCAGCTCGTCTTCCACTGGCGGCCCGAGCCGATGCCGGCGACGCTCGTCGCGATGCGCGCGTTCCTGATCGAGGACTGCCAGCCCGCGCCCGGCGGCTGTCGCGGCGCCCAGGCGCTGACCGACGTCGCCGGGCTCGTGCCGACCCTGTTCTTCGACGATTTCGAGGAGGCGCCGCGCTGATCAGCGCCGGGTCGTGACGCCGGCCCGCCGCAGGGCCTCGACGCACTCGCCGATCAGGGCGGGCCCGCGGTAGATCATGCCGGTGTAGAACTGCACCAGGCTCGCGCCGGCCTCGAACTTGGCCACGGCATCGGCGCCGGACAGGATGCCGCCGACGCCGACGAGCGGGATGTTGCCCGCGAGGCGGGTCGCCATCTCGCGCAACACCTCGGTCGATTTCGGGAACAGCGGCGCGCCGGAGAGCCCCCCGGCCTCGCCGGCGTGGCGGTGCCCGGCGACCGCGGCGCGGTCGATCGTGGTGTTGGTGCAGATCACCCCGTCGACCTCGGCGTCGAGCAGCACGTCGGCGATGTCGTCGAGCTGGCGCTCGTCGAGGTCCGGGGCGATCTTAAGCAGCATCGGCACGCGCCGGCCGTGCTTCGCGGCAAGGTCCTCCTGGCGTTCGCGCAGCGTCTTGACGAAGCGCCCGAGCGACTCGCGCTCCTGCAGGTCGCGGAGCCCCTTCGTGTTCGGCGAGGAGACGTTGACCGTGACGTAGCCCGCGCGCGGATAGACCCGCTCGAGGCAGTGCAGGTAGTCGTCGACCGCGCGCTCGTTCGGCGTGTTCGCGTTGCGGCCGATGTTGATGCCGAGCACGCCGCGGAAGCGCGCGCGCTCGACGTTCGCGAGCAGCGCGTCGACCCCGTCGTTGTTGAAGCCGAGCCGGTTGATGACGGCGCGGTGCTCGGGCAGCCGGAACATCCGCGGCTTCGGGTTGCCGGGCTGCGGGCGGGGCGTCGTCGTGCCGATCTCGAGGAAGCCGAAGCCGAGCGCGGCGAGCGCGTCGATGTGGGCGCCGTCCTTGTCCATGCCGGCCGCGAGGCCGACCGGATTCGGGAACTCGATGCCGAACACGGTCACCGGCAGCGGCTTCGGCTTCAACGCCAGCAGCGGATTGAGGCCGCTGCGCCAGGCGGCCTCGAGGGCCCGAAGTCCCAGCGCGTGCGCCCGCTCGGGATCGAGCGCGAACAGGAACGGCCTCGCCAGACCGTACATCAGCCGATCGAGGCCGCAGCCGCGATCGCGGCGATCAGCGCGAGGATCCCGCCGAAGACCAGGATCGCGACGAGGACCGCGAGGACCATCAGCGCGAGGTGCGTCCAGCCGAGGACGAGCCCCGCGACCGCGAGGCCGTCGCCGTCGAGCGCGCCGCCGCTCTTGCGGATCTCGGCGCGGGCGAGGTGTCCGCAGACGACCGCGACGATCGCACCGATCACCGGCAGCAGGACCCACGACAGGATCCCGAAGATCAGCGACACGACCGCGGTGGTGCTGGTGGCACGCGGCTCGGGGATCGCGTTCATCGTGGCGTCTCCGTGGTGGGGGCCGGCTTTTCCGCCAAGGCTAGCGCGCGGGCGGCACGCGTCGAGCCCCGGAGGTCATGCGCCGGGGCGTCACGTCCGAGCCCTCAGAGATCGAAGCGGATGCCCTGGGCGAGCGGCAGCGCGTCGGACCAGTTGATCGTGTTGGTCTGGCGGCGCATGTAGGCCTTCCACGCGTCGGAGCCCGACTCGCGCCCGCCGCCCGTCTCCTTCTCGCCGCCGAAGGCGCCGCCGATCTCGGCGCCCGACGTGCCGATGTTGACGTTGGCGATGCCGCAATCCGAGCCCGCGGCCGACAGGAAGGCCTCGGCGCGGCGCAGGTCGGTCGTGAAGATCGCGGACGACAGGCCCTGCGGCACGCCGTTCTGGATCGCGATCGCTTCCTCGAGCGTGCGATAGGGCAGCACGTAGAGGATCGGCGCGAAGGTCTCGTGGCGCACGATCTCGGCGTCGGGCGCGAGGCCGGTCACGATCGTCGGCAGCACGAAGTTGCCGGGCCGGTCGGTGAGCGCGCGGCCGCCGGTCACGACCGTGCCGCCGGCCGCCTTCGCGGCCGCGACCGCGCCCTCGTAGCGCGCGACCGCCGCGCGATCGATCAGCGGGCCCATCAGGGTACCCGGGTCGAGCGGATCCCCGATGCGCCCCTCGACCTGGCGGTAGGCCGCGACCAGCCTTTCGACCACGGCATCGTGGATCGAGGCGTGCACGATCAGCCGCCGCGTGGTCGTGCAGCGCTGCCCGGCGGTGCCGACCGCGCCGAACACGATCGCGGGGATCGCGAGCTTCAGGTCGGCGGTCTCGTCGACGATGATCGCGTTGTTGCCGCCGAGCTCGAGCAGCGAGCGGCCCAGGCGACGCGCGACCCGCTCGCCGACGGTGCGGCCCACCGCGGTCGAGCCGGTGAAGCTGACCAGCGCGACGCGCGGATCGTCGACGAAGCGCTGGGCGAGCTCGACGCCGGCGTCGTTGAACAGGAAGAAGATGTCCGGGAAGCCGCCGGCGCGGAGCGCCTCGTTGCAGATCCTCGTCGCCGCGACCGCCGACAGCGGGGTCTTCGGCGAGGGCTTCCAGATCGAGACGTCGCCGCAGATCGCGGCCAGCATGCTGTTCCACGCCCACACCGCGACCGGGAAGTTGAACGCGCTGATGATCCCGACGAGGCCGAGCGGGTGCCACTGCTCGTACATCCGGTGGCCCGGGCGCTCGGAATGCATCGTGAGGCCGTAGAGCATCCGCGACTGGCCGACCGCGAAGTCGGCGATGTCGATCATCTCCTGGACCTCGCCGTCGCCCTCGGCCTTGATCTTGCCCATCTCGAGCGTGACCAGCGAGCCGAGCGCGTCCTTGTGCCGGCGCAGCGCCTCGGCGCACAGGCGCACCGCCTCGCCGCGCTTCGGCGCCGGGATCGTGCGCCAGACCTTGAACGCGGCCTCGGCGCGTTCCATCAGGCGCGCGTAGTCCGCCGCGGAGCTCGCGTAGACGCGGCCGATCGGCTGGCCGGTGGCCGGATTGACCGACTCGAGGACGCCGGCGTCGCGGGTGTCGGACCACTCGCCGTGGCCGAGGTAGGTGCCGGATTCGGTGTCGGAGAGGCCGAGCGCGGCCAGGACGGGATGCGTCATCGGGGAGGTCCTCGAAGGAAAGGGATGCGGCCCCGACAGGAGTCGAACCTGTGGCCTTGCCCTTAGGAGGGGCACGCTCTATCCAGCTGAGCTACGGGGCCGGCGAGAACCCGGGATTCTAGTCGAGGCGCAGGCGGGGCCCCGCGTCGCGGTCGGCGAGGCCGGACCGACGCCGGCCGGCGGAACCCGGCATCGAGTCGGACCCGGATCACCCCGTCCGCGGGGGGGGCCAGCCAAGGGCCGATGGAGGGCATCCAGAGAACGGAAACCGATCGGAATGAACCGTTCGTCGAGCCGAAATCGATCGACAAATCAATGGCTCACGACGATTTCATGCGCCAGGCTCTGAGCTTCCCTTCTGCTGGGCCTCGTGAGCGCGTCGGAAGACGTCGACAGAGCGCTCGATCTCCCTAGCGGGTCCCGCCGGGCCGGTGCCCCGAGCGAGCCACGCCGGCGCGCCATCGGCCGCCGTGCCTTCCGGCACGGGCGCAGTGCGGATGGCTTCGCGATTCTTGTACAGAACGTTCTGTATCCATTTCCGATGGCACGCACGTCGAAAGCCCGCCAGCAGGTCCTCGACGCCGCCGCGCGGATCGTGCGCGAGCGCGGCGCGGCCGCGCTGACCTTCGAGGAGCTCGCGACCGAGAGTGGCGTGACCCGAGGCGGGATCACCTACCACTTCCCGACCAAGGACGAGCTGCTGCGCGCGCTGGTCGACCGGGACCATGGGCGCTGGTCGGAGACGCTGGCGCGGCACTGCGCCGCCGCGGGTGCCGATCCGGCGGGACCGCTGATCGCCTACGTCCGCACCGCCAGCACCCACGACCCCGAGCACCGGCGCTTCGTGTCCGGGATGCTGAGCGCGGTGGCCCACCAGCCGGAACTGCTCGACGGCTGCCGGGCCCTCTACCGCGCGCAGCTGCCCGACGTCGCGGGGAGCGAGGCGCGGGCGCTCGACGCGCTCGCGGTGATGCTGGCCGCCGACGGGCTGTTCTGGATGGAGCAGCTTGGCTTCCTCGAACTCCCGGCGGAGGTCCGCGAGCGCCTGGTCGCGCGCCTCGAGTCGCTCGCCCGCGCCGCGGCCGCGCCGCCCTCCGAAGATTCCACGGACTGAAGAGCCCCCATGACTGCGACCCCATCGTCATCCGCGGCGCCGGCGCGCGCCGCCACCCTCGTGCTGCTGTCGTCGCTGCTCGCCGCGTGCGGGGGCGGCGGCGAGATGGCCTTCGAGATGCCGCCGGCCGAGGTGGCCGTCGCGCGCGTGGTCGAGCGCGACGTGGCGAGGTGGGACGAGTTCTCCGGCCGCTTCGTGCCGATCGAGGCGGTCGAGGTCCGGCCGCGCGTCGGCGGCTACGTCGCCGCGGTGCATTTCGCCGATGGCGCCGACGTCGAGGCGGGCACGCTGCTGTTCACGATCGACGACCGCGAATACCGGGCCGCGCTCGATGCCGCGCGCGCCGACCTCGAGCGCGCGACGAGCCGCCGCGAGACGGCGAAGGTCGAGGCCGAACGCGTCACGAAGCTCGCGGCGGCGAAGGCCGCCTCGGCCGAGGAGCTCGAGCAGCGCCTCGCCGAGGCGCGGCAGGCCGAGGCCGACGTGCGCGCCGCCGCGGCGCGGGTGCGTCAGGCCGAGCTGAACCTCGAGTTCACCCGCGTCCGCGCGCCGATCACGGGTCGCGTCTCGGACGCGCGCGTGCGCGTCGGCAATCTGGTCGGGCAGGGCGAGCCGGTGCTGACGACGGTGGTCGCGCTCGATCCGATCGATGTCGCGTTCCAGGCCGACGAGCGGGCCTATCTCGCGACGCGCGCCGCCGCGGCAGCGGACGGCGAGGCGCCCACGGTGCGGGTCGGACTCGGGACCGAGGACGGCTTCCCGCACGCGGGCGAGCTCGTGTTCGTCGACAACGCCCTCGACCCCGCGACCGGCACGGTCCGCGCCCGCGCGCGGCTCGCGAATCCGGAGCGGCGGTTCTCGCCGGGGCTCTTCGCCCGCGTGCGCCTGATGGGCGGCGCGCCGGCCCGGGCGCTGCTGGTCCATCCGCAGGCGATCCAGACCGACCAGGACCGCAAGTACGTCTACGTCGTCGGCGAGGGCAACCGCGCCGAGCGCCGCGACCTCGTGCTCGGCCCCGAGGTCGACGGCCTGCGCGTCGTCGAGTCGGGCCTCGCCGCGGGCGACCGCGTGGTCGTGGTCGGCGTGCGCCGGATCTTCTTCCCGGGCATGGCGCTCGCCCCGCGCGAGGTGCCGATGGACCGGCCCGACACGCCGCCGCCCGCGGCCGCGGAAGCCGCGCGTCCCGCCGCCGGGGGCTGATCCGCCATGGCCCACGCCGATTTCTCGCGGATCTTCATCGACCGGCCGATCCTCGCGTCGGTGCTGTCGATCGTCATCTTCGTCACCGGCCTGATCGCGATCCCGAACCTGCCGGTCAGCGAGTACCCGGAGGTCGCGCCGCCGACGATCCAGGTCACCGCGATCTACCCGGGCGCCAATCCGCGCACGATCGCCGAGAACGTCGCCGCCCCGCTCGAGGAAGCGATCAACGGCGTCGAGAACATGAGCTACATGAAGTCGGCGGCGGCGTCCGACGGCTCGCTGAACCTGTCCGTCACCTTCAAGCTCGGCACCGACATCGACCTCGCCGCGATCCAGGTCCAGAACCGGGTCGCGCAGGCCCTGCCACGCCTGCCCGAGCCGGTGCGCGCGCTCGGCGTCACGACGACGAAGTCGTCGCCGAACATCACGATGGTCGTGCACCTGACCAGCCCCGACGGGCGCTACGACGGGCTGTACCTGTCGAACTTCGCGAACCTGCGCGTGCGCGACGAACTGGCGCGCCTCGATGGCGTCGGCCAGGCGATCGCGTTCGGCGCCGGCAACTACGCGATGCGCGTCTGGATCGACCCGGACCAGGCCGCCGCGCGCGGGCTCTCGGCCACCGACATCGTGATGGCGATCCGCGAGCAGAACGTCGAGGTCTCGGCCGGCGCGATCGGCGCGCCGCCGCAGCCGAACGGCGAGCCGCTCCAGTTCGCGGTCAACGCGCGCGGGCGGCTGGCCTCGGTCGAGGAGTTCGAGTCGATCGTGCTGCGGGCCGGTGCCGACGGCGCGCTGACGCGGCTCCGGGATGTCGCCCGGGTCGAGCTCGGCTCGCAGAGCTACTCGATCGGCTCGCTGCTGAACAACGAGGAGGCGGCGGCGGTCGCGATCTTCGAGGCGCCGGGCGCGAACTCGATCGCGCTGTCCGACGCGGTGCGGGCGAAGATGGCCGAGCTCGCGCGCGACTTCCCGGAAGGCGTGGCCTGGCAGGTGGTCTACGACACCACGGTGTTCGTGCGCCAGTCGATCCGCTCGGTGGTGATGACGCTGCTCGAGGCGGTGCTGCTGGTCGTGATCGTGGTGGTCGTGTTCCTGCAGACCTGGCGCGCCTCGCTGATCCCGCTGATCGCGGTGCCGGTCTCGATCGTCGGCACCTTCGCGGTGCTGTGGCTGCTCGGCTACTCGATCAACGTGCTGACGCTGTTCGGGCTGGTGCTCGCGATCGGCATCGTCGTCGACGACGCGATCGTCGTGGTCGAGAACATCGAGCGCCACATCGAGGAGGGCATGGCACCGCGCGCGGCCGCGCACCGGGCGATGAGCGAGGTCTCGGGTCCGATCATCGCGATCACGCTGGTGCTGGCCTCGGTGTTCGTGCCGCTCGCGTTCATCCCGGGCGTGACCGGCGAGTTCTACCGCCAGTTCGCGGTCACGATCGCGGTCTCGGTGCTGATCTCGGGCTTCAACTCGCTGACGCTGTCGCCGGCGCTCGGGGCCGTGCTGCTGACCGCGCGCGATGCGCCGAAGGACGCGCTCGGCCGCGGCATCGACCGCGTGCTCGGCGGTTTCTTCGAGCGCTTCAACCGCTTCTTCAAGGACCGCGCGGGGCGCTACTCGCGCAGCATCGGCGGCACGATCGCGCGCGCGCCGCGGCTGGTCGCGATCTATGCGGTGCTGATCGTCGTCACCGTGCTCGGCTTCCGCGCGATTCCGGAGGGCTTCATCCCGACCCAGGACAAGCAGTACCTGTTCGCCGGCGTGCTGCTGCCCGAGGGCGCCTCGCTCGAGCGCACGACGCAGGCGATGCAGCAGATGGGCGAGATCGCGCTCGCGACGCCGGGCGTGGTCAGCGCGGTGCAGCTTCCCGGCCTCAACGCGATCCACTTCGTCAACACGCCGAACGTCGGCGTCGCCTTCATCGGCATCTCGCCGGCCCGCGAGCGCGACTTGAGCGCCGCCGAGATCGCGGCCGACCTCAACGTGCGCTTCTCGGCGATCGGCGACGCGATGGCCTTCGCGCTGATGCCGCCGCCGGTGTTCGGCTACGGCAACGCGGCCGGCTTCGAGATGTACGTGCAGGACCGCGCGGGGCTCGGCTTCGGCGAGCTCGACACCCAGGTCAGGACGCTGCTCGGCCGCTTCGCCGCCGAGCCCGGATTCGGCCCGGGCGCGGTCATCACCTCGCAGCAGGGCAACGTGCCGCAGCTCGACGTCGAGGTCGATCGCACCCGCGTCAAGCAGCAGGGCCTGTCGCTGGCCGAGGTGTTCGCGACGATGCAGATCTACCTCGGCTCCGCCTACGTCAACGACTTCAACCTGTTCGGACGGACTTACGGCGTCTATGCGCAGGCGGACGCCGCATTCCGCGACGAGATCGCCGACATCGGGCGCCTGAAGGCGCGCAACGCGAGCGGCGAGATGGTGCCGCTCGCGAGCGTGATCGACGTGCGCGAGACCTTCGGGCCCGACCCGGTGATCCGCTACAACGGCTACCCGGCGGCCGACGTGCAGGGCGCGCCGTTCGATCCGTCGATCTCGTCCGGCCAGGCGCTCGCGATCGCGGAGCGGCTCGCGACCGAGACCCTGCCGCGCGGCATGGGCTTCGAGTGGACCGGACTGACGTTCCAGCAGGTCGGGCAGGGCAACCTCGCGTGGCTGGTGTTCCCGCTCTGCGTGCTGCTGGTCTACCTCGTGCTCGCGGCGCTGTACGAGAGCTGGTCGCTGCCGCTCGCGGTGATCCTGATCGTGCCGCTGTGCCTGCTGGCGGCGGTCGGCAGCATCTTCGGGCTCAACACGATCAACGGCCTCTGGTTCGGCGCGCAGATCGGGCTCGGCTGGATCCCGCCGCCGCCGGTCTCGGCGCCGCCGTCCTTCATCGACATGAACGTGTTCACGCAGATCGGCCTCGTCGTGCTGATGGGCCTCGCGTGCAAGAACGCGATCCTGATCGTCGAGTTCGCGCGCGACCTCGAGGAGCAGGGACGCTCGGTCGTCGAGGCCGCGGTCGAGGCCGCGCGCCTGCGCCTGCGGCCGATCCTGATGACGAGCTTCGCGTTCTGCGCCGGCGTGCTGCCGCTGGTGTTCGCGTCGGGCGCCGGCGCCGAGGTGCGGCACGTGATGGGCGTGACCGTGTTCGGCGGGATGCTCGGCGTGACCTTCTTCGGCCTGTTCTTCACGCCGGTGTTCTACGTCGTCGTGCGTCGGCTGTTCGGCGGCGCGATCCGCCGCGAGGAGGTGGGTCATGGGTGATCGTCGCCGCTCCGACCAGCGTGGCTGCCCGGCCCGCCGACTCAAGCTCGCGCCCGCGATCGTGCTCGCGCTCGCGGCCTCCGGCTGCGCCGTCGGGCCGACCTACGAATCGCCGAGTCCGGTCCTGCCGGAGCGCTTCGCCGAGGTGGACGGGAGCGTGATCGTGTCCGCCCAGCCGGGCGGCGTCGCGAACTGGACCGCCTTCGGCGATCCGGCGCTCGATCGCCTGCTCGCAAGCGCGCTCGACAAGAACCGCGGCCTCGCGCAGGCCGCCGCGCGGCTCGCCGAGGCGCGTGCGATCCGCGGACTCGAGAGCGCGGCGCTGCTCCCGCGCGCCGAGTCGGGCGCCGGACGCGAACGCTCGAAGCCGAGCGGACGGGATCCCTTCATCCCGCCGGACATCGGCATCACCGAGACCTGGCGGCTCGGCTTCGACGCGAGCTGGGAGATCGACCTGTTCGGCGCGGCGCGCCAGGCCCGGCGGCGCGCGCGTGCCGACGAGGCCGCTGCCGAGGCCGATCTCGCCGCGGCGAGGATCGCGGTCGCGGCCGAGGTGGCGCAGGCCTATTTCGCGCTCCGCGCCGAGCAGGAGCGCCTGCGCGTGCAGCAGCGACAGGTCGAGAACCTGCGCGAGAACCTGGCCCTGCTCGAGCTGCGACGCGACGCGGGCCGCGGCACCGAGCTCGACGTCGCGCGCTCGAACGCGCTCGGCCTCGCGATCGCCGCGCGGCTGCCGCAGACCGAGGCGGCGATCGCGCGCCACGAGCAGCGGCTCGCGGTGCTGGCGGCGATGCCGTTGCCCGCGCTGCGGGAGGCGTTGGGCGATGCCGCGCCGCTGCCGGCGCTGCCGGAGGTCGTCCCGGTCGGATCGCCGGAGGAATGGATCCGCCGGCGTCCCGACGTCGCCGCGGCGGAGCGCAGGCTCGCCGCCGCGACCGCGGCGGTCGGCGTCGCGGTGGCCGACTGGTTCCCGCGCCTGTCGCTGGTCGGCGGTTTCGGCTGGACCGCGCAGCGCGCCGCCGATCTGGGCGACGAGGTCGCCGAGCGCTGGCGTGCCGGCCCGTCGATCGGCTGGGCGTTCCCGGACGTGATCACGATCCGGCAGGGCGTGCGCGGTGCCGAGGCGCGGCTCGACGGCGCGCGCGCGCGCTTCGAGGAGCAGGTACTGCTCGCGCTCGAGGACGTCGAGTCGGCGATGGCCGGCTACCGGGCCGCGGTGCGCTCGGCCGGCGCCCTGGAACAGGCGGTCGCGCGGGCCGGCGACGCGCTGCGCATCGCGCGGCTGCGTCTCGAGGCCGGCGCGGCCGACAATCTGGTCGTGCTCGACGCCGAGCGCACCCTGCTCGACCTCGAGGACCAGCTGGCGAGCGCGCGCCTCGCGCGCGCGACCGCCTTCGCGGCTCTCCACAAGGCGCTGGCCGGAGACTTCGTCGCGCCGGAGGGCGCATCGGTCGCCGCGACCTCCGCAGGCGGGCGCTGAGCCTCGGCGAGGATCCGGGCGGTCGGCGCAGGCCGGCCGACGACGCGGTTCGCCCTGCGACTCATGGTCGGCCCGGGCCGCCGTTCGACGCACCCGAACGGGGTCTCGGCTCGCGCGGGGATCGCACGTCGCGCGCCTCGGAGTCCGTGACCTGCGCATCGTCCAGGGCACGACGGCGGCCCGACCCGACCCTTGCGTCGGTTGGGGCATCGGTCCGGCCGCTCGCGCTGACCGTGGTGCACCGCGTCGCGGGGCGTCCCGGATGGTCCGGACCAATGGCTGGATTCGTCAGGACCAGGGCCTCTCAGGCCAGTCGCCTGAACGCGGCGTTGGGCCCCGTTCATCTTCCTTTTCACCTTAGTGAAATGCTGCGACGCAACAAATCCGTCGTCGGATCAGTGACTTGGCAGCGCGGGCGGTTGACGACGGATTTTTTTCGTGATTAATGTCGCCGCGGCGTGATGACCCGGAGGTCCTCACGTTCAGCTTGCGATCATCGCCGGGCCGGCGTCCGGCGAACTGCAGGTTCTCGTTCCAGCGTCCGGACTTCCATGTCCCGATCGACGACGGAGATCGCCGTCGGCGGGTCGTGGGCGGGTCCGTGGCGTGCGTCTCGCGCTGTTCCCGAGAGTTGGGGCGCCATGCCGCCCCGTTCGCCCACACGACTCATCACCGAGGGGGTCTACGAGTGAATCACGCAACCGGATCGCTGTTCCGCTGGTCGCTTTGCCGCAAGGGGATCGTCGCCGCGTGCCTCATCGCGCTCGGCATGTCGGGCGCCGTCGCCGAGGACGGCAGCCGCGATGGGGCGCCGCCGGGGGGCGGCCCCCGCATCGAGAACGCCGACATCGGCGAGCCGGTGACGCGCTTCATCGTCGGCTTCCGCGAGGGCGCGTTGCGCTCGCCCGATGCGCTGTCGCGCGAACTGGCCCGCGTCGGTGCCGAGCTCGGCCGACCGGTCAGCGCCGTCCGGCAGCTGGCGACCGGGGCGGAACTGGTCGAAGTCGGCGGTCAGCCGCTCGAGGGTCGCGCGGTGCGCGCCGCGATGGACGCATTCGCGCGCAACCCGGACCTCGCCTACATCGAGCCCGACGCGACGATGCGGCTGTTGCAGTTCACGCCGAACGACACCCGCTACAACGAACAGTGGCACTACCAGAACGTCACCGCCGGCATGCGCCTGCCGAACGCGTGGACGATCGCGACCGGCAGCGGGGTCACCGTCGCGGTGCTCGACACCGGCCGGACGCCGCATCCCGACCTCGATGGCAACACCGTCGCCGGCTACGACTTCGTCAGCAATGCGACCAGCGCCCGCGACGGCAACGGCCGCGACCCGAATCCGAACGACGAGGGCGACTGGGTCACGACGAACCAGTGCGGCTCGAATCCCGCGCAGAACTCGAGCTGGCACGGCACGCACGTGGCCGGCACGATCGCGGCCGTAACCAACAACGGCACCGGGGTCGCCGGCGTCGCCTTCGGCGCGCGCATCCAGCACGTCCGCGTGCTCGCGGCCTGCGGCGGCTCGCTGTCGGACATCGCCGACGCGATCGTGTGGGCCGCCGGCGGCAGCGTCAGCGGCATTCCGGCCAATGCCACGCCGGCGCGGGTCATCAACATGTCGCTCGGCGGCAGCGGCAGCTGCGGCACGACCTACCAGTCGGCGATCGACGCCGCGGTCGCGCGCGGCTCGGCGGTCGTCGTCGCGGCCGGCAACTCGAACGTCAACGCGTCGAACGCGCGCCCGGCGAACTGCAACAACGTGATCACGGTCGCGGCCAGCGACCGCAACGGCAACCGCGCGTACTACTCGAACTTCGGCGCCGTCATCGACGTGACCGCCCCGGGTGGCGACACGCGAACGGCCGGCCATGGCGTGCTGTCGACGCTCAACACCGGCACCACGACCCAGGGCTCGCCGAGCTACGCGTTCTACCAGGGCACCTCGATGGCGACCCCGCATGTCGCCGGCCTGGTCGCGATGATGCTGTCGCGCAACGGATCGCTGACGCCGGCCCAGGTCGAGACGCTGCTGAAGAACAACGCCCGACCGCTTCCGGGCACGTGCTCGGGCGGCTGCGGCGCGGGTCTCGTCGATGCCACCGCGACGATGCAGGCGGTCGCCGGTCCCGCCAACCAGCCCCCGGTCGCCAGCTTCAGCTTCACGACCAGCGGGCTGACCGCGAGCTTCACCGACGGCTCGAGCGATCCCGACGGGACGATCGCGTCGCGCTCGTGGAACTTCGGCGACGGCACCACCTCGACCGCGACCAATCCGACCAAGACCTATGCCGCGGCCGGCACCTACACGGTCACGCTGACGGTGACCGACAACCAGGGCGCGACCAACTCGACCTCGCGTTCGGTCACGGTCAGCTCGTCGCAGCCGAGCTTCTTCGAGAACACGGCCGACTACCCGATCCGCGACTTCCAGACCACGACCAGCCCGATCACGGTCTCGGGGCGCACCGGCAACGCGCCGTCGGCCCTGCGCGTGAACGTGCGGATCATCCACACCTACATCGGCGACCTGCGCGTACGGCTGCTGGCGCCGAATGGCGCGGCCTGGACGCTCCACAACCGGACCGGCGGCAGCACCCGCAACCTGATCACGAGCTACACGGTCAACGCCTCGTCGGTGGCGGCCAACGGGACGTGGCGGCTCGAGGTCTATGACGCGGCTTCCGGCGATACCGGCTACATCGACAGCTGGAGCCTCCAGTTCTAGCCGCGCTGGATCCGGGGTCGGATCCCTCCAGGGCGCCGGGAGACCGGCGCCCTGCTTTTTTGCGCCGTCGCCCGGGGACCCCAGGGGGGCCGGCGGTCGCCGCCTGCCGCGGCCCGGGTCCGCGCGCAGCGAGCCTTGAAATGCCGGGCCCCGGCCCCAACCCCGCCGCCCAGTCGCCGAGACTGACCGCGCCCATGTCCACCGAATCGACCACCGAATCCCGCCGCTTCGAAGCCGAGGTCGCCCAGGTCCTGCACCTCGTCACGCACTCGCTCTACTCGCACAAGGAGATCTTCCTGCGCGAGCTGGTCTCGAACGCCTCCGACGCGCTCGACAAGCTGCGCTTCGCGGCGATCGCGGAGCCCGCGCTGCTCGACGGCGACCCCGAGCTCAGGATCGAGATCGAGGTCGACCGCGACGCGCGCACGCTGACGATCCGCGACAACGGCATCGGCATGACGCGCGACGAGGTGGTCGAGAACATCGGCACGATCGCGCGCTCGGGCACGCGCCGCTTCCTCGAGGCGCTCTCGGCCGACCAGCGCGCCGGCACCAGCCTGATCGGCCAGTTCGGCGTCGGCTTCTATTCGGCCTTCATCGTCGCCGACCGCGTGCGGCTGCTGACCCGCCGCGCCGGCGAGCCGGCCGCGGCCGGGGTCGAGTGGAGCTCGGACGGCACCGCCGAGTACACGATCGGCCCGGTCGAGCGACCGGGCCGCGGCACCGAGGTGGTCCTGCACCTCAAGGAGGGCGAGGACGAGTTCCTGCAGGACTGGACGCTGCGCGGGCTGGTGTCGAAGTATTCCGACCACATCGGCTTCCCGATCCGGATGCGCAAGCCGGTCGACGGCAAGCCCGGCGCGGAGTGGGAGACCGTCAACCACGCCTCGGCGCTGTGGACGCGGCCGAAGGCCGAGCTCGAGGACGAGGACTACAAGGCCTTCTACCAGTCGCTCAGCCACGACATGGGCGAGCCGCTGGCGTGGACCCACAACTGCATCGAGGGCAGCCAGTCGTACACGCTGCTGCTGTACGTGCCCGGCGCGATGCCGATGGACGCGCTGTTCGCGGGTCGCGACGAACGCCATGGCCTCAAGCTCTACGTGCGCCGGGTCTTCATCATGGACGCCGCGCAGGAGCTGCTGCCGCCGTGGCTGCGCTTCGTGCGCGGCGTCGTCGACTCCGACGACCTGCCGCTCAACGTCAGCCGCGAGATCCTGCAGGAGAACCGGCTGGTCGCGCAGATCCGGGGCGCGACCATCAAGCGCGTGCTCGACCTCCTGGAGAAGCTCGCGACCGACGAAGCCGACAAGTACGCCCGCTTCTGGCAGGCCTTCGGCAACGTGCTTAAGGAGGGCGTCGCCGAGGACTGGTCGAACCGCGAGCGCCTGCTCAGGCTCGCGCGCTTCGCGAGCACCGCGGGTGAGGGCGCGACGCAGTCGGTCTCGCTCGACGACTACATCGCGCGGATGAAGCCCGGCCAGGACGAGATCTACTACCTCACCGCCGACAGCCACGCCGCGGCGGCTGGCAGCCCGCAGCTCGAGGCGCTGCGCGCGCGCGGCATCGAGGTGCTGCTGCTGTCGGACCGGATCGACGAGTGGATGACCTCGCACGTGCACGAGTACGCCGGCAAGCGCCTTCGCAACGTCGCGAAGGGCGAGATCGACTTCGGCAAGCTCGGCGAGGCGCCGGGCCAGCCGACGGCCGATCCGGAAGCGGCGCGGCCGCTGGTCGAGCGCCTGAAGTCGCTGCTCGACGGCCAGGTCGCCGACGTGCGCGTGAGCCGGCGGCTCACCGATTCGCCGGCCTGCCTCGTGCTCGGCGAGGGCCAGATCGCGCTGCACCTGGCGCGGCTGCTGAAGCAGGCCGGACACGAAGTGCCGGAGACGCGCGCGACGCTCGAGGTGAATCCGGCGCACCCGCTGCTCGCCCGCCTCGCCGGCGAGAGCGACGAGGCGCGCGCGCGGGACCTCGCGCGGGTCGTGTTCGACCAGGCGGTGCTCGCCGAGGGCGGCCAGCTCGAGGACCCGGCCGGCTTCCTGCGGCGCGTCAACGCCCTGATCGCGCCTGCGGCGTAGGGTGCGTCTCGGCGTACGGGAACCCGACCGGACGTTGGTGCGCTGAAGCGCACCCCATGAGCCACCGGCGTGGGGTGCGTCTCGGCGCACCGATTCGGTTCTCCGATCAGGCGGCGTGGCGTCTCATGCGCAGCCCTGGATCGCCTCGCGCCGGTCAATCGCGGCGTGGCTTCGGGCGTGCGCGGCGGGCGATCGCATGGATCAGTCCGATGGCGAGCAGGATCGACACCGGCACCACCAGCAGCGGGTGGGCCGCGGCGGGGGTCGCGGCCAGCGCGACCAGCAGGCCCAGCAGGACCAGCGCTCCGACCAGCGTGAGATTCCCGCCGGCGCGGGTCGCTTCGACGTGCGCCTTCGCGGCGGCGTCGCAATGACGCAGCCAGGCGCGCGCCAGCGCCTCGTGGTCGGCGTCCGGATCGACCTGTCGTTCGAGTTCGGGCGACCAGATCGACAGGCCGTGCCGGTCGCGCAGGGCCGTCGCGGCGTCGAGCAGGCGCGCGAATGCGGCCTCGGCCAGCGCCGGCTTGACCCCGGCGACCTGCGGCTCGGCGACGATGCGGGACGGGCCGACGTGCCAGTCGATGCCGAGGCCCTTCGACGAGACCACGCTCACGGCGCCGTCGTCCTCGACCGTGCGATCGAGCGTCGGATCGACGCGGGCGAGATCGCTCGCGATCGCGCGGCGCGCGGCCTCGTCGAGGGATGGCGCCCCGGGCTCCCCCGGATCGCCGTCGGCCCAGAGTCGCGCGGGGTCCACGGGCGCCTCGGGGCGGTCCCGGTAAAGCATCAGGTGGAAGGCCATGGCGTCCTCGCGTGCCGGGCCATCGGAGCCCCCGCAGAGCCAAGCGTACGCGACTTGCCGTCCGCGGCGCCTCGCGGCTGCGGATCGATCCCGCGGTCGAGGCCGCGCTGATACCGTCGGGCCGTGCCCTGCGACACTGCCCGGCCATGGACCTCAAGACCCTTCGCGACCGACTCGACGAGACCGACCGGCGCCTGATCGAGCTCGCAGCCGAGCGCCAGCGGCTCGTCGCCCAGATCGGCGAGATCAAGCGCGCGGCGGGTCGCGAGCTGCGCGACTTCGCGCGCGAGCGCGAGGTGCTCGATCGTGCCGCGCGCAATGCCGAGGCCGCGGGCATCGACCCGGACCTCGCGCGCGGGCTGCTGCGCCAGCTGATCGAGGCCTCGCTCGCGCGGCAGGAGCAGGACCGCGTGCGCGCGACCGGCGGCGGCAGCGGTCGCCGCGCGCTGGTCGTCGGCGGCGCAGGTCGGATGGGCCGCTGGTTCGCGCGCTTCCTCGACGCGCAGGGATTCGCGGTCGAGATCGCGGACCCGGCGCCGAGCCTCGACGAGTTCCCGCAGCGCGCGGCGCTGGAAGCGGGGGCGCTCGACCACGATCTGATCGTGGTCGCCGCGCCGCTCCGGATCGCTGCCCAAGTGCTCGAGCGGCTCGCGGAGCTGAAGCCCCCGGGCATCGTGTTCGACCTGGGTTCGCTCAAGTCTCCGCTCGCCGCGGGGCTGGTCGCGATGCGCGAGGCCGGCGTTCGCGTGACCAGCGTCCACCCGATGTTCGGACCCTCGGCCAACGTGCTCGCCGGCCGCCACGTGATCTTCGTCGACGTCGGGGTGCCCGAGGCGACCGCGGCCGCGCGCGCGCTCTTCGCCGGCACGCTCGCGGTCCCGGTCGACCTGACGCTCGAGGAACACGACCGGCTGATCGGCTACGTGCTCGGCCTGTCCCACCTCGTCAACATCGCGTTCTTCTCCGCGCTGGCCGGTTCCGAGGCGATGGCCGAGACGCTGGCGCGGGCCTCGAGCACGACCTTCGATCGCCAGCTCGCGATCGCGCGCGACGTCGCGTCCGAGAATCCGCATCTCTACTTCGAGATCCAGCACCTGAACCCGCACGCCGCTGCCGCGCACCGCGCGCTCGAGGAGGGACTGGCGCGCGTGCTCGACGCGGTGCGGCGCGGCGACGAGGGCTCCTTCGTCGCGGTGATGGAGGCCGGTCGGCGCTACCTCGAGGGCCGCGCGCCGGCCGGCTGAATCCGCGGTCGATGGGTCCGCACGGCCACGCCTGCCGTCGGGCCGGGCGTCCGGCGCGGGTCCCGGGTTGCGCGCGCCGGCCGATCGCCTGGCGCGATCGATGATCGTCCCGCGCGACCGCCGGGTCGCGGTGCTTGTCTCCGTTCCGCGCCCGGGCAATGATCCGGAACCGCCCCGGAGCCTCCCGATGCAGGACTCGATCATCTTCGACCTCCTCCTGCCGATCGCGCTCGGCATCATCATGCTGGGGCTCGGGCTGTCGCTGACGGTTGCCGACTTCCGGCGCGTGCTGAGCTACCCCAAGGCGGTGCTGTTCGGCCTGTTCCTGCAGACCGGGATCCTGCCGTGGGCGGCGTTCGCGATCGCGATCGCGATGCGGCTGCCGCCGGAACTCGCGGTCGGCCTGATGCTGCTCGCGGCCTCGCCGGGCGGCGCGACCGCGAACGTCTACAGCCACCTCGCGCGCGGCGACGTCGCGCTCAACATCACGCTGACCGCGACCAACAGCCTGCTGTGCCTGGTGACGCTGCCGATCATCGTCGGCCTGTCGCTCGGCTGGTTCATGGACGCCGACGCCTACGTGCCGCCGCCGTTCAAGAAGGTGATCGAGGTCGGCGCGATCATCCTGCTGCCGGTGCTGATCGGCATGACCATCCGCCACTTCGCGACCGGCTTCGCGCGGCGGATGGAGAAGCCGCTCAAGATCTTCTCGATCGCAGTCCTCGCGCTGCTGATCGCGGCGGTGCTGCAGGCGGAGTGGAAGGTGCTGGTCGCCTACGCGGCGACGGTCGGCGTCGCGTGCCTGCTGTTCAACCTGGTCAGCATGGGTTCGGGCTACGGCCTGTCGCTGGCGATCCGCCTGCCGCGCCGGCAGGCGATCGCGATCGCGATGGAGATCGGCATCCACAACGGCACGCTCGCGATCTTCATCGCGCTCAACGTGCTCGGGAACAACCTGATGTCGGTCCCGGCTGCGATCTACTCGCTGATCATGTTCGTCACCGCCGGGATCTTCGCGTGGTGGCTGACGCGCCGGCGGTCCGGCGCGGCCGCCTGAGCCGCGGCAGGCGACGCGATGGCAGGGCGCGACGACGGCGACCGGGCGGGCGGCGCGGCGCGTCCGGTCCGCCTCGACGTCTGGCTCTGGGCGGCCCGCTTCCACCGCACGCGCTCGCTGGCCAAGCGGGCGATCGCGGCGGGGCACGTGCAGGTCAACGGCGTCG
>PVBP01000030.1 GCA_002995625.1 Lysobacteraceae bacterium | reverse complement strand
GCTCGCGCTCGCGACCCTGCTCGGCGACGCGCTCGGCGGCCACCGGCCGGTCACCGCCTCGGCCGAGCCGTGGCAGATCCAGGCCCACGCGCTGCTCGCACTGCTCGCCTACGCGACCCTCAGCATCGCCGCGGTGGTCGCGATCCTGCTGGCGCTGCAGGACCTCGCCCTGCGCCGCCACCGGGTCGAGTGGTTCCGCTACCTGCCGCCGCTGTCGCTGATCGAGGACCTCCTGTTCCAGTTGATCGGCGTCGGCTTCGCGCTGCTGTCGCTGGCGCTGGTCACCGGCGGGCTGTTCGTCGAGGACCTCTTCGCGCAGCACCTCGCGCACAAGACCGTGTTCTCGATCGCCTCGTGGCTGGTCTTCGGCATCCTGCTGTTCGGCCGCTGGCGCTGGGGCTGGCGCGGCCAGCGCGCCGCGCGCCTGACCCTCGCCGGCATGGCGCTGCTGGTCCTGGGCTTCCTCGGCAGCAAGTTCGTGCTCGAGATCGTGCTCGGGCGGGTGTGACCGGCGCCAGGCGGTCGCCGCGGCCGCCGCCGGTATCGATCACCCGCGTTCGCTTCCGACCGGATCTTGCATTTCCTCGGTGGGCCACCAACGCCACCCGGAGGACCGATCCGATGTCGCAGCCCCTGTCCCGCCCTCTCGCGCTGGCGCTCGCCCTGGCCCTCGCCAGCCCCACGGCGCTCGCCGCGCGCTTCGTCTACGAGGGCCGGCTCGACGACGCCGGCCAGCCGGCCAACGGCCGTTACGACCTGAAACTCACCGCCTTCGGTCACGCGGCGCAGGGCGCGACGCTGGCCGCGCCGCTGACCTTCGAGGGCGTCGAGGTCCGTGACGGCCGTTTCCGGCTCGACGTCGACCTGCCGCTGGTCCAGGCCGACCAAGTCTGGCTCGAAGTCGCGGTGCGGGGCGCCGGCGAGCCCGTGTTCGCCGAGATCCCCGGGCGCGCGAAGGCGATCGCAGCGCCGCTGATCGGCGCGTGCTGGAGCACGACCGGGGATTCGGGCAGCGACCCCGCGACGAACTTCATCGGCACCACCGACGCGCAGCCGTTCGTCGTGCGCACGCGCAACGTCCAGAGCCTGCGGATCGAGCCGTCAGCCGAGTCGTTCGGCGGCGACCCGATCACCGCGAACGTGATCGCCGGGTCGAGCGCCAACTTCGTCACCCCCGGCGTGCGCGGGGCCACCATCGCCGGCGGCGGCGTGCCGAGCGGCGACAGCGATCCGCAGTTCGGCTCGGAAGCGCCGAATCGCGTCACCGACGCCTACGGCACCATTGGCGGCGGCTACAACAACCTGGCCGGAGACGGCAGCGGAACCCTGTGGGATCGGGGCTTTGCCACCGTCGGCGGGGGTGTGGTCAATACCGCCAGCGGGCAGGTCAGCACGGTTTCCGGCGGCGTCCTCAACACGGCGAGCGGGCAGGCCAGTGTGGTCGGCGGCGGCGACAGCAACCAGGCCACCGCGCTGGCGGCCGTCGTCGCGGGTGGGCAGGGGAATCAGGCGAGCGCGAATCATGCACTCGTCGCTGGCGGCACCTTGAACAGTGCCACGGCCGAGACGACCGTGATCGGCGGTGGCGACCGGAATCTGGCTTCGGCCTTCGGCGCGGTCGTCAGCGGTGGCCAGAACAACAGCGCGTCGGGTGTGTTCACCACCATCGCCGGTGGCGATGGGAACCTCGCGCAAGGCATGCGCAGCGCGATCAGCGGCGGTTTCGGCAACCGGTCCGTCGGGACCGGAAGCGTGATCTCGGGAGGCGCCCTGAACCAGACACTCGGTCAGGACTCGACCGTGGCCGGCGGACTGCAGAACGTTGCCCTCGGTAACTTCAGCATCGTCAGTGGCGGCCAGCTTTCCTGCGCCGGCGCGCCCTACTCGTGGACGGGCGGGCGGCGCGCCAAGGTCAGACCGTCGGCCTACTTCGGCCAGGGCGATGCCTGCAGCGATCTCGTCTATCCCGGCGGCAACGGCGACATCGGCACCTTCGTCTGGGCCGACAGCACCGACAGCGACTTCATGTCGTCGGGCTCGAACCAGTTCCTGGTGCGGGCCAACGGGGGATTCGGTCTCAACATCAACACGATTCCGCCGGGCATCGACGCGGTGTTCCGCAGCCGCGGCACCGTCGATCAGAACACGGACATCTACCTGCGCACGGCGTCCCACGGCCGCGGCATCAACCTCGCGATGATCCCGACCGCCGGCGCAGCGCGCTTCTACATCGCCCAGTACGACGGCACAACTTTCGTCGACCGCATCATGCTCGAGAGCAACGGCCAGTTCGTCGTGACCGCGGACGCGGTCAAGCCGGGAGGCGGGCCGTGGTCCGCGCCTTCCGACGCGCGCCTGAAGACCGCCGTCGCGCCGCTCGACGGGGCACTCGACCGGCTGCTGATGCTGCGCGGCGTTCGCTTCGAGTACCGACCCGACATGACGCCGAAAGCGATGTACCTCGCCGGGCCGCAGATCGGCTTCATCGCCCAGGAGGTCGGGACGGTCTTTCCGGAGTGGATCGCCCGGACGGAAGACGGCTATTGGACCGTCGGGCCGCGCGGGTTCGAGGCATTGACCGTCGAGGCGCTGCGCGAACTTCGGGCCGAGAGCACGGCGATCGACGGCGGCCAGAACGAGCGCATGTCGGCGCTCGAAGCCGAGAACGCCGCGCTGCGGGCGCGCCTCGACCGCCTCGAGGCCCTGCTCGGCGCGCGCGATGCCGGAGTTCGCTGAGATGGCGGGTCGCCGCGACGGCCGTTCGACGGGGATGGGCCCCGCCGCTGCCCGCTGCCGACCCCGGGCGTCCCGCCGCGCGCGCGCAATCGCGATCGCGCTCGCCATCCTGCCCGGCGCGCCGGCGTTCGCA
The DNA here is from genome assembly GCA_002995625.1 of Lysobacteraceae bacterium. Lineage (GTDB taxonomy): Bacteria > Pseudomonadota > Gammaproteobacteria > Xanthomonadales > Ahniellaceae > UDEA-SF1. The sequence goes on along the minus strand of PVBP01000030.1, from coordinate 28,261 downwards.
GCCGATGCGCCCGAGCCACCGGCACGCTTCCGCATCGACGCGACCCTGCGCCCGCTCGCGGTCAGCGCCTGCGGGCGTTTCGCGCTCGACGCCCGCGCGCGCCATGCGCCCGAGGCGAAGTCCGCCGACGGGCGCTTCGCGCTGAAGGCCGTCCACGTGCCGAACGTCGGCTGCGACCCGAACCCGGACCCGCTGTTCTCGAACGGCTTCGAACCCTGACCGGTTCACGGCAGCCGGGCTTGGACGCGCACGCGGCGCGCCTCCAAGCCGCAAGTCCCGCTCGCGTCCGGACTCGCGCCCGCCTTCGTCGCCTCGAGCGATCGATCGGCGCTCCCTGCCCGGGGTTCGCCGGTCAGGCGGTGTCCCAACGGCCTCGCGGGGCCGGCGCGGGGCCGGCGCGGCGACCGTCCCGCGTCGGCGGCGCGGCGCGGTCGGCCGTTGCCCGTCCCGGATCTGGCCGCGATGCCTCGCCCGGGCGTTCGCTTTCCCGGTCCTCGCGCATCCATGACCGGCACCCACCCAATGAGGAGACTTCCCATGGCATCGTGGTTCAGGCGGTTGGCGATCCTGGTCGGCGCCGCGTGCGCGTTCGCGGCCGAGGCCGCGACCTTCTGCGTCGACACCGTCGCCGAGCTGCAGAGCGCGCTCGCGACGGCCGCCACCAATGGCGAGCACGACCTCATCCGGATCGAGACCGGGGTCTATGCGGCGACGAGCGGCGCGATCGCCTTCAACTACTTCACGTCGCAGGACTTCGATCTGGTGATCGAAGGTGGCTGGGTTGGCGTCGGAATGGCCGACTGCGTGTTTCAGCAGCAGGATCCGGCGCTGACGGTGCTCGATGGGAGCGGCAGCCGGATCGTGCTGCGGGCCCTCGGGAACTCGGGGACCACCGGTTCGATCACGGTGCGCAACCTGACCGTCCGCAATGGCTCCGGATCGGACGTCGGCGGCCTGCTCCTCGGCGCCGGCGCGGGCGGCGGCACCGGATTCGCCGGCAACGTGACCCTCGAGCGGGTGATCGTGCGCGAGAACCAGAGCACGAGCAGGGCCGCCGGGCTGTCGATCGGCACCATCGGCGGCTTCCTCGAGATCCGGAACAACCTGATCTTCGGCAACACCTGCGCCCTCCAGGCGTGCGCCGGCGAGATCATCGTGAACTCGCCGCTCGCGATCCCCCGGCTCTACCTGGTCGGCAATACGGTGGCGCTCAACACCTGTCCGTCGAGCACCTGCGGCGACGGAGGCGGGCTGCGGGTCTCCGGTTCGGCGGTCAAGTGGATCGCGAACAACGCGCTGTTCTTCAACGAGACCGCCGACCTGCTGCTGGCAGGGGCCCCGCACGATGTGTTCAACAACGCCTACGGCGTGCTCAATGGCACCCCGACCTCGCAGGCGAACAATCTGGTCGGCGTCAATCCGAGCTTCGTCAACGGGCTCGCCTACGACTTCCGGCTCGCGACGGGCTCGCCGCTGATCGACGCGGGGTCGATGGACGTGGTCCTCGGCCCGCTCGACGTCGGCGGCCTTCCGCGCCAGAACGGACCCCACTACGACATCGGCGCGCACGAGAACCAGTACGAGGTGTTCCGCGACGGCTTCGAGACGCCGCTCTGAGCGAAACGAGCGCTGGGACGGCGCGCGCGTTCGGCATCGCAGTCCGGGGCGCCTTCAGGTCCCGGGCCGCGAGCGGCCATCCGCCGGATCGGTGCCGGCGTCGAGCTCGTCCTGGTCGAAGGCCCCGTCGCGGTCGCGATCGACGCCGAGGCGCCATTCGGTTCCGGCGACGACGACGGTGAAGGTCACCGGCGTCGCCGCCGTCGCGCGAGCCCTGAGCTCTTCCGTCGTCACCCGCTCGGCGCGGCGATCGGCCTGCCAGTCGGAGCCCCCGAGATGGACGTAGCCGCGGACCGCGTCGCCCTCGCGGACGCGGGCGACGAGACCGGCCTGGCGCGAGCGCGACACGGCAAGCATTGCGTCGAGCCGCGCCTCGTCCGGCGCCGAGGCCGGCGCACGCGCGAGGGTCAACTGGGCGCCGATGCCGGCGTGGGTGCCGTTCGGGAAGCTGAGCAGGAAGGCCTCGATGTCGCGACGGTTCTGGACGCCGACCGGCCCCGCCGGGAACGTGAACACCGGCAACGACAGGAACGAGAACAGGGTGTCGCTCGCGCCATCGTGCGCGAAGCCGAAGCCGCGATCGCTCCCGCCCGGCGCCGATCGATCGAAGCCGGTCTTCTCCCACAGGTTGCGCAGCTGCGCCACCTTCGAGCCCTGCGGCGTGCGCAGGAGATTGGCCGAGATCACGGCCTCGTTGTGGCCGGTCGGCAGGCGGTGGCACTGCACGCAGGTCGTGACCTGGGACGTGATCGCGGTTCGGAACAGGCGCTCGCCGTTGACGGCATCCCCGGTTCCGCCGGACACGGTGACCGCGCCGCGAAGCCGGTCTTCGAGGTCCCGGTTCGGGTTGGGTGGAAAACGGATCGTCGCGACGAAGGTCTCGAAGCGGCGCATCTCGTCGGCGGTCAGCAGGCGGTCGGCGCCGAGGAGCTTCGTGAACGTCGGGTTGAAGGCGGCGAGGTTCTCGCGGTCGCCGCGCCAGTGGAGCGGTTCGGTGCCGACGATGCCGACCAGCGTCTGGGTGGTCATCGGCCCCTTCATCGGATGCCAGTCGTTGCATTGCCCGAGGAGCGGCCCGAGGCCGAGATTGCAGGTCATGTTGAAGGCCTTGACCGCTCCCGACGGGTCGCCGAGATCCCAGGCCAGGCCATCCATCCGGGCATCGACATGGCAGCTCGCGCACGAGACGTGCCCGGTCCCCGACGTGCGGTGGGTGTCGTACAGGAACGGTCGGCCTTCGCGGATCCCGGGCGGCGTCGGATCCGGGAATGCGACGCGGGCAATCTCCCGGAATGGCTTCAGCGCGACCACCGAGACGCTGCCCTCGAAACGATTCAGGACGTAAAGCACGCCGCGCACCGGGTCGTGGGCGATCCCGGTCGGTCCCTCGCCGACCGTCGCGAGCCCCACCCGTCGAAGCGACCCGTCGAGCGCGACGACGTTGTTCGATCCCATGCCGGTGATCCAGATCCGCTCGCCGGCCGGGTCGGTCGCGATGCCGCGTGGATCGCCGACCGATGCGCGCCGAACGGCGGTCGCAACGCTCGGCGCCGTGTAGTCGAGGTGCGGGTTCAGATCGACGCGCTCGACCGACCCCGCGCCGGCGGGATCCGCGACCGCGGCCATCACGCGCAGGAAGCGGCCATTGAGCTGGCTCTCGAAGCGAGTCCAGTTGAGCGCCTCGGTCCCGATCACGAGTAGGCGGCCATCGGCCGGGCGCACGGCCAGCTGGGTCTGGGTCGTCAACACCCGCCGGACGTACGACACGCCGAGGCTCGCCGCATCGATCACCGCGACCGCGTGCTGGTGGAGATCCCAGTCGACCGCGGCGCTCCAGTCGGCGCCGCGCAGGTCCCCCTGCCCGATCGCCGGGTTGCCGTCGCGCCAGCGGCCATCGCGATCCTTGCGCACGATCAGGCCCTCGCGCGGGGCGCCGGGGGTCGCCAGCGCCGGCGCGAAGCCCGTGCCCTGGTTCGGCGGTGGATTCGGCGCTCCGGGATACGGGTTCAGCGCCGAGGACACGCGCTCGCGCGGCACGATCGTGGTGCCGTTGCCGGCCTCGAAGATCGCAGCAAAGACCGAGCGGCCATCGGTCGCGAGCGCGCGCGGCCGGTGGCCTCGGATCGGCAGGCGGGTCGGCGGCCGCTCGGGATCTGCGAGGTCGTAGACCGCGATCTCGTTCGGCAGGCCGAGCGAGACGAAGGCCCTTGCGCCGGCCGGCGTCGCGACGAACGCGACGTCGGCGGGCTCATTGCCCGGGCGCAGCGTGCGCACGACCTGCATCGTGTCGAGATCGACGACGCTGATCGAGTCGGAGATGTGGTTGACGACCCAAGCCTCTCGGTCGTCCCGCGCCCGGACCGAGACCGGGGACAGGCCGACCGGGACCGACGCGCGGTGGCCGTCGTGCACGAGCCGTCCGCCCGCGATCCGGAATACCTCGAGGCGATCGTCGGCGGTGTTGACCACCAGCAACCGGTCGGCGCGCGGCGTCAGCGCGACCGGCGACACGTGCGGCACCTCGAAGTTCGCGAAGTCCTTGCCGACCGCGACCGGCGCGAGCGCCAGCGCGACGACGAGCGTGGCGGCCCGCGCGACGGCCGACCCGAGCCAGAGAACCCTGCATCCGCGCGTGATGTGCCTCATCGATGCCGCCCCCGGAAGCGCCCCGCGCCTGTCGCGCCGCGCCCGGAAGGACGCTAGCGCCGCGCCCCCGAGCGAATCAAGGTGCCGCCGGACGAACGGCCCCGGACGATCGAACGCGCGGCCGGCAACACGTGCTGGCAGACGGTCGAACGAAGGACTGCGAGGCGAGCGAGTGACCGCTCCCCCTCGCCGGGCCATCGCGGCGAGCGATCGATCGGTCGGACGGCGGCCCGACCTGCGCCGAACCCGCGGCTCGAGAGGCGCGCAGGACGCGCGTCCCGAGAGCGGCCGCTACAGCGCCGCGATCGCCTCGGCCAGCGTGTCGACCGGCACCAGCTCGAGCTCGCCCGGCTTCCTCTTCGGCGCGTTCGCGCGCGGCAGGATCACGCGGGTGAATCCGTGGGTCGCGGCCTCGCGGACGCGCTCCTCGCCGTTCGGCACCGGGCGGATCTCGCCCGAGAGCCCGACCTCGCCGAAGGCGACCAGCTTGCGCGACAGCGGCCGGTCGCGGAACGAGGACAGCACCGCGAGCAGCACCGGCAGGTCGGCCGCGGTCTCCTGCACGCGGATGCCGCCGACGACGTTGACGAACACGTCCTGGTCGTAGGCGGCGACGCCGCCGTGGCGGTGCAGCACCGCGAGCAGCATCGCGAGCCGGTTCTGCTCGAGCCCGAGCGCGACCCGGCGCGGGTTCGCGAGCGGCGAGGCGTCGACCAGCGCCTGGACCTCGATCAGCAGCGGCCGGGTGCCCTCGCGCGTGACCATGATCGCCGAGCCCGGCTGGTCGCGCTCGTGGTGCGCGAGGAAGATCGCCGACGGATTCGGCACCTCGCGCAGGCCCTTGTCGGTCATCGCGAACACGCCGAGCTCGTTGACCGCGCCGAAGCGGTTCTTGAACGCGCGCAGCACGCGGAAGCGCGATCCGCTCTCGCCCTCGAAGTAGAGCACCGCGTCGACCATGTGCTCGAGCACGCGCGGGCCGGCGATGCCGCCCTCCTTGGTGACGTGCCCGACCAGGAAGATGCTGGTGCCGGTCTCCTTCGCGAGCCGCGTGAGCCGGGCGGCGGCCTCGCGCACCTGGCTGACCGAGCCGGGCGCGGCGGTCAGGAGCTCGGTCCAGATCGTCTGGATCGAGTCGACCACGACCACGCGCGCCTGGTGCGCGACGATCGCCTCGGCGATGCGCTCGACGCAGGTCTCGGCCAGCGCGTCGAGCGCGGCGGTGTCGAGGCCGAGCCGCGCCGCGCGGTTCGCGAGCTGGGCGAGGCTCTCCTCGCCGCTGACGTAGAGACATTGGCGCTCGCGGCCGAGGCCGGCGAGGGTCTGCAAGAGCAGCGTCGACTTGCCGATGCCCGGGTCGCCGCCGATCAGCACCACCGAGCCCTCGACGAGGCCACCGCCGAGCACGCGATCGAACTCGGCGATGCCGACGCCGTGCCGGGTCTCGCTGGCCGCGGCGACGCGATCGAGGCGCGTGATCGCGGCCGCGCCGGCGGCGCCCGCGTAGCCGCTGCGCCCGGCCGCGGCGGCGGGACCGGCCGACGCGGGGGCGACGCGGAACTCGGTCAGCGTGTTCCACGCGCCGCAGGCCTCGCACTGGCCCTGCCACTTGGCGTGGCTCGCGCCGCACTCGCCGCAGACGTAGGCGGTCTTCGCCTTGGCCATCAGCCCGCTCCCGCCCCGTCCGGCAAGGTCCAGTCCTCGACGAACGCGACGCGCCGGGTCATGCCGCAGGTCAGCTCGTAGCCGATGGTCCCGGCCACGGCCGCGATCCGCTCGACCGGCAGTCCGCGACCCCACAGCACCACGGGGTCGCCGACGCGCGCGTCCGGATGGCCGCGCAGATCGACCGTGACGAGGTCCATCGACACGCGTCCGATCAGCGGAACCTCGCGGCCGCGGACGAGGACCGGCGTTCCCGAGGCCACGTGGCGCGGGTAGCCATCGCCATAGCCGATCGCGGCGACGCCGACCGGCATGTCCTCGGGACAGGCGAAGGTTCCGGCGTAGCCGACCGACTCCCCCGCCCGCACGCGGTTGATCGCGATCAGGCGCGTCCCGAGCGTCATCGCCGGGTGGAAGCCGAGCTCGCCGCCGGTGCGGCCTTCGATCACCGAGATGCCGTAGAGCAGTCCGCCGACCCGCACCCAGTCGGCGGCGTGGCCCGGGAAGTGCAGCAGGCCGGCCGAGTTCGCGAGCGAGCGCTCGGCGTCGTGCGCGGCGACGGCCGCGTCGAAGCGCTGCATCTGGCGCGCGTTCGACGGATCGTCGGCGACGTCGGAGTTCGCGAAGTGGCTCATCAGGATCGGCGCGCGCTCGACCTGCGGCAGCTCCGCGAGCCGCGCCACCACGCCCGGCAGCGCCTCGGGGTCGAAGCCGAGCCGGTGCATGCCGGTATCGATCTCGACCCAGCAGCGAAGCCGCGGCGCGGCCGGTCCGGGACGCTCGGCCTCGAGCAGCTCGAGTTGGAAGTCGTGGTGGATCACCGGCTCGAGCGCGAGGCGCCGGAGTTCCGGCAGGTCGCCCGGCTCGTCGAAGCCCGACAGCACGACGATCCGCTGCCGGAAGCCGGCGGCGCGCAGGCGCTGCCCGTCCTGCGGCGAGGCGACGCCGAAGGCGTCGGCGTCGGCCAGCGCGCGCGCGACCCGTTCGAGCCCATGGCCGTAGCCGTCGGCCTTGACCACGGCCATGACCTTCGCGCGCGACGCCAGCGCGCGGACCCGGGCCAGATTGGCCGTCAGCGCGGCGAGGTGGATCGTCGCCGCCGCGGCTCGACTCACTCGAAGCCCCCGACGAAGGTCTTCGACGCGTAGTTCTCGAACTTGGTGTACTGGCCGAGGAAGACGAGGTCGATCTTGCCGGTCGGCCCGTTGCGCTGCTTGCCGATGATGACCTCGGCCTTGCCCTTCTCGGCCGACTCCGGGTGGTAGTACTCGTCGCGGTAGATGAACAGGATCACGTCGGCGTCCTGCTCGATCGCGCCCGACTCGCGCAGGTCGGCCATCACCGGCCGCTTGTCCTGGCGCTGCTCGAGCGATCGGTTGAGCTGCGAGAGCGCGATCAGCGGCACGCCGAGCTCGCGCGCCAGGGCCTTCAGGCTGCGCGAGATCTCGGAGATCTCGGTGGCGCGGTTCTCCTGGTTGCCCGGCACCTGCATCAGCTGCAGGTAGTCGACGATGATGAGCCCGAGGTCCTGCTCGCGCTTCAGGCGCCGCGCGCGCGAGCGCAGCTCGAGCGGCGACAGCGCCGGGGTGTCGTCGATGAAGATCCGGCTGTCCTTCAGCATCGCGATCGCGCTCGAGATCCGCGGCCATTCCTCGTCGGCGAGGTCGCCGGTGCGCAGGTTCTGCTGGTTGATGCGCCCGAGCGAGGAGATCAGCCGGAACGCGAGCTGCGAGGCCGACATCTCCATCGAGAACACCGCGACCGCCTTGCCGGTCTTGAGCGCGGCGTACTCGCCGATGTTGAGCGCCAGGGCGGTGTTGTGCGTGACCACATCGCCGTCCGTGACGTATAGCCGGCTGGGATGGCTGACCGAAATGCACTGGCACGGCGCCTCGCGCGAGGGCTCGATCGCGGTGATCGTGAGCCGCTTCTGGCGGCGCCACCGCGCCGGCGCGCGCGACTGCTTGTCGGCGAGCAGGAACAGGGAACGGGGCTCGGGGTGGGAGATGTGGCAGACGTAGGCCGTGGCGCCGGGCACGCGCAGTCCGGCGACGTTCCGGAAATGGGGCTGCTTGCTGGTCACCGAGCACCAGCCACCGAGCGAGCGCACCAGTTCGCAGACATCGTCGGCCAGCCGACGGCTGGTGGTCGACAGGCGCACGCTGCCCCACCGCTCGACCCACCCGTCGGTGTCCAGCAGTCCGCGCAGCAGGTCGAGCCGCTGCTCGCGGCCAGCCTCCAGGTACGGGCGCGGGATGAACTTCAGGTCGCTGGGCAATCCGGACAGACCCAAGACCTCGAGCGCGACCCGCAGCGGGTTGGGCTGCGCGCCGAGATGCCCCGGCACGCGCCCACGGTCGCGGCGCACGATGCGGTAGTCGTAGTCGCCCGCGTGCGTCACCTCGAGCCCGGGCCCGGCGCGCTCGGCGACCAGCTCCCGGATTCGCGGCGAGGCCGTCGCGAAGCGCACCGATCCGCCACCCGTCAGGTTGCCGTCGCCGAGCAGGCAGCCGAGCAGCCACGGGTCGACCGGCAGCGGGTCCGAGTGTCCGAACCGTCCGTCGTGACGATCGATCCACAGGCGCCCCTGGTAGCGCTTCCGCGTCAGCAGGACCCGGATCTCGGCCGTGCTCAGTACCCGCGGCTCGGCCCAGTGACGGCAGTGGACCCGCCACAGGTGCTCGTCGCAGCACTCGGTCGAGCGGCCGTCGGAAAAGCGGATCCGATGGACCGGCCGGACGCCCTGCGGATGGATGCCGGTGACGATCGAGGGGCGACCGTCGATCGAGGCGAGCGCATCGCCGACCTCGAGTTCGCCCATCGTCTTCCACCCGGTGCGGGTGCGGACTCGGGCGTCGAGCGGCTGCGCCTTCCCCATCGACGGCCGCGCGGCGAGGATGATGAGGTCGCCCGGCTGGAGGCCCGCGGTCATGTGGTCGAGGTCGACGAAGCCGGTCGGCAGTCCGGTGACCGCGCCCTTGTTGTCATAGCGGTCCTGCAGCAGCCGGAACGCTTCCTTGACCGCGTCGTGCATCGGCACGAAGCCCTGGCGGCCGCGCGCGCGGGCCTCGGCGATCTCGAAGATCCTGCGCTCGGCGGTCTCGACCAGCTCCTGCACGGCGCGGCCGTCGGGCTGGAAGGCGTTGCCGGCGATCTCGGAGCCCGCGTCGATCAGCTGCCGCAGCACCGACTTCTCGCGCACGATCTCGGCGTAGGCGACGATGTTGGCGGCGCTCGGCGTCGCGTTGGCGAGTTCGATCACGTAGCGCGAGCCGCCGACCAGTTCGGCGAGTCCCTGGGTCTCGAACCACTCGCCGAGCGTGACCGCGTCGGCCGACATGCCGCGCTGGTTGAGCTCGCGGATCGCGCGGAAGATCAGCTGGTGGTCGCGGCGGTAGAAGTCGGTCTCGCCGATCTTGTCGGCGACGCGGTCCCACGCCTCGGGCGCGAGCATCAGCCCACCGAGGACCGCCTGCTCGGCCTCGATCGAATGCGGTGGCACGCGCAGCGCCTCGAGGCGCTTGCCGGATGGGGGGTCCTGGAGGACTGCGGACATGAGGGCTACGGGGCTCGTCGTCGCGGTCGGACGCGAAGACCGGTCAGCATATCGATCGCCCGGAGGTTGTCATCGCACAGGCTGGGACCAGCCTGTGGACAAGTCCGGGAAATCTCGGGGCGGGGCGCGATCGGTCGACATCGCTTCGGACGATGGCAGGTCCGCGTCCCATTTCCTGGGACGGGGAACGAACGGCGAAAAAAAAACGGCCGCCGGGGTCAGCGGCGGCCGAATGTCCCTGGAAGCAGCACTGCCGGAGCACGAACCGGCAGAGTCGTTGCGTCGGGACCGCCGCTCGCGCGACGGCACCCGCTGCGCCCGACGCCAGGGGAGCGTCGGAACCTTGCGCCGCGAACCGCGCTGCCGCGCGGTCCGCGCGCGGGACCTTCGGCCCCGCACCGCCGACGCGCCCTCTGGCTCGTCGGCGGGCCAAACATGCGGTCGATCCCGGGGAATCGACCGTCGGTCAGCGATCGCGCTACTCGGCGGCGACGATGACCTTGATCGTGGTCGACACGTCCGCGTGCAGGGTGATCGGGATCTCGAACTCCCCGGTGCGGCGGATCGGCCCTTCGGCCAGCACGACCTCGCTCTTCTCGAGCGGCAGGCCGGCGGCGGTGAACGCCTCGGCGATGTCGCGCGGACCGACCGAACCGTAGAGCTTGCCTTCGGTGCTGGCGTTCGCCTTGATCACGACCTGCTGGCCTTCGAGCCGCGCCTTGCGGGCCTCGGCATCGTTGTGCAGCGCGGCCGCCTTGGCCTCGTAGTCGGCGCGACGCTTCTCGAACTCGGCGACGTTCGCGGGGGTCGCCGGAACGGCCTTGCCTTGCGGCACCAGGTAGTTGCGCCCGTAGCCGGGGCGAACCTTGACCTTGTCGCCGAGCGCGCCGAGGTTGCGGACCTTGGTGAGGAGGATCAGTTCCATCGTCGTGATCTCCCTCAGTGCGCGTCGCAGTACGGGATCAGCGCGAGGTAGCGCGCGCGCTTGACCGCGTTCGAGAGCTGCCGCTGGTAGCGGGCCTTGGTGCCGGAAAGACGGCTCGGGATGATCTTGCCGGTCTCGGTCACGTACTGGCGCAGCAGGTTGAGATCCTTGTAGTCGATCTCGGTGATGCCTTCGGCGGTGAACTTGCAGTACCGCTTGCGTCGGAAGAACTTGCTCATCGTCTTGGATCCTCTGGCGATCAGGCGGCGCGGGCTTCGTCGCCCGCGGCGGACTCGGACTCGGCGCCGGCCTCGTCGTCACGGCGACGACGCTCGGGCTTCTCGTCCTTCTGCTTCATGATCGGCGACATCTCGACGACCGGGCCGTCGCGGCCGATGATCAGGTGGCGCAGGACGGCATCGTTGAAGCGGAACCCCGCCTGCAACTCGTTCAGCACGCCCTGCGAGCACTCGATGTTCATCAGCACGTAGTGCGCCTTCGCCAGGTTCTGGATCGGATAGGCCAGCTGCCGCCGACCCCAGTCCTCCAGACGATGGATCTTCCCGCCGTCCCCCTCGATCAAGGCCTTGTAGCGCTCGATCATCGCGGGGACCTGCTCACTCTGGTCCGGGTGGACCAGGAACACGACCTCATAGTGACGCATGGTTGCTCCTTGTGGACTATCGGCCTCCCGCCGGATGCGGTGAGGCAAGGAACCGGACCGGATCCGGAGACCCGCCGGCCATCCGATGTTAGGCGATCCACGCTCCCGGCTCAACCGCGAACTTCGAGCCGGGCTCCGACCGGAACAAAAAATCCCTTTACATACAAAACCTTGCGATCGCGACCAGGCTTCCGCCTGGCCGCAGAGGTCATGGGAAACCAGTGGAGAACATCGACTCGAAGCGCACGCAAGTCCCGATTCCGCGGGGAACGGTCCACCGATGGAGAACGTCGGTTCTCCGGTCACGATGCTCCGTGCGATGCCCGCCCGTGCCGAGACCCCGCGCCCGGGCGGATCGACACGGGCGCGCCGGCCTGGCCGCCCCGCCGCCTCACTCGACGGTGAAGCTCTCCCCGCAGCCGCACTCGGCGCGGACCCTGGGATTGCGGAACACGAACTCGGCGTCGAGTCCCTTGCGCGCGAAGTCGATCTCGGTGCCGTCGACGACCGGCAGGCTCCTCGCATCGACGACGACCTTGAGACCCTGCGACTCGAAGACCTGGTCGTCGGCCGCGATCGCGTCGGCCAGATCGACTTCGTAGGCCCAACCCGAGCAGCCGGTGCGACGCACGCCGAACCGAAGCCCGATCGCGCCAGGCCGACGCCCGAGGAACTCGTGGACGCGCCGGGCGGCAGCTTCGGTCAGGGCGATCGCCATCGCAGTCGGGGACCTCCGGGAAGGGATCGCGATGTTACCAACGGCACCGCGGCAGCCGCACGCGGCCGGCTGCGGCGACGGCGTCCGCTGGGCGGCCCGTTCAGGCCCATCGACTATCATCCCGGGCTTGCCTCGCGACGCGCCTGTCCCGTCGTCCCCCGGTCCCCTCTCCCGCACACGCCCATGCCGACTGTCAGCGTCAAGGACGCGCTTTCCGGAACCATCGCACCCGGCCGCGAGATCACGGTCCAGGGTTGGGTCCGTACCCGCCGCGATTCCAAGGCCGGCTTCTCGTTCATCGCCCTGCATGACGGATCCTGCTTCGACCCGATCCAGGTCGTCGCGTCGGCCACGCTGCCGAACTACGAGTCCGACGTGCGCCGCGCGACCACCGGCGCGTCGGTGATCGCCCGCGGCGTGCTGGCACCCTCGCAGGGCAAGGGCCAGGCGCTCGAGATCCAGGCCACCGAGGTGGTGCTGGTCGGCGACGTCGACGATCCCGAGACCTACCCGATCCAGCCGAAGGCGCACACGCTCGAGTTCCTGCGCGAGGTCGCCCACCTGCGGCCGCGCACGAACACCTTCGGCGCGGTCGCGCGGGTTCGCAACACGGCGGCCCAGGCCGTGCACCGCTTCTTCCACGAGGAAGGCTTCGTCTGGGTCAACACGCCGATCATCACCGCGAGCGATGCCGAGGGCGCCGGCCAGATGTTCCGCGTCTCGACCCTGGACCTCGCCAACCTGCCGCGGACCGAGGCCGGCGCGGTCGACTTCTCGCGCGACTTCTTCGGCCGCGAGACCTTCCTGACGGTCTCGGGCCAGCTCAACGTCGAGGCCTACTGCCTGGCCCTCTCGCGCGTCTACACCTTCGGTCCGACCTTCCGCGCCGAGAACTCGAACACCTCGCGGCACCTCGCCGAGTTCTGGATGATCGAGCCCGAGATCGCCTTCGCCGACCTCGCCGCCGACGCCGACCTCGCCGAGCGCTTCCTCAAGTACGTGTTCCGGGCGGTGCTGGACGAGCGCGGCGACGACCTCCGCTTCTTCGCCGAGCGCAACGAGCCGACCGTGGTCTCGCGCCTCGAGCGTCTGGTCGAGACGCCGTTCGCGCGGATCGACTACGCCGAGGCGATCGAGATCCTGAAGCGTTCCGGCCGCAGCTTCGAGTTCCCCGCCGAATGGGGCGCGGACCTGCAGACCGAGCACGAGCGCTACCTCACCGAGGAACACGTCAAGGGCCCGGTCGTCGTGATGAACTACCCGGAGGCGATCAAGGCCTTCTACATGCGGCTCAACGACGACGGCCGCACGGTCGCGGCGATGGACGTGCTGGCCCCCGGCATCGGCGAGATCATCGGCGGCAGCCAGCGCGAGGAGCGGCTCGACGTGCTCGACCGGCGCATGGCGCAGTTCGGCATCGAGCCGGCCCACTACGAGTGGTACCGCGACCTGCGCCGCTACGGCAGCGTGCCGCACGCCGGCTTCGGACTCGGCTTCGAGCGCCTGATCGTCTACCTGTGCGGCCTCTCCAACATCCGCGACGCGATCCCCTACCCGCGCGTGCCCGGCCACGCGGAGTTCTGACCGATGAGCGTCGCCGGCTGGATGATCGTGCTGCTGACCGGCCTCGCGGTCTGGACCGCGGGCCTGACCGGCTGGCTGATCTTCGGCCCGCTGACCTACCGTCACCTGCAGGACCGCGACCAGCACCACGGCAAGGGCGGCTGGTTCTTCTCGCCGACCTTCCTTCGCTGGGTCCTGCTGCGCGGCTGGGCCGGCTCGACCGACCGTGGCCTGCGCGGTCTCGCCGCGCCGGCGATGGTGCTCGGCTGGTGCATGCTGGTCGGCGGCGTGGTCTCGGCGGTCGCGCTGGTGTCGCGACCCGGACAGGCGCCGTGGTGAGCGCGACGATGCTGGATCTCGACCTGGCCGGCCAGCACGCGCTGGTCGGCGGCGGCACCGAGGGCATCGGTCGCGCCAGCGCCGAACTGCTCGCCGCGCACGGTGCCGACGTGACGGTCCTCGCCCGGACCACGGCGTCGCTCGAGGCCACCGCCGCGGCGCTGCCGCGCCCCCGCGAGGGCCAGGCACACGCGTGGATCGAGGCCGACATGTCCGATCTCGGCACGCTCGCCGCCAAGGTCGAGGCGCTGGCGAGCGTGCGCCCGGTCACGATCCTCGTCCACAACTCCGGCGGTCCTCCGGGCGGTCCGGCCCACGCCGCGCCGATCGAGGCCTACGAGGCGGCGTTCCGCCAGCATCTCCTCGCCGGCCAGACCCTGCTTCAGGCCGTGCTGCCCGGGATGCGCCGGGCCCGCTACGGCCGCGTCGTCAACGTGATCTCGACCTCGGTCAAGGAGCCGATCCGCGGACTCGGGGTCTCGAACACGATCCGCGCCGCGGTCGCGTCGTGGGCCAAGACCCTCGCGACCGAGCTCGCGCCGTCCGGCATCACGGTCAACAACGTGCTGCCCGGGTACACCCGCACGCGGCGGCTCGAGCAGATCGTCGAGGACCGGATGCGCGCCGCCGGCAAGCGGCGCGAGGAGATCGAGCAGGCGATGCTGGCGACGGTCCCCGCCGGCCGCTTCGCCGAGCCGCGCGAGATCGCCGCCGCCGTGCTGTTCCTGGCCTCGCCGGCCGCGGCCTACGTCAACGGCGTCAACCTGCCGGTCGACGGCGGACGCACGCAGTCGCTTTGATCGGGAGCTCCGTCCACGGCCGAGGCCGGCATCGGTCGACGCGCCGCCGCGCGGCGTGGCTCGTCGCGGCACTGCTGCAGGCGGTGACCGCGGCCCCCGCCCTGGCAGCGCCCGAGGGGCTGCGCCCGCTCGACCGGGCGCGCGTCGCGATCGGCCCCTTCGCGAAGGACAACGACCTGCGCCTGCGCGTCGACGATCGCACCGGACTTCCGGGAGACGAGTTCTCGGGACGCCGGGACCTGGGGCTCGACGGCGGCAGCCGCGAGACCTTCCGCGAGTTCGCGTTGTCGTGGGATCGCGAGCACCAGCTCCACGCCCGGCGCTTCGCCTTCGTCGAGACCGGCGGCGGAGTGCTGGCGACGACCTTGCGCGTCGGCGACGACATCTGGCCGATCGGCGCCGAGGCCGAGGGCCGGCTGCGCGTCGTGGTCGAGACCGTCGGCCACACCTGGTTCCCGGTCAGCGACGATCGGATGGCGATCGGCGTCGGCCTGGGCCTCGTCCGCTATCGCGTCGACGGACGCATCGATGGCCGGGTCGAGACGACCGGGCTCGGCGACGACTTCTCGCTCGACTTCGCCGAATCGGCCTGGGCGCCACAGCTCGGCCTCGAGTGGGTCGGCGTCGCCGGCGAACGCTGGCGCGTCGGTCTCGGCGCCGCGTGGGTGCGCCGGCCGGGAGGCAGCGTCACGGGCCATGCCTTCGGCGCCAGCGCGCGGGTCGAGTGGTTCCCGACCCGCCACGCCGGCCTCGCGCTGCGCTGGCAGCAGAACGACCTCGACCTCGAGGTCGACCGCAGCGCGCTGAGCGGCCGGCTGCGCTTCCGCACCCGCGGGCCGATGGTGCTGGGCACCGTGCGCTTCTGACGCCGGAGACCGACGGCCGCGCGGCGGTCAGTCGCCGAGCACCGCGATCGGGACCTCCGGACCCTCCGCGACCAGGCGGTCGAGCCCGAGCGCTGCGAACTGCCGCGCGACCGCGAGCGAGCGCGGGTCGCCGTCGTGCACGGCCCGACGCAGCAGCAGGGCCTGCGCGTGGGCCCGCGCCAGGGTCAGCGCGAACCCGCGAGCCCCGGACTCGAGGACCGCTCGATCCGCGCCGGCGGCGGCGAACCACGCCTGCGCGCGATCGGCGACGTCGCGCACGAGCCTCGCGTCCCCGACATTCCCGCCGGCAGCCCGGCGAGTTCGCGCTCGACCGCGTCGCGCCAGATTCCCGGACCGCCGGCCTGCGCGAGCGCGCGCAAGGTGTCGAGCGCGAGCACGTTGGTGGTCCCTTCCCAGATCGACAGCACCTGCGCGTCGCGCAGCAGGGTCGGGATGCCGGTGTCCTCGATGTAGCCGGCGCCGCCGAAGGCCTCGACCACTTCCGACAGGCCCGCGACCGCGATCCGCCCGGTCGCAAGCTTGGCGACCGGCGTCAGGATCCGCAGCAGCGCGGCCGCGTCGCGATCGGCCGGGTGGTGCTCGACGCGACCGAGCAGCGCGGCGACCTCGAAGCCGAGTTCGAGCCCGGCCTCGAGTTCGCACGCGATCGTCGCCAGCGTGCGCGCATGCAGCGGGTGCTCGATCAGCGGCCGACCGAAGGCGCGGCGGCGGCGCGCGTAGTCGAGCGCCAGCGCGTAGCCCCGGCGCAGCAGCGAGACCGCGGCGATGCCGTTCCAGAGCCGCGTCACGTTCAGCATCGGCGCGATCTGGCGCACGCCGTGGCGCGGCTCGCCGACCAGCGTCGCCGGAAGACCGTCGAGCGTGATCTCGGCGGTCGGCAACTTGCGCGTGCCGAGCTTGGGCTTCAGGCGGTCGATCACGAGCCCGCGGAAGCGGCCATCCTCGCCGCGCGGCTCGACGTAGTAGAGGGCCAGCGCGTCCCCGCCGGCGCCCGCGCCTTCCGGACGCGCCAGCGTCAGCGCCATCTCGCTGACGATCGCCGACGTGAACCACTTGCGGCCGTGCAGCGTCCAGCCGCCCTGCCCGTCCGGGCGCGCGACCGTGCCGGTGTTCGACACGTCCGAGCCGCCGGCGGTCTCGGTCATCCACTGGCCCGAGGTCCAGAACGTGGCCGGATCGCGCGAGGTGAGATGCGGCACCGCACGCTCGACCAGCGCGCGGTTGCCCGACGCGATCAGGCAGCGCGCGGCGCCGTCGGTCATCGCGAGCGGACACGAGTAGATCTCGCTCGACGCGGTGAAGAGGTAGGCGAGCGCGAACTGGTGCACGCGCGCGTGCGGGCCGAAGCGTGGCTCGTAGCCGGCCGCGACCAGGCCCCAGCGCGCGGCCAGCGCCGGCGCGCGACGCCAGAAGTCCGAGAGCTCGACCGTGTCGATCCGGTTGCCCCACGCATCGAACGGCACGTGGCGTGGCTCGACCGCGTGCTGCGCGACCTGCGCCGGCCACCAGTCGGCGACCTCGTGGCCGAGCTCGCGCAGCTCGGGCTTGATCGCCTGTCGCACGTCGGCCGGCAGCCGGCGCGCCAGCAGCGCGCGCAGGGCCGGATCCTCGTCGTACTGGTTGCCGAGCCGCGGCGGTTCCTGGATGAAGCCCATGGTCGGAGGGTAGTCGCGGCCGCCGCGACTGTCATCGACCGCCGCGGCACGGCGCGCGCCCGCGATACGCTTCGGCCATGGCCGAACGCGTCCGGTTCCTGCACTGCATCGACGGAGAACGCCGACCGTCGATCGACGGCGGCGTGCTCGATGTCGCCGAGCCCGCGACCGGCGGCATCTGGGCCGAGGTCGCGGACGGCGGGACGAGGGATGTCGATGCGGCCGTGGCCGCGGCGAACCGCGCCTTCCCGGCGTGGGCGGCGACGCCGGCCGACGAGCGCGCGCGACTCCTCGAGCGCCTCGCTGCGATCGTCGAACGCGACTTCGAGGCCTTCGCCGCGATCGAGTCGCGCGACACCGGCAAGCCGATCGCGCTGGCGCGCCGCGTCGACATCCCGCGCGCGATCGCGAACCTGCGCTTCTTCGCCGCGGCCGCGACCCAGTTCGCGAGCGAGTCGCACGCGATGGGCCCGCGCGGCATCAACTACACGCTGCGCCAGCCGCTCGGCGCGGTGGCCTGCATCAGCCCGTGGAACCTGCCGCTGTACCTGCTGACGTGGAAGATCGCGCCGGCGCTCGCGGCCGGCTGCACGGTGGTCGCGAAGCCCTCCGAGGTCACGCCCGCCAGCGCCGATCGGCTCGGCCGGGCCGCGACCGAGGCCGGGCTGCCCGCCGGGGTGCTGAACCTGGTGCACGGCCGCGGCGCCACCGCAGGCCAGGCGCTGGTCGAGCATCCCGGCATCCGCGCGATCTCGTTCACCGGCAGCACTGCGACCGGGCGCGCGATCGCGGCCACTGCGGCGCCGGTCTTCCGCAAGCTCTCGCTCGAACTCGGCGGCAAGAACCCGTTCGTCGTCTTCGCCGACGCCGACCTCGACGCCGCGGTCCGCACCGCGCTCGCGGCCGCCTTCACGAACCAGGGCCAGATCTGCCTGTGCGGCTCGCGCCTGATCGTCGAGCGCCCGATCCTCGCGGCCTTCCGCGAGCGCTTCCTCGCCGGCCTCGCCGACTGGCAGCCCGGCGATCCGGTGGACCCCGCGTCGCGCTTCGGCGCGCTGGTCTCGGCCGCGCATCGCGACAAGGTGCTCGGCCACATCGACCTCGCCCGCGACGAGGGCGGCACGCTGCTGGCCGGCGGCCACGCGGTCCGCCTCGACGGGCGCTGCGCTGGCGGCTGGTTCGTTGCGCCGACCGTGTTCGAAGGGCTCGGCCCGGACGCGCGCACGAACCGCGAGGAGATCTTCGGCCCGGTCGTGACCCTGCAGGGCTTCGACGGACCCGACGAGGCGCTGGCGCTCGCCAACGCCAGCGACTATGGCCTTGCCGCCAGCGTCTTCGTCCGCGACATCGACGTCGCCCGGCGCATGGCCGAGGGCCTCGAGACCGGCATCGTCTGGATCAACTGCTGGATGCAGCGCGACCTGCGCACGCCGTTCGGCGGCATGAAGCAGTCCGGCGTCGGCCGCGAGGGCGGACTCGAGGCGATGCGCTTCTTCACCGAACCCCGCAACATCTGCATCGGGAGCCCCGCATGAACCGAACGATCCACGCCGACGCGGCACCGGCCCCGGTCGGCGCGTACCCGCATGCTAGGCGCGTCGGCGACCTGCTGTTCCTGTCGGGCATCGGGCCGCGCATCCCGGGCAGCGACGCGATCCCCGGCAACGAGCACGACGCCGACGGGCGCCTTATCCGGTACGACATCGCGGCGCAGTGCCGGCAGGTGTTCGCGAACGTCCGCGGCGTGCTCGAGGCCGCCGGCGCGCGCTGGGAGGACCTGGTCGACGTGACCGTGTACCTGACCGACATGGAGCGCGACTTCGCGACCTACAACCGGATCTGGGCCGAGCACTTCACGACCGCGCAGCCGTGCCGCACGACGCTCGGCATCAGCGCGCTGCCGACCCCGATCGCGATCGAGCTCAAGTGCATCGCGTGGGTCGGCCGGATCAACTCGCTCGAGGACTACTGATCCTGCTGCACCGCGGCAGGCCGGAGCCGGCTGGATCCGGAATCGCTAAGATCGCGGACTTCCGTTTCCGGCAGGACATGCCATGACGTGGCCCTCCGCCCTTCCGCTCGCGCGCTGGATCGACGAGCACCGCGACCTGCTGAAGCCGCCGGTCGGCAACAAGTGCATCGTCGACGGCGACTTCATCGTGATGATCGTCGGCGGCCCGAACGAGCGCAGCGACTGGCACGTCGAGGAAGGCCCCGAGTTCTTCTACCAGATCGAGGGCGAGATGGTCCTTCGCCTGATGGAGGACGGCCGGCCGCGCGACGTGCCGATCCGCGCCGGCGAGATGTACTACCTGCCGCCGAACGTGCCGCACTCGCCGCAGCGGATGGCCGGATCGGTCGGCCTCGTGATCGAACGCCGGCGCCGCGCGGGCGAGCTCGACGCGCTCGAGTGGTACTGCCCCAGCTGCAATCACCGCGTCTACGCCGAGCGCTTCCCGCTCGAGGACATCGAGACCCAGTTCCCGGCGGTGTTCGAGCGCTTCTACCGCTCGATCGAGCACCGGACCTGCCCGGCCTGCGGCACCGTGCACCCGGCGCCGGCGCGCTACGCCGACGCCTGAGCCCGACGCATGCCGGTCTCGACCGACCTCCTCGTCGCGAACCTGGTCTCGCCGGTGGTGCTGGCCTTCGGGCTCGGCGTGATCGCGCGCGCGATCCGCTCCGACCTCGAGATCCCGAACCAGATCCAGGCCTACCTGTCGATCTTCCTGCTGCTGTCGATCGGCCTCAAGGGCGGCGTCGCGCTGCGCACGGTGCCTTTCGGCGAACTGCTGCTGCTGGTCGTCGTGACCACGGTCGCGGGACTCGTCACCGCAACCTCCGCCTACCTCGCGGCACGCCACTTCCTGCGCGAGGAGCGCATGAACGCCGGCGCGATCGCCGCGCACTTCGGATCGGTCTCGGCGGTGACGTTCATCGCCGCCCAGCAGTTCACCGAGCGGCTCGGACAGCCCTCGGAGGGAATCCTGGTGGCGCTCGTCGTCGCGCTCGAGATCCCGGCGATCCTGCTCGGGCTGGCGCTCGCGCGCGGCAGCGCGAGCGGAGTCAGCGGCAGGGTGATCCGCGAGGTCGTCACCGGACGCACCGCGGTGCTGCTGATCGGCGGGCTCGCGATCGGCGCGATCTCCGGCAAGCGCGGGATCGATGCGATCGACGCGATGTACTTCCAGCTGTTCCAGGGCATGCTGATGCTGTTCATGCTCGACATGGGCATGGTCGCGGCGAGCCAGCTCCGGCAGCTGCGGCGCGGCGCGCTCAAGCTCGCGGTCTTCGCAACCGTGCTGCCGTTCCTGCACGGCATCCTCTTCACGACCGTCGGCCACTGGGTCGGCTTCACGCCGGCCGGAGCCGCGGTGTTCGGGACGATGGTCGCGAGCGCCAGCTACATCGCCGCCCCGGCCTCGGTCCGGGCCGCATTGCCCGAAGCCGATGCCGGCCGCTGCATCACCGCCGCGCTCGGCATCACGTTCCCGTTCAACCTCGCGATCGGGATCCCGACCTACGTCGCCTACGCGGCGTGGCTGGCCCGCTGACGTCGGCCCGCGTGCCGGCCGTGGCCGGATTCGATCGACGCCGGCTCACCCGTAGGCCTGCTCGAGCAGCGCGGCCTGCTCGTGCGGCAGTCGCCAGCGCGCGATCGCGCGCAGCAGCGACTTCTGCGAACGCCGCGTCTCGCGCAGCACGTTGAGCAGCGACGACAGCGCCTCGCCATCGAGACCCGTTTCGGCCGCATCGCGATAGAGGTCGCGCATCAGACCGTCGAAGAAGGCGCGGACGCGCTCGTGCCGCCGGGCAATCTCCTCGGCCAGCGTTGCCTCGTCGAGATTCGGCAGCACCGCCTCCGCGTCGTCGAGGAAGGCGGCCGACTCGGCGCGGACCGCCTCGAGCAGCGGCGCGACGCGCGCCAGCCCGCGCTGGCCGAGGTCCTGCCAGTTGGCCGCGACGTCCTTCATCGCCTTGGCCGCGAGCACCGCGCGCCGGGTCGCCTCGAGCAGGTCGTCGATCCGGCGCGTGTGGCCCTCGTCGAGCGGGCGCTTCTGCAGCCGTGCCGCATAGTCGATCAGTTCGCCCTCGAGGCGCTTCAGCCGCGCGTAGGCGGGCTCGGTCGCCGCGAGCGCCTGCCGCAGCCGCGCGAATCGGCCGGCATCGCCGTTCGCCGGCTGGGTTCCGTCGGCGAGGCCGAAGGCCGCGCGATTCGCGCGTGCCGCCAGCGCCACGGCGAGCCCGAGGTCCTGGCCCATCGCCTCGACGCCCGCCGACGGCTCTTCCGGCGCCACCCGTTGGATCGCGTCGCCGACCAGCTCCGGCCGGGTCTCGAAGTGGCGCCCGAGCCGCGTTGCGATGCGGCCGGCGAACGGCACGAACAGCGCCGCGCCGACGACATTGAACAACGTATGGAAGGTGGTCAGCGCGATCAGCGGATCGCCGATCGCGCGAAGGGTCCCGGTCAGCACGCCGACGAACGGCAGGACCACCAGCGCCGTGACCGCATTGAACGCGACGTGGAACGCCGCGGCGCGCTTCTTGTCCGGCGTGCCGCCGATCGCGGCGATCGAGGTCGTCACTGCGGTGCCGATGTTCGCGCCGACCACCAGCGCCGCCGCGGCTTCGAGGTCGAGCACGCCGCCGTGAAGCGCGGCCAGCGCGATCATCATCGTGCCCGAGCTCGACTGGATCACCGCGGTGAGCCCGAGGCCGATCCCGGCCATCGCGAGCACGCCGAGTCCGGCAAACGGGCTCACGTCGAAGGCCGCGGCCCACGCCTCGACGCCATCCTTCATCCACTCGAGCCCGAGCAGCAGGAGACCGATCCCGAGCGCGAGCCGGAGGGCCGCGCGCAGCGGCCCGGCCGGTGCCAGCACCGCGCCGATCCCGCCGATCGCGATCAGCCCGTACGCGGCGCCGGCGAGATCGAGCTTGAAGCCGACCAGCGCGACCAGCCAGCCGGTCGCGCTGGTGCCGATGTTGGCCCCGGCGACGACGCCGATCGCGCTGCGCAGATCGATCACCCCGATGCCGACGAACGCGAGCGTCAGCACCATGACCAGCGTGCTCGACTGCAGGATCGCGGTCGCGACCGCGCCGATCGCAAGCCCCCGGAGCGGCGTCCGTGCCTTGCGCCGGACCAGCTCGCGCAGCGAACCGGCAAGCAGCTCGCGCAGGCCCTGCTCGAGCGTGCCCATGCCGAACAGGAACAGACCGAGCCCCGCCGCGAGTTGCCAGAAGTCCACGGGCGACGCGCTCCGGACGTCGGGTGCAGGGAGTGCGATGGTGGCACGGCCCGCCGCGCGCGGGCGACCCGGTGCCTCGGGGCCGTCGCGGCCCGTGGCCTACAATGCCGCGATGCTCAAGATCGACACCCACGCGCACATCCTGCCGCCGGACTGGCCCGACCTCGCGTCGAAGTACGGCGACCCGCGCTTTCCGGTGATCCACCACACCGAGGGACGCCATCGAATCTATCGAGATGGCAGGTTCTTCCGCGAAATCTGGCCGAACACGTGGGATCCGGAACTGCGCGTGCGCGAGTACGCCGGCCACGGCGTCGACGTGCAGGTGATCTCGACCGTGCCGGTGATGTTCTCGTACTGGGCCAGGCCCCACCACGCGCTCGAGCTGCACCGGCACCTCAACGACCACATGGCCGAGGTCGTGCGCAGCCACCCGCGCCACTACGCCGCGATCGGCACCGTGCCGCTGCAGGCGCCGCGGCTCGCGATCCAGGAAATGGAGCGCTGCGTCGAGCAGCTCGGCCTCTCGGGCGTGCAGATCGGCTCGCACATCGGCGCGTGGAACCTCGACGCGCCCGAGCTCTTCGACTTCTTCGCCGCGGCCGCCGACCTCGGCGCTGCGATCCTCGTCCACCCGTGGGACATGATGGGCTCGGAGTCGATGCCGAAGTACTGGCTGCCGTGGCTGGTCGGCATGCCAGCCGAGCAGAGCCGCGCCGCCTGCTGCCTGATCTTCGGCGGCGTGCTCGAACGCCTGCCGGACCTCCGCATCTGCCTCGCGCACGGCGGCGGCTCGTTCCCGTACACGATCGGCCGCATCGAGCACGGCTTCCGGATGCGGCCGGACCTGGTCGCGACCGACAACCCGCGCAACCCGCGCGAGTACCTGCCGCGGCTCTGGTTCGACTCCTGCGTCCACGATCCGCGCGCGCTGCGCTACCTGATCGACACGGTCGGCGTCGAGCAGGTGATGCTCGGCACCGACTATCCGTTCCCGCTCGGCGAGCAGCAGCCGGGCCGGGGCATCGCCGAACTGAAGCTGCCCGAGGCCGAGCAGGCGCGGCTCTACCACGGCACCGCGCTCGACTGGCTCAGGCTGCCCTACGGGCGCTTCGTCGCGGAGGCCGCATGAACGCGGCGCTCGTCGACGCCGCGCGCGCGCGCGACGCGGCCGATCCGCTCGCCGGCTTCCGCGCGCGCTTCGCGATCCCGCGCGACGCGGACGGCCGCGAGAAGGCCTACTTCTGCGGCAACTCGCTCGGCCTGATGCCGCACGCGGTGCGCGACGCGGTCGCGGCCGAACTCGACGCCTGGGCGTCGCACGCGGTCGAAGGCCACTTCCGTGGCGAGCATCCGTGGATGCCCTACCACCGCTTCGTCCGCGAGCCGCTGGCCGCGATCGCCGGCGCCAGGCCCGACGAGGTCGTGGCGATGAACAGCCTCACGGTCAACCTGCACCTCTTGATGGTCGGCTTCTATCGCCCGACGCGCGAGCGCCCTGCGATCCTGATCGAGCGCGGCGCCTTCCCGTCGGACCGGCACGCGGTCGAGTCGCAGATCCGCTTCCACGGCTTCGATCCGGCCGAGTGCCTGATCGAGCTCGACGCCGACGAGCCGGGCGGCACGATCTCGGACGCCGCGGTGATCGACGCGATCGCGCGCCACGGCCCGCGCCTCGCGCTGGTGCTGATGCCGGGCGTCCAGTACCGGACCGGCCAGCGCTTCGACCTTCGCGCGATCACGCGCGCCGCGCACGCCGCGGGCGCGATCGCCGGCTTCGACCTCGCGCACGCGATCGGCAACGTGCCGGTGGACCTGCACGAGTCCGGCGCCGACTTCGCGGTCTGGTGCAGCTACAAGTACCTGAACGCTGGACCGGGCGCGGTCGCCGGCGCCTTCGTCCACGAACGCCACGCGCGCACCGACCGGCCGCGCTTCGCCGGCTGGTGGGGCCACGACGAGGCCACGCGCTTCCGGATGGGCCCCGAGTTCGTGCCCGCGCCCGGGGCCGACGGCTGGCAGCTCTCGAACCCGCCGATCCTCGCGCTCGCGCCGCTGCGCGTGTCGCTGCCGATCTTCGTCGAGGCCGGGCTCGACCGGCTGCGCGCGAAGTCGCTCGCGCTGACCGGCTTCCTCGCCGACGCGATCGATCGCGAGCTCGGCGAAGTGCTTTCGATCTCGACCCCGCGCGAGCCCGAGCGCCGCGGCTGCCAGCTCTCGCTGCGGGTCAAGGGTCCGCGCGAATCCGGCCGCGCGCTGTTCGCGCATCTGGAGGCCCGCGGCATCGTCGCCGACTGGCGCGAGCCCGACGTGATCCGCGTCGCGCCGACGCCGCTCTACAACAGCTTCGGCGACTGCGTGCGGCTGGTCGAGGCCGTCGCCGAATGGGCACGGGGCCGATGAGCATGGCGCCCGCGCTGCGCACCTCGCGACCGTCGGTCGTTCCGACCAATCCGATCACCCGTAGGAGCGAGCGCAGCTCGCGACCCACGCAACACCCATCCGACGCGGCAACCCGAATGCCACGCGATTCGCGACCTTCGGTCGCTCCTACGGCACACCGGTTCTTTCGCAGGTCGCGATGCTCCGGTCAACTGCTGGAGCATGCCGCATGACCACGCCGAACTCCCTCACGATCTTCGGCGCCGGGCTTGCCGGCGCGCTGCTCGCGACCCTGCTCGCGCGCCGCGGCGTGCCGGTCACGGTCTACGAGCGCCGGCCCGACCCGCGAATCCACGGCTACGAGGGCGGCCGCTCGATCAACCTCGCGCTCGCCGAACGCGGCATGGCGGCGCTGCGGGTGGCCGGGCTCGCGCGTCCGGTGCTCGACCAGGCGGTGATGATGCGCGGCCGGATGGTCCACCACACCGACGGCCACGCCGAGCTCCTGCGCTACGGCCGCGACGACTCCGAGGTGATCTGGTCGGTGCACCGCGGACGCCTCAACCTGACGCTGCTCGACGCCGCCGAGGCCGCGGGCGCGAAGCTCCACTTCGACCAGCGTCTCGTCGAGGCCGACTTCGAGGCCGGCCTCGCGCGCCTTCGCGACGAGACCTCCGGCCGCGAACACGCGATCGCCGCGCCGGCGATGATCGGCGCCGATGGCGCCGGCTCGGCGCTGCGCCAGGCGATGGCGCGCGTCGCCGATCTCGGCGAGCGCTTCGAGCCGCTCGGGCACTCGTACCGCGAGCTCGAGATCCCGCCGGCCGCCGACGGCGGCTTCCGGATCGAGCCGAACGCGCTCCACATCTGGCCGCGCGGCGGCTACATGGGCATCGCGCTGCCGAACGCCGAGCGCACCTTCACGGTCACGCTGTTCCTGCCGAACGAGGGCGCCCCGAGCTTCGCGACCGTGCGCACGGTCCCCGAGGGTCGCGCCCTCTTCGAACGCGATTTCGCGGATCTCCTGCCGCTCGTCCCGGAGTTCGACGAGGACTGGGCGCGCAACCCGGTCTCGCCGCTCGGCACGCTGCGCCTCGACCGCTGGCGGCTCGGCGGCCGCGCGCTCTTGATCGGCGATGCCGCGCACGCGATCGTGCCGTTCCACGGCCAGGGCATGAACTGCGCGTTCGAGGACTGCGTCGCGCTCGATGCGCTGCTCGCCGAGGCGCCCGACCTCGAGACCGCCTTCGCCCGCTTCGAGGCCAGCCGCAAGCCGAATGCCGACGCGATCGCCGACATGGCGATCGAGAACTACGTCGAGATGCGCGACCTCGTCGACGACCCCGATTTCCTGCTGAAGAAACAGATCGAGCGCGCTCTCGCCGAGCGCCTGCCCGGTCGCTTCGTGCCGCGCTACAGCCTGGTCAGCTTCACGACCACGCCCTACGCCGAGGCGAAGGCGCGCGGCGCCCGCCAGTGGGCGATCGTCGAGGAGCTCGCGCGTGGCAAGACGCGCCTCGACCAGCTCGACCTCGAGCGCGCCGCGGCGCTCGCCGCCGCGCGGCTCGGCTGAGGCCGCGGCGGCATCGCGCCAGACCGCCGCTCACCGCTCGACCGCACCCTCCACGCGCGCGCCGATCAGCGCCTCGAGCCGATCGAGGCGGGCGCGCAGCGCGGCGTTCTCGGTCTCCGCCTGCTCGAGCCGCACGGCGAGCTCCTGCACCGCCGCGATCGTCGTGATCGTCGCCGGGTGCAGATCGACCTGCAGGATCTCGTTCTCCGCCGTCTTCGCCAGCCCCGGCACGTGCTCGCCCGAGCCCTTCACCGCCTCCGGAAACACCTCGGCGTACTCCTGCGCGATCACGTTCCAGTACACCACGTCCCCGACCGACGGATGGGCCGCCCGGTACTCGGGCGTGTAGCGGAACGTCACCGGCCTGAGCTTCAGGATCCGCTCGACCGCGCCGCTCACCTCGGACACCTCGGTCTTGATCCGCGCGTCCGAGTTCGCGAGCCAGTCGCCCGCGGTCGTCTTCGACGCGTTGCCCTCGACCTCGAAGGCGTTCGCCGCCGGGAATCGCCGCACGCCGGCCCGCCCGGCGCTCGCGACCACCAGCGTGTCGAAGCTGGGATTGGTCGCGCTCGTGAACACGATGTTCTCGGTGCCGCCCTTGCCCCACATCCGCACCGTGCCCGCGCCGCCGCCGGTCAGCGACACCCCGACTGCCAGCCCGCGCGTCGCATCGCCAATCGTGAAGTCGCCCCAGCCGTTGCCGACCGTCGGACTCCACTTGTCCGCGCCGGTCACGGTCAGCGTGCCGCGTGGCGAATTGGTGTTGATCGCCATCCCGCCCGCCGCGCGGATCAGGAACTGGTTCTCGCCTGTCGAGACGAAGTTGACGTTCTGGCTGTCGGCCCAGACGAAGGTGCCCTGATCACCCGAACCACCAGGGTAGGTCAAGCCGCTGCATGGACCAAAACTGGTTGGACCGTTGGCTGGCCGAACTTTCGCTTGACGGCCCCCAACCCATGAATATCCAGCGCCAGCACAATTTGATTCACCACCTGAAACGACTCCGAAGTCCCCGACGGCCCAACCCCACTCGCCACCTGCAACGAAACTCCGTAATCCATACGCCTGGTTGCCAAAACCTCCAGAAACAACGCTATCCTGACCACGGGCCCAATTCTGAACCCCCCCGGCCACGACCGAACCCGAACCTGATGCCGTATTGTGCGTGCCCCCTCCCACCACCCCGTGAATGGCCGAGACTCGATTGAATCGTCCGCCCGATAAGACCCCGAACGACTCAGATACGGTATTGGAGTCACCGCCTGCTACGGTACTGAAACCTGCACTTGCGATGTTCCCGCCGCCACCAGAAACGGTACTGTGATGTCCAGATGCGATGTTGGACAGCCCACCGCCGACCGTTGCGCCAAGAGCATCGCCAGGCAAGCCAAAATCGTTTCCGGCCCGATTGCCACGACCACCAGCGACAACCCCGTAATCATCCGTGACACGATTCTGATCGCCGAGTAACCCACCACCACTAATGGTACCTCCAGTGACACCAGGCGTGATCAAGTTACCAGAAAACCCAGCTGTGAGATTTGGACTTGTGCCGTTAGGCTCGATGCTGAAAACACGCTCATTGTTTACCCTGAAATCAAGCGGCTGCGCGTCGGTGGTGCCGATGAAATTCGTCGCCGGGTTGGTCCCGGCATTGCCGGTCAGGCTCCAGCCGCTCGCCGTCGGCGCAGGGCCGCAGCCGACCGTGCCGTCCGCGTTGACCTGCTGCACGTAGTTCGTGCCGGTGCAGGTGCCCGTCACCCTTCGCTGCACCTGCGTCGCGTTGATCTCGGTCGTGCCGATCCCACCCGGCGCGACCGCGATCGTCCCGCTGGTCGTGATCGGACCGCCCGTCAGCCCCGCGCCGGTCGCGATGTTCGTCACCGTGCCGCTGCCGGTCGCATCGGTGCCGCAGGTCACCGTGCCGTCCTGCGCGACCACGCGCACGTACTGCCCGGTCGGGCAGCTGCCCGTCACCCGGCGCTGCACCTGCGTCGCGTTGATCTCGGTCGTGCCGAT